>NZ_RXHX01000020.1:0-109002 GCF_005930655.1 Pseudomonas sp. FSL W5-0299
AAGATGATGCTCGATCACTATCAGCAGACCAAAAACCTGCTGGTGAGCTACGACATCAATCCGTTGGGCTTCTTCTAAACCGACTGTCGCAGGCAAGCCACTCTCCTTGTGGGAGTGGGCTTGCCTGCACATTGGGCCTTCGCTCCCACCCGGCAACCACGCCGGTCAAAAACAATAAGAACAGGTGAAACCTATGCCTAGCGATCAAGCCAGCGTGCAGCCGGCTACCTCCTCGGTCGACTTTGAAAAAGTCGGCTCCGACTATTTCCAACAACGGGAACTGAAAAAAGGTGCAGCAGGCTGGGTCCTGCTGGTGGGTCTGGGCGTGGCCTATGTCATCTCCGGCGATTACGCGGGTTGGAACTTCGGCCTGGCCCAGGGTGGCTGGGGCGGCATGTTTCTCGCTACGTTACTGATGGCGACCATGTACCTGTGCATGTGCTTCTCCTTGGCGGAACTGTCGTCGATGATCCCTACCGCAGGTGGCGGCTATGGTTTTGCCCGTAGCGCATTCGGACCGTGGGGCGGTTTTCTGACCGGCACCGCGATCCTGATCGAATACGCCATCGCTCCGGCGGCGATCGCGGTGTTTATCGGCGCCTATTGCGAGTCACTGTTCGGCATTGGTGGCTGGATGATTTACCTGGCGTTCTACATCATCTTTATCGCCATTCACATTTTCGGGGTCGGCGAAGCCCTGAAACTGATGTTCGTTATCACCGCCATCGCCGCGCTGGCATTGGGCGTGTTCCTAGTGTCGATGGTGCCGCACTTCGACGTCGCCAATCTCCTCGACATCCCGGTGACTGACGCCAAGGGCGCCAGCAGCTTCCTGCCTTTCGGCTACGTCGGCGTGTGGGCGGCAATTCCTTACGCGATCTGGTTCTTCCTCGCTGTCGAAGGCGTGCCGTTGGCAGCAGAAGAAACCAAAAACCCGAAACGCGACCTGCCCCGCGGCTTGATCGGCGCCATGCTGGTGCTGGTGAGCTTTGCCCTGCTGATTCTGGTCATCGGCCCGGGCGGTGCGGGTGCCAATGCACTGCTGACCTCGGGCAATCCGTTGGTCGAAGCATTAAGCAAGGCCTATGGCGGCTCGACCTGGATGGGCCACTTCGTCAATCTGGTGGGCCTGGCCGGGCTGATTGCCAGTTTCTTCTCGATCATCTACGCCTATTCGCGACAGATCTTCGCACTGTCCCGCGCCGGCTACCTGCCGCGCAAACTGTCAGAAACCAACAAGAGCAAGGCGCCCGTACTGGCTCTGATTATTCCCGGCATCATCGGATTCGGCTTATCACTGACCGGTCAGGGTGACTTGCTGATTCTGGTAGCGGTGTTCGGTGCGACCATTTCCTACGTCCTGATGATGGCGGCGCACATCACACTGCGCATTCGACGCCCCAAAATGGATCGGCCCTATCGCACGCCCGGCGGTATTTTCACCTCCGGTGTAGCGTTGGTGCTGGCTTGCATCGCCGTAGTAGCGGGTTTTCTGGTAGACCCACGCGTGGTGATTGGCGCTGCGATCATCTATGGAGTGTTAATTGCTTACTTTGCTTTCTACAGTCGGCATCACTTGGTAGCAGGCACGCCCGAAGAAGAATTCGCGGCCATTCAGAACGCTGAAAAAGCCCTGCACTAACGGCCAGAAATTACGGCGCAGGCCCTGTCTGCGCCGTCACGGAGAATCTGTATGGCAAGTTTTGCTCACACGGTCGGCGCCCTGACCTTCCGTTTCGACAGCCTCAAGGACGTCATGGCCAAGGCCAGTCCGGCGCGCTCCGGGGATTTTCTGGCCGGCGTCGCCGCCCTCAACGATGGCGAGCGCGTAGCGGCGCAAATGGCCCTGGCTGACATTCCGCTGACTCACTTCCTGCAGGAAGTACTGATTCCCTATGAGGCTGATGAGGTCACCCGACTGATCATCGACACTCACGACAAACATGCGTTCATGGCCGTCAGCCACCTCACCGTCGGCGACTTCCGCGACTGGCTGCTGAGCGACGCGGCCGACGAACAGAGCCTGCGCGCCCTGGCGCCCGGGCTGACCCCGGAGATGGTCGCCGCTGTCTCGAAGATCATGCGTGTGCAGGATCTGGTGCTGGTGGCGCAAAAGATTCGCGTGGTCACGAAATTCCGCGGCACGATGGGCTTGCGCGGGCGTTTATCCACGCGCCTGCAACCCAACCATCCCACCGACGAACCGGCCGGCATTGCGGCGAGCATTCTCGACGGCCTGCTGTATGGAAACGGGGACGCGATGATCGGCATCAATCCGGCCACCGACAGCATCGCGTCGATCTGCGCCATGCTGGAAATGCTCGATGCAATCATTCAGCGCTACGAAATCCCGACCCAGGCCTGTGTGCTGACCCACGTCACCACCTCCATCGAGGCGATCAATCGCGGGGTTCCGCTGGACCTGGTGTTCCAGTCGATCGCCGGCACCGAAGCGGCCAACGCCAGTTTCGGCATCAACCTGAATGTCCTGCAGGAAGGTTACGACGCCGGGCTGAGCCTGAATCGCGGCACCCTGGGCCAGAACCTGATGTATTTCGAGACCGGCCAGGGCAGTGCCCTGTCAGCCAATGCCCACCACGGCATCGATCAACAGACCTGCGAGACCCGTGCCTACGCTGTGGCGCGTCATTTCAAGCCGTTTTTGGTCAACACCGTCGTAGGATTCATCGGCCCGGAATACCTCTACAACGGTAAACAGATCATCCGCGCCGGCCTTGAAGATCACTTCTGCGGCAAGCTGCTCGGCGTACCGATGGGCTGCGACATCTGCTACACCAACCACGCCGAAGCCGATCAGGACGACATGGACACGTTGCTGACCCTGCTGGGCGTCGCCGGGATCAACTTCATCATGGGCATCCCCGGCTCCGATGACATCATGCTCAACTACCAGACCACCTCGTTCCACGACGCCCTTTACGCCCGCCAGACCCTGGGCCTGAAACCGGCGCCGGAGTTCGAACAATGGCTGGCGAGAATGGGCATCCTGACCCAGGCGGATGGCAAGATTCACTTCGGCGACAGCCTGCCGCCGGCCTTCCGTCAAGCCATGGCGCAATTGGGATGAGCGTTGAAATGGATAAACCACCTGTTGACCCAGAGAATCCGTTGCTGGAGCTGCGTCGCCTGACCCCGGCGCGGATTGCCCTGGGCCGCACCGGCACCAGCATGCCGACCAGCGCGCAACTGGATTTCCAGTACGCCCACGCACAAGCCCGGGACGCGGTGCACTTGCCGTTCGATCATGCCGGGCTCAGCTCGCAACTGGCCGAGGCTGGACGCGAGAGTTTGCTGCTGCACAGCGCCGCCACGAACCGGGACACTTACTTGCAGCGCCCTGATCTGGGGCGAAAGTTGAGCGATGAATCGGCGCAGACCCTGCGCGAATACGCGCAGGCGAACCCGGGTGGCGTGGATCTGGTGATCGTGGTCGCCGATGGCTTGTCGGCGCTGGCCGTTCATCGCCATACCTTGCCGTTTCTGGCGCGGATGCAGGAGCAAATCGAGGCTGAAGGCTGGTCCGTTTCACCGGTGGTGCTGGTGGAACAAGGGCGGGTCGCGGTGGCCGACGAGATTGGCGAACTGCTCGGCGCAAAAATGGTGGTGATCCTGATCGGTGAACGCCCGGGTCTCAGTTCGCCGGACAGCCTGGGTTTATATTTCACCTACAATCCAAAGGTCGGGCTGACGGACGCCTACCGCAATTGCATCTCCAATGTCCGGCTCGAGGGCCTGAGCTACGCAATGGCGGCACACCGCTTGCTGTACCTGATGCGCGAGGCTTGCCGCCGCCAGCTGTCGGGGGTCAATCTGAAGGACGAAGCCCAGGTTCAGACGCTGGAGTCGGACGCAGGTGCGGACATGAAAGGTAATTTCCTACTGAGCCCGCCGAATGCCTGAACCGTTTCCGCATTGCGTTTCTGTTCCGGTTTCAGGCAGGATCGATGCACGGCTGCCCGAGTGAAGAACCGTTCGCCGTCAGAGCACGTGAAGACAGCCACTTGAAGACGAGACCTATCGATGCGGATTATTCAAGCGACCCTCGAACACCTGGACCTGCTGACCCCGTTGTTCGTCAAATATCGCGAGTTTTATGGCTCCTTGGCTTATCCAGACTCCTCCCGGGCATTCCTTGAGAAACGTCTGCGCCGCAAGGAATCGGTGATCTATCTGGCGCTGGCCGATGACAAAGACAAGCTGATGGGTTTCTGTCAGTTGTACCCGAGCTTTTCCTCCCTTTCGCTCAAGCGCGTGTGGATCCTCAACGACATCTATGTCGCCGAAGACGCCCGCCGCCAGCTGGTGGCCGACAACCTGATTCGCACCGCGAAGAAAATGGCCAAGGAAACCAATGCCGTGCGCATGCGCGTTTCCACCAGCAGCAACAACGAAGTGGCGCAGAAAACCTACGAATCCATCGGGTTCAAGGAAGACACCGAGTTCAAGAACTACGTATTGCCGATCAGCGACGAGCTCTGATCCTGACTTCTGTGATGAGGGAGCGCGCTCGTTCATCACAGAAAGGGTTATTTATTGTCACCAGACTTCCGGCCGCGCCATAGACATCCCCCGCTACAATCTCGACGCGCGTTTCACCACTCAGCCCGTATAATGCCGGCCTTTTCGGCTTGTAAGAAAAACTACACTCGTCTGTAGGCTTTCGCGAAGTCATCCGCACAGGCCTGCTGAGTCCGGCCGTCACCACAGGTGCCCCTCCATGGATTTCAACCCGATCGACCTTATCCTGCATCTCGATGTTTACCTCGATTTGCTGGTGAACAACTACGGGCCATGGATCTACGCCATCCTGTTTCTGGTGATCTTCTGCGAAACCGGTCTGGTGGTGATGCCCTTCCTGCCGGGCGATTCGCTGCTGTTCATCGCGGGCGCCGTTGCGGCCGGCGGCGGCATGGACCCGGTGTTGCTGGGCGGTTTGCTGATGCTCGCAGCGATCCTCGGTGACAGCACCAACTATGTCATCGGCCGAACAGCGGGCGAACGCCTGTTCAGCAACCCGAACTCGAAAATCTTCCGTCGCGACTACCTGCAACAGACCCACGATTTCTATGACAAGCACGGTGGCAAGACCGTGACCCTGGCGCGCTTCTTGCCGATCATCCGCACCTTTGCACCGTTCGTCGCCGGCGTCGCCAAAATGCCTTACCCACGTTTCTTTGCCTTCAGTGTCCTCGGCACCATTCTGTGGGTCGGCGGTCTGGTGACCTTGGGTTACTTCTTCGGCAACGTGCCGTTCATCAAGAAAAACCTTTCGCTGCTGGTGGTGGCCATCATCCTGCTGTCGCTGGTACCGATGATCATCGGCGTGGTCCGCAGCCGTTTCGGCAACGCCGCATCCAAAACCCAATCGCGCTGACCCGCGATGTGGTCCCTGAGCGCCTGGCGTCGCCGGCGCATCCTGGCCAGACACCCGATTGCCGACGACGTGTGGCAGCGGGTGCGCCATCACTTGAGTTTTCTTGACGGCATCAGCGCCGCCGAAGACCAATGGCTGCGTGAAGCCTGCGTGCTGTTCCTGGAAGATAAACACCTGACCGCCCTGCCCGGCGTCGAACTCCATCAGGAACAACGCCTGTTGCTCGCCGCTCAAGCGCAACTGCCACTGCTGCACTTGGGCGATCTGAACTGGTATCAGGGTTTCCACGAAATCGTCCTCTACCCCGACGACTTCCTCAGCCCCCAACGGCATCGCGATGCCAGCGGTGTCGAACACGAGTGGGACGGCGAACACAGCGGCGAAGCCTGGCAGCAAGGCCCGATCATCCTGGCCTGGCCCGGCGTGATGGCCAGCGGCGGCTGGGAAGGCTACAACCTGGTGATCCACGAGCTCGCGCACAAACTCGACATGCTCAACGGCGACGCCAACGGCTTGCCGCCGCTGCACCCCGACATGCGGGTCAGCGAGTGGGCCAAGGTCATGCAACACGCCTACGACGACCTCAATCGGCACCTTGACCGCAATCCGGACGCCGAAACGGCCATCGATCCCTATGCGGCGGAAAACCCCGCCGAATTCTTCGCCGTCACCAGCGAATACTTCTTCAGCGCTCCAGATTTGCTGCACGAGGCGTATCCTCAGGTCTACGAGCAACTGAAGCTGTTTTACCGCCAGGACCCGCTGGCCCGGCTACGGCAACTTCTGGCCGAGAACCCGGTCTATCAGGCACACGACTAGTGCCCAGCCTCACCGATACGTTGCTCTTTTGACGAGTGGTCGTTGTGGTCAGGCAAGGCGCCGCGACGAATCATAGCTGGCTATGGCGAGGAGCGGCAACGCAGCATGACCGCAACGGACGCCGTCAAAAAGCAACAGTATCGGTGAGGCTGGGCACTCGGGTCTACACGACCTCTGGCACATAGCAACGGTGGCGGAATATGCCTATAATCGCCGCCACTTTTTGGTCAATCCGGCCAAGTGTTTTTGGTCAACTAACGGGGGCACCGCCCAATGAGCTACAGCAAGATTCCGGCTGGCAAAGACCTGCCGAACGACATCTACGTCGCGATCGAGATCCCGGCCAACCACGCGCCGATCAAGTACGAAATCGACAAAGACAGCGATTGCCTGTTCGTTGACCGTTTCATGGCCACCCCGATGTTCTACCCGGCCAACTACGGTTACATCCCGAACACCCTGGCCGACGACGGTGACCCCCTCGACGTGCTGGTCGTTACCCCTTACCCGGTAGCGCCAGGCTCGGTGATCCGCGCTCGTCCGGTCGGCATCCTGAACATGACCGACGACGGCGGCGGCGATGCCAAAGTCATCGCGGTTCCACACGACAAGCTGTCCCAGCTGTACGTCGACGTGAAGGAATACACCGACCTGCCACCCCTGCTGATTCAGCAGATCGAGCACTTCTTCGCGAACTACAAAGATCTCGAAAAAGGCAAATGGGTGAAGATCGAAGGCTGGGCCGGTGCAGATGCCGCTCGCGACGCCATCACCAAGTCGGTTGCTGCCTACAAAGGCTGAGACGCCACTGGCCTCGCGCCTGTGACGACTTGAAAAAAACCCCGGTTGATCCGGGGTTTTTTGTGGGCGTCTATCAAGGGCCTTTTAAACGCAGCGTTTAATTTCAGAACGCTACGTTTTTTCTTGTTTAATTTGTTCCAAATACGTCTTACATCCGGTCGTAAATTTCCCTCGAAATTTGAACGGCTCGTTTATTCAAAGCCCGGCGCAGCAGCCGTAGACTCGTGTTTATGAAAAAGAACACTAGCGGCCCACGGTTTAAAGCGCTCCTCGAAAAAGCGAAAATAACGACGACAGGTTTTGCCGCTTTCTTCGACACGGAGCCGCAAAATATCCATAACTGGTACACCCGCGGTGTGCCCGCCTACCGCATGGAAGAGGTCTCCAGATTACTCTCGGTAAACAGTGACTGGCTCAAAACAGGTGAAGGCCCACAAGACTCCAAACACCTGCGCCTTCTCGACGAGGCCGGCAACACCTTCGACGCCCAGGCCATTCGCGGCATCTACACGGTGGTCGAGCCCACCGACGTCAAACTGCCCCTCTTCAAGGAAATCCCCATCGCCCCGGGGTCCTGTAAAACCCACGTCGCCGAAGACCCCGGCCAATTCATCCGCCTGCCCAAAAGCCACCTCGACTCTCTGGAAATCAAATACACGGATGTCTTCTGCGTCCACATGATCGGCAACGGCATGGGCGAGCGCATTGAGGACGGCTCCACCCTCGCCATCGACCGAGGACTGACCAAAGTGATTGACGGGGAAATCTATGCCATCGAGCACGACGGGATGCTGCGAATCAAATACCTGCACCGGATGCCGGGCAACGCCCTGCGGCTGCGCAGCTACAACAAAGCTGAACACCCGGATGAAATCTTCAATGCCGAGCAGATTGATAAGCAGAACATCAGGGTGTTGGGGTGGGTGTTCTGGTGGTCGACCCTGAACAAACGGCGGCCGGCGGTGCCGTTTTTGTAGCACCGCGCCGTACTCATCGCGAGCGTTCCCACAGGTACTGCGCAAGCCATGTGGGAGCGAGCCTGCTCGCGATGAGGGCGGAACATTCACGCTAAAATTCCGTCCGGGTCACTTAATCCCGAGCTCCGATAGCTCTAAGGCGCACACCGCACTGGGAATTCCCCAAAAAAATCAGTATGCTGCGCCCCACATTTGCGCATCACCCCGCCCCGCGGCTCTGATCGCACCGACACGGCAGATGACTTTCTCGCCGAGTCCCACAGCCGGACGCAAGATCCGGGTGTACGTTTTGAAGGCTGGTGAGGTTTACCAAAAATGAACCAAGCCAGTCCCCGAGAAGCCGGCCACAAGCCGGCTTTTTAATGCCCGGAAAAAGTAAATAGTGCAGCAAGCTGCTGCACAATTCCTCACGGATAACTAAACCCCTTAACCAACGTCAACTCCCCCACCGCCCGCATCGGCACCAGAAAAGTCTCCATCTTCTCGTTCGGCGTCCCTTCCTCCGTAATCACCGTCACCTGCGCCGTGGTCAGCGCTTGAACCGCCTCCTCCTGCCCGTCCTCATCACTCCGATACCCACCCCCGAAGTAATTCACATACACCAAATACTGCCCCTTGATTGGCGCCGGCATGGCGAAGATTTCCGGGCCGTATCCCGTCGTCACGTCGACATCGAGCGCAGCGCCATTGGGAACAGCGCGGTCGCCGTACCAGATGTGGGCGCCATCAGGCGTGATGAGGTGCAGGTCCAAATCCGTCCCATCGCTGTCCCAGGCCAGCAGCACGCGCAACTTGGCCGGCGTAGCCCCACCACTGACATTAAGAAACTGCGTCCGAGACCGTTGCAGCCCATCAGGGCTGCGAACTTCAACGCTGTTGCTGCCATTGGGAAACGAGAACGGTCGATCAAAACGCCCAGACGGATCAATCTTCAGCGGCATGCTGACGCCGTTGACGATCAACCGCCCAGGTTCACTGGACTTTGGCGTGGCTTTGATCTGCCCGGTGATACGGGCGGTATTGGCTTGGCCGACCGGCGTGTTCACCGAGGAGGCTGGATAGTTAACGGTTTGACGAAAGTTTTCACCTTCACCTTCGGACGCGCCAGTGCGCCAACCACCAACGGGCGTATTGAGTTTCACACCACTCTCAGCCGCAAAAACTGCGGGCAATACACAAAAAGAACAAAGGAACAGGAAGACCTGTGGATAACGGAGTTTCATGGCCTATTCCAGCAAGAGGTGGCGGGCGAGCCCTTCGATGTAGGTTTCATCCTGGCCGTTGGGGTGTGCTTCGAAGGCCAGGTGCAGGTATTCGTGGGTCAGGTCGAGACGGTCTTGCAGTGACAGCACGCCGCGCACGTAGATGCGCTGGCGTTCGCGGTCGACGTAGGGGCGACCGAAGGCCAGGCGGCAGACGGCGAAAGTGCTGACGTCGTTGTAGCCGACCTCGCTTTCCAACTGCGCACGCCAGCCGCGGCGTTGCTTTAGTAGCCAGTCTTGCGCGGCGGGCAGAGCTTCGCAGGAGGCGACGGGGTTGTCCCAGCGGCTGAGGCTGGCGCGTGGGTAGGCGTGCAGCAGGATGGCGTCGTAGCGCTGGCCGGCGTTGGCTTGTTCGATGGCGTGCTGCCAGGAGAGTTTGTCCGGACCGGGTTGGTCGGAGTGGTAAGTGACGGTGCTGCCGGCGAGGACGAGGTCGCTGGTCCAGGCGGCGATGTGGCGTGACTCGGCGGTGGCCGGGCGTGGGGCGACGCGTTGGCGGTTGCTGCTGTCGTCGATGCTCAGGCAGTCGCCATGACGGGTGGCGTTTTGCAGCAGATAGGTTCTGATCGCGATGGCCAGGGCTTTGGCGGCTTCAATGGGTTCGGGTTTGGCTTCCCTTTGCAGGACGCGGGCGACGTATTCTTCACGGTCGAGTCGAGCGACGAGTTTGCCCTTCAGCAAAAACAGTTCGCCGTCGCTGTGGATATCCAGTTGATTGCCATTGGCGAATTCGACGCGATAGTCGCCCAGCAGAGGCCCGGAAGAAACAACCCGATCCCCCGCAAGAACACGCCCGATCGGATAACGGGAAAACAGACCGACTTCGACGCAACGGCCCGCATCCAAAGGCCACTCAACCGGCAACACAGAAGCCAACACCCCACCGTAGTGACGCAAGACCATTTGACTGGTCCCCCGGCCACCCGCCCAGATCGGCGTACCGTCCGCCGTCCATCCGGCAAACCCGCCCTGACGCGACGCAGGGTCCTGATCGCCCAACCAGCTCCAGGTTTTCACCCGCAACCGGCCACCGAGTTCGCCGACAACATTGCCGTCAGCGGCGCTTAGCACCACATCGAGCAACACCCGCCGCGCCTGATCCTGCGCCGGCATCACGGCCAGCACTTTCAGCAATTCAGCCACGGAAACTCGCGTAGAAGGCTGCAACGAAGGAAGGTTCAGCAACCATTCCGGCGCCTGCCGTGCTTGCCAATATTCCCGCCAGCCAGCCTCAGAAATACCCAATCGCGCAGGCTCAAAGTACAAGCCACATGACTTCACCAACGCCTGATCGCGCTCGATCTTGCCGCCAGCAGCGCAGCAATACACTTCCTCTTTCGACTGCCCGCGACACTCGTAAGCGGGCTCACGAGCGCCGGTGTCCACCAGCCAGCCGTACACAAACAACTTCCACAAACTGCCGAGCGGTGCCTGCACATCAGCAGGCAATGGCTCACGTGAAATCACTTGAGTCTGGCTTAACGAAATCAACTCGCCCTTGAAGCCCAGACGCAGCGGCTCCTCCTGCGCTGTCGCCAGCGCAGGGATCAAACACAGCAGCCACCAGACCAGCGGTCGGGTCATGTCAGTTGACCGTGGCCTGGCCGAGGGCCGGTTTCTGTTCCTGGGCTTGATGCTGCGGCGCGTAGACCTGAGTGAAACGCACCGGCGGCAGGTTGAATTGGCCTTTCTGCGAGAAGCGCACCAGATGACGCAGGCGCAGTTCGCCGCTCAAGGCATCGACCGGAATCGCATAAGCCATCTGGCCCGGCTCGAAACGCGCTTTCTCCAACGCGGTAGCTTCCGTGCCGGCCTTGCCCATCAACTTGATGCCCCACGTCGTGCGTTCGACATCGGCGCCCGGTGGCAGCGGCACTTCGAGCATGCCGTAGCGCAGCGGTTTCGCGGCTTTGCTGGTGATGATCACTTCGTCCAGGTACAGGCTGTCGCTGGACAACGGCTGGGGGCCGACGGCTTCCAGTTTGAAGGTGAAGGCTTCGTCACCCGGCACCAGACGCGACAGGCGACGGGTGATGGTCACGGCCATCGGATCGACCGGTGGTTGTTTGCTCTGGAAGCTCAATGCCGCTCGCAACGGACGTTCTTGCGTCCCGGTCAGCGACAACACCGCCGGTACGGGTGAAGCGCCCTGCCACGTCCAGTACATTTCACCGGTAGCACCGTGTTGTTTTTTCCAGCCTTCACCCGGCGCCAGTGCGATGGTGGGCGAGGCCTGCTCGATGCTGCGTTGCAACCAGGTCAGCGCCAAAGCGCGCTCCAGGGTCGATTGCTGCGGCAGCAAACGCTGCAACAACGCTTGCGCACGAGCCTGATCGAAGGGCTGTAGCGACAGGTTCAAGGCTTCGGCAAATGGCTGAGAACTGACCGCCAAACGCTGCTGGGCATCCGGCAGTTGACGATTGAATGCGTCCGGCAGAGTCACCTTCGATTGCTTCGCCAACGAGGCAGTCAGCGTACGAGCAGCCGCGAAGCCAAGCGCCGAATCAGGATCGCTCATGACAAGGCTGTCCTCGCCATCTTCCATCAGATTCGCCGCGCTGCCCTCGCCTGCTTTCGCCAGGTCATCCATCAACCCACTGAGCAAGGTGTTGACCGGCAATTGCATCTGCTTGGCGAACGAAAGAATCAGCGCCCGCTGCAGCAACGGCGTGTTTTTCGCCTGCTTGGAATACACCTCCAGCACCCGCTGCCAATGCTCCGGCGGCAGGCTCAGTTCCAGCGCTTTGCTGGCGTGCCAGTCGGCGTAATAGGCGTAGGCAGTGAGGAACGCATCCGGCTCGCCGGCCATGCCCCACCAGGTGAAACTCGCCGAAGGCCCGGCCATTTGCACCAGGCGCAGACGGCTGTTTTGCATGATCAGGCGCAAGCGATCGCGGATCTGCGGGTTCGACGACAAGGTCGGGTACGCAATGCTCAATGGCAGCAAACGACTCGCGGTTTGTTCGACGCCACCGTATGGATAGCTCAGGAGATCATCGAGCGCCGAGCGGAACAGCGCTTGCGGACTGTCATCCAGACGCAAGCGAATATCCGTCGCGTCCACCGGCAAGGTCAACGGCGTGTCACCGCTGGCCACGTCCAGGCTTTGGCTTTGCGTGACCTGCCAGCCTTCGCCGGTCGCGGTCAGGCGCACGGCGAGGGCGTCGGCGGTTTTGCCGTCCTGCACCAGTTCGGCGGTCCACTCGCCGGAGGTCAACGCGAACGCCGGCAGTGCGATGTAGTTGATGCCATTGTTCAGGGTCACCGGCACGCGCTGTTCGGCGCCGCCGTAATGGATCACCAACTCGGCCTTGACCGGTTTTTCCGCCTGACTGAAGGCGAACACACCGAGATCCGGTTTGTCGCCATTGCGGAATTGGGTCGGGCCGCTCCATTTCAGGTACAGCGGTTTCTCCGAGCGCAGGAATTGCTTCTTCTGCCCGACCTGCCCGTCATCGGCGATGGCTCGGGCAGTGATGCGCCAGCGGGTCAGCGAGTCCGGCATCTTGAAGGTGAAGCGGGTTTTACCGTTGGCGTCGGTGATCAACTCAGGTTCCCACGTGGCGGTGTCGACGTCTTCACGGCGCGGCCGTTCCAGCACTTTCACCCCGCGCTCGCTGCGGTTGGCTTTACCCGGTGCGCCAGGGCTGCCCGGCAACGCAACGTCGTAGCTGATGAACGACAGGCTGGCGCTGGTACGCACGTTGTTGCGGCGTGGGTGGTAGAAGAATTGGTCGATGGTCGGCGCGACTTCCGGTTGCAGCGCGTAGACCATTTCATCGACCACGCTGACCGTCAGGTGTGCCGGAATCGGCTTGCCGGCGAACTGGGTAGTCAGGTCCACCGACACGGTATCGCCCGGCTGATATGCCTCTTTATCAGTGGCAATGGCCACGTCGATCTGCGGCGCGATCACCTTGATGCCGGCGTTCTGGAAGCTGTACTGACCGCCCTTGGTGTACAGCACCGAGAAGGTCAGGTTCGGCGCGAAAGTGTCCTTCACCGGGATGCGCGCGCGGTATTGGGTGTCGCTGAGTTTTTCCATCTTCAGCCAGTCGCCGCCCTTGGACAGCAACGCCGTGGACTCGACCTTGTCACGCTCCAGCGACAGCAATGCATCGCTGACTGGCTCAGGGAAAGTGATCAACGCCAGGGCTTCGTCGCCCGCCTTGTACTCGGGTTTGTCGAGAACGATTTCCACGGTGCCGGGCACGGCTTTGACGCCATCGCCGGTCACCGAATGGCCGGTGGCGCCGACGACCCGGCCATGGTCATCCTTCAACGTCAGGTTGTAGGTGCCTGGACGGTCGAAGGCCAAGGTGAAGCTTTTATCCGTCGCGGCGAGTTTGCCTTCGCCTGTGCTCTGATCCTCTAGACGTACCCAAACGTAGCTGCCCGGTGTGAGGGCTCTGGCCTGCTCGCTGCCCCCTTCATTCAGATAGCTGAACGCAACCTTGTCACCCACTGCGCTGAAGCGCTGTGGAGCACTCAAGCGGAAACTCGCGGCGCCACGGTCGATGAGGATTTCCTTGGTGGTCTTGACCCGGTACGCCGCGCCATCGCTGGCAAACACGGTGAGCATGTAACGGCTCGGTTTCTCGGCGGCCGGCAGGTCGAGGGTCGCGTTGCCTTTGCTGTCGGTGGTCAGTTCGGTGCTGGTCAGCTCCACCGGGAATTGCCCGAGGTATTGCAGTTCGTTGTCGACCATCGACAGTTGCTGGGCGCGCAGGCTCAGGCTCAATTTTGCGTTCGCCACCGGTTTGCCGTCCGGGTACAGCAGCACCAGGCTGCCCTTGACCGGTTCGCCGGTTCGGTAATCCTGCTTGGCCAGGTTCAGCGAGATTTCGAAGTGCGGCTTGATGTATTCGGCCACGCGGAAAGCGCTGCTGTAGGCCTGGTCCTTGTAGCTGAAACGCAGTTCATAACCGCCGGCCACGGCGTTATCCGGCAACTGGAATCGGCCTTGGGTGCCAGCCTTGGAGTCAAGCTTCAGCGCCAGCGATTGCAGCGCCGTGCCGGTGGCATCGAGTACCGTCACGTTGACGTCGGCAGCGGTCGGTGCCACGGAATCCCGGGCGTTCTTGAACTCGCGACCGACGATTTTCAGCGACACCCAATCCCCCGGCCGATACAGCGGCCGGTCGGTGAAGGCATAGAGTTTGGTGTCGTAGATTTCGCTGTCGTAATAGAAGTTCTCGGAGACAAACACCCCACCCTCTTCGTCCTCGCCAATCACGAACGAACGCTCGGGGCTGACGTGTTTCAGGCGCAGCAAACCATCGGCATCGGTGGCGCCGCTGCTCATCACGCCGAGGCCATCGGTCCACAGCACATTGACCTTCGGCACCGAACTGCCTTCGTGCTTGCGCGCAGCCCAGACCACCAGTTCATCACCGGCAATCTTGCTCACGGCCACAGTGTTGGAAACGAACACCATGGTGGTCGCACGGTACTTGCCGATCAGCGCTTCCACCAGGTACAGACCGGGTTTCAAATTGCCCAGCGGAATGTAAACGTTGCCCGGCGCGACGCTGACGAACTCACTGGAAGAACCGGCCAGATTCACACCGGTAGGTGGCTGGATCGGTTTGGCTTGCCACAGCGGATAACGGAACTGGCTGACCACCGGCAAACCCGGAATCAGCGCGAATTGCGGCTGAGCGTCGTAAGGCGTGGGCGCGGCAATCGCGCTGCCCATCTTCAGCTCCGGCACTTCCTCGGTGACTTGTTTACGGGACTCGTAGGAAAACGCCCGCTGCATCACCCGACGGGATTTTCGGTACCAGTTGTCCCACAGGTACGCGAGCGTATTCGACAACCCTTCGCCCTTGAACTGGCCGTCGCTGACCACGCGGTGCAGGTTCTTCTGGCGCTTGAGGAAATCCAGCGGTTTGTCGATGCGGTACACGCGAATGTCGGCGCCGCCATAGGGCTCCATGCGGAAACGACGGTAATCGCGACCCGGCGCTTCGAGACGCACCATCGCCTGTTCGTCACTGGCGAAACTGCTGTCCGCCAGCAGGAAAAAGCTTTCACCGGCCACCGGCGTGTAGCCGCTCGGCTCGACGGTGTCTTCGGCGTTGACCGCCGTAAACGGCAGCACCAAAACCAACAGCAGAGGCAGGAAACGCAACATGCGGGCACCGATCATTGGGAGAGAAAGTTCAGTCGATAGACGCCGATGAAGTTGGGGTTGGCTGCGTCGGGTATCCATCGGGTGTCCTTCCATGTCATGAGTTGCTGCAGGCTCGCGGAACGCATGCCGTTGTCAGTGGGGGTGGTGGTGCCGGTGTGATAGGCAATGAAGCGGCCCATCCAGATCATCAGGTGCTGGTCGTCGCCCTGATCGAAAAACATCAGGTCGCCGGGTCGGGCTTGCGCCAGATCGCGACCGACCAGATGGCTGTTGAACTGAATCAACTTGATCGCGTTGACGTAGGGCCCGACCTTTCCGCCGCCCTGCTGCCACTGCTGGGCGAGGCTGCGTTGGGCCTCGCTCAATTGCAGTTCCGGCGGCAGGTAGCGGTTGCTCAGGCCATTGCTGCGCAGCCATTTGTCGTCATGGACTTTCAGCGCTTCGTTGGCGGCGAAGCGCACCAGTCCGGCGCAGTCCTGCTGATACCAGCGCGGGCTGGGGCCTTGGGTCAGTTGCTCCTGGGCGATGCGCACGAACCAGGCGCGGAACACCTGGGATTGCTGCGGATCCAGCGCTGCGGCTTCTCCCGCAAACGCGCGACTGCCCAGCAACATCGCCAGCAGGCCGAGGCCTCGGATAAGTGCGGTCACAGCGCTTTCCACTCCAGCGGCAGCCACTGCCAATGGCCGTCAGGCTCGCTGCCTTCGGGCAAAGTCAGGGCGTACTTGCCATAGCCGCCAAGCTTGCGCAGTTTCGGGATCAGGTAGGTTTGCGCGGCGTTGTAGAACACCGGCTCCATGTCCTGCGGCAGGCTATCGAGGGTTTCCTGCTGCATCAGTTGCGCCATGGATTCCGGGCCGAAGTAGACCGGCATCAGCAGGTCTTTCGGTACCACATCAGCCATCGGCGGGAAACGTTTGTCGAGGGTGCCGAGGGCCTTGTCCACGAGCTTGTCATCGAGGGAGAACAGCAACGTCGAACCGTGACGCGCCAGGCTGACTTTCATGAACGCCTTGCCGGTGATCGCGTCAGGGTTCTCGGCGTCCTTGGCTTTGTAGGGACCGAAGTTGGAGCTGACCTGGCGCTGCCACTGATGGCTTTGGCCTTCCTGTTTCTCGACCACCGGGAACGCGTGTTCTTCGACGTTGCCTTCATAGGCGCCAACCATCGAGCCGAACAGGTTGCCCAAGTCACCGTCGAGTTTGGCGCTGTCGTCGTCATTCAGGCTGGCCACCAGCAACGGCGTGTACAACCGCGAATCGGCGTACCAGCACAGCCCGGCGGCCCCGGCCATGTGTTCGGTCAGCGCCTGGGCGACGGATTCTTCGGCGCCGAGTTTCACCAGCAGCGGTTTCTGCTGTTCGGCGGCGAGCGGCAGGGCCACGCAAGCGCTGGCGCCCATTGGCATGGCTTGCCAGATCGGTTTGAAATCGAAGTCCGGCTGGTTGTCCAGTTCGTCCATGGCGAGGAAGCTGTGCCAGCCCTTGTCGTCCATGTCGAAGCGCAGGCCGGCGAAATTCGGGATGAAACGCTGGTAACCCATGGCCAGGACGCTCGCGTTGACCGACAGGCGTTGTTTCACCTCGGGCGCACGCGGTGGCAGGCCGAAGGCTTCGGGGAACAGTTTGTCACCGTTGAGCAACGCGGCGATGGACTGGGTCGAGACGCTGCCCGGTTCTTCCGAAGCTCCGCCTTCTGAATCGTAGAGTTTGGTCGGGTTGGACAGCACCACCAGTTTGTCGCCATGGGAGGCGAACAGCAGCGCCTTGCTGGCGTTGTAAGTGAGTTGATAAAGCGTCACATCGTCGGTGCCGACTTTCACTGTGGCGACGGTGGTCAGCTGCGAATCATCCAGCGCCACTTTCGCCAGCGGCTCCAGCACCTTGGCCAGCCCACCGCGATCCATCACCAACAAAAAGTCTTTCAGCCGGCCGTCCGCCCCACGCCACAACGCCACATCCGCCGGTTGATCGAAGAGCTGCTCGATCAAACTGTCCTGCAACTTCAGGTCATGTTCGTAAATGATCCGCCGCAGACTGCCGATCAGGCCGAGGCGATCCGCATGCGCTTCGTAATAGAAGACGAAATCCTCGGTCAGGGTTTCCTTGAGGAACGGCACCGCCAGCAAGTCTTTGGGCAATTGGCTCAGGGAATGGGTTTCGAGCAGACCGTCCGGGCGGCTCATGCCCAGCTTGTCGCTGGCCAGTTCGGCCGGTGGCGCCTTGGGTTTGTGCATGAACCAGCCCAAGCCGGCCGCGACGCCAGCCACCAGGATCAGCCCGACCAGTAGCGCCGGCCAGCGGCGAGGAGTTTTGGCAGCTGGCGTTTCGGCGGCCGGAGAAACAGTGTTATCGCTCATGTTCACAAAACCCGATGTCATCCGTGGAGCGGGATGCTTAATAGTTGAAAGTCTTGACCAGCAGCAGGTCACCGATGGCCCGCAGGGGCACGATGAAGGTCTCGCGTTTTTCGTCGACGGTGTTTTCGTTGAGCACCAGGTTGATCTGCGAGGTGATCACCTCGTTCTGGTTGCTGGTCTCCTCGAAGTTATAGCCGCCGCTGCCGAAGTTGCCCCAATAGTTCACGTAAACCAGATAGGTGCCATGCATCGGCGCGGTCATGGTGAACATTTCCGGGCCGGGGCCATCGACGCCGTCCGGATCCAACCCGCCGCCATTGCTCATCGCTGGGCGAGCCCAGAACGCGTGTTGGCCGTCGGGGGTAATGATGTGCAGATCGAGTTCGGCTTTCGGGTCATCCCAACCCAGCACCACGCGAATCCGCGCCGGGGTGCGCAGGTTGTTGGCTTCATAGAATTGAACGCGCTTGAGGGACTTGCCTTCAGAGCTGCGCACTTCAACGCTGTTGGAACCGGCGCCGAACGCATACGGCCGGGCGAATCGCCCCTGGTCGTCGGTGTACAGATTCAGGGGATTGCCGTTGACGGCCAGCGTATGAGGCCCGCGTTGCGTGCCGATGGCCTTGAGCTGGCCCTGGATCATCGTGCGATTGCGCTGCACGCCCCGGTCGATGGGCGGCGTCGGATAGGCGACTTGAGGATATTCGCTGCGGTCCAGCAGGCCGTTGAAGCGCCAGCCGCCGACCGGCTCCGACAACTCAGCCGTCGGCTCGGCCCAGGCAGCGGTCGCGCAGACCAACGCCATCAGCACCAGAAGAAATGAACGCATGTGACGCCTCCTGCCATGCATAACGAAACCTTGCACCCGATCCTCGGCGCGTTACAGATCCTAAAACTGCGTTTCGTCAGAAAGACCCGTGACTATCGGGTCGTAGAAGGCGCGAAGGTTAGCCATTTGGCGGTTTTTTAACAATCGGATACATCTATATTTGCGGTAGGAATCACGCTCATTTGGGGCCGTGAGCCGAATAGCGCGTTTATTCGGCTCACGAAATGAGCCGAATAATCCCCATCACTCACGGAAGCGACATTCCTTTGTGGCGAGGGGCTTGCCCCCGCTCGGCTGCGCAGCAGTCGTAAATGGCTGAATGCGGTATTCCTGAAACCCTGGGCAAATGGTTTTTGGGCTGCTGCGCGACCCAGCGGGAGCAAGCTCCCTCGCCACAAGGGGTGTTTTCAACTTGCGATCAAGGCTCAAAAACCCGCCCTCATTTGCCCATACCCCCCATGTCTGCTAGTGTCGCGCCGGTTTAACGTCAACCGGAAATAGCCGCCATGGCCCGCAAAAAAGCTGCACTGGATTTCGAACAATCCCTCGCTGACCTGCAAACGCTGGTGGAGCGACTGGAGAACGGCGAATTGTCGCTGGAAGACTCGCTGACGGCTTTCGAGCAAGGCATCGGTCTGACCCGCGATTGCCAGGCGGCGCTGGCCCAGGCCGAGCAAAAGGTTCAAGTGCTGCTCGAGCGTGATGGCGAGCTGGCCGAGGAACCCTTCGACGCGGATCAGCCGGAATGATTGCTGCGTATTCGGCGACCAGCCAGGCCCGCGTCAACGCTGCACTGGAAACCCTGTTCAACGCGCCGAGCCCTGAGCTCGCGCGGTTGTACGAAGCCATGCGCTACAGCGTGATGAATGGTGGCAAACGGGTTCGCCCGCTCCTGGCCTACGCCGCGTGCGAAGCGCTCGGTGGCAAGGCTGAGCAAGCCAACGGCGCGGCCTGCGCGGTGGAGCTGATTCACGCGTATTCCCTGGTACACGACGACCTGCCAGCCATGGACGACGACGATCTGCGTCGCGGCCAGCCGACCACTCACAAAAAATTCGATGAAGCCTGCGCGATCCTTGCCGGTGACGGCCTTCAGAGCCTGGCGTTCAGCGCCCTGCTCGACCCGCGCCTGAGCACGTCGGACGCTGCTCTCACCTCCGACCACCTCCGCCTGCAGATGGTCAGCGCCCTGGCATTGGCGGCAGGCCCGGCCGGCATGGTCGGCGGTCAGGCCATCGACCTTGGTTCGGTCGGTCTGAAACTTGACCAAAAAGCCCTCGAAACCATGCACCGGCACAAGACCGGCGCGCTGATCGAGGTCAGCGTCAAACTCGGCGCCCTGGCCAGCGGCCGTGCCGAGAAGGACGAACTGAAGTCCTTGCAGACTTATGCACAGGCCATCGGCCTGGCGTTCCAGGTGCAGGACGACATTCTCGACGTCGAAAGCGATACCGAAACCCTCGGCAAACGCCAGGGTGCCGACATCGCGCGCGACAAACCGACCTACCCGGCCCTGCTCGGCCTCGACGCGGCCAAGGCCTACGCCCTGGAACTGCGCGATCAGGCCCTGCACGCACTGCGACCGTTTGACGCGGCAGCCGAGCCATTGCGCGATCTGGCCCGCTACATCGTCGAGCGACGCAGCTGACGGCGTATCCGCCAAGTTAAAAGCAACGCGTGGGCAGGGGGCGATGCATCAGGTAAACTGCCGCATCTTTTATACCTATAACGATTCGCCTGATGCCCACGACGTTTCATGAGATTCCCCGCAAGCGCCCGACCACGCCCCTGCTCGACCGTGCCAACACGCCGGACGGCCTGCGCCGGTTAGGCGAAGCCGAGCTGGAAACCCTGGCCGATGAGTTGCGCCTGGAATTGCTCTACACGGTCGGTCAGACCGGCGGGCATTTCGGTGCCGGCCTGGGCGTCATCGAGCTGACCATCGCGTTGCATTACGTCTTCGACACCCCGGACGACCGGCTGGTGTGGGACGTGGGTCATCAGGCCTATCCGCACAAAATCCTCACCGGCCGTCGCGAGCGCATGGGCACCCTGCGCCAAAAGGACGGCGTCGCTGCCTTCCCGCGTCGCTCCGAGAGCGAGTACGACACCTTTGGCGTCGGCCACTCCAGCACTTCGATCAGCGCAGCGCTGGGCATGGCCATTGCCGCCCGCCTGCAGAACAGTGATCGCAAGGCCATTGCCGTGATCGGCGACGGCGCACTGACCGCGGGCATGGCCTTCGAGGCGCTGAACCATGCGCCGGAAGTGAACGCCAACATGCTGGTGATCCTCAACGACAACGACATGTCGATCTCGCGCAACGTCGGCGGGCTGTCGAACTACCTGGCGAAGATCCTTTCCAGCCGCACTTACGCCAGCATGCGTGAAGGCAGCAAAAAGGTCCTGTCGCGCCTGCCCGGTGCCTGGGAAATCGCCCGTCGCACCGAAGAATATGCCAAAGGCATGCTGGTTCCCGGCACGCTGTTCGAAGAGCTGGGCTGGAACTACATCGGCCCGATCGATGGCCACGACCTGCCGACCTTGATCGCCACCCTGCGCAACATGCGCGATCTGAAAGGCCCGCAGTTTCTGCACGTCGTCACCAAGAAAGGCAAAGGCTTCGCCCCGGCGGAAATCGACCCGATCGGTTACCACGCCATCACCAAGCTTGAGCCCGTTGATGCGCCGGCCGCTGCACCGAAGAAATCCGGTGGGCCGAAGTATTCCGGTGTGTTCGGCGAATGGCTATGCGACATGGCTGCCTCTGATCCGCGCTTGGTGGGCATCACCCCGGCGATGAAAGAAGGCTCCGACCTGGTGGCGTTCAGCGAGCGTTTCCCGCTGCGTTACTTCGACGTGGCGATTGCCGAGCAACACGCCGTGACCCTCGCCGCCGGCATGGCCTGCGAAGGCGCGAAACCTGTTGTGGCGATTTATTCGACCTTCCTGCAACGCGGTTACGATCAACTGATCCATGACGTCGCGGTACAAAACCTCGACGTGCTGTTCGCCATCGACCGCGCAGGGCTGGTGGGTGAAGACGGCCCGACCCATGCGGGCAGCTTCGACCTGTCGTTCCTGCGTTGCATCCCCGGCATGCTGGTGATGACCCCGAGCGACGAAAACGAATTGCGCAAAATGCTCACCACCGGTCACCTGTTCAACGGCCCGGCGGCGGTGCGTTATCCGCGCGGCACCGGCCCGAATGCAACGATCGAGAAAGACTTGCAACCGATTGAAATCGGCAAAGGCGTGGTTCGTCGCCAGGGCAGCAAAGTCGCCCTGCTGGTGTTCGGCGTGCAACTGGCCGAGGCGCTGAAAGTCGCCGAGACGCTGGATGCAACCGTGGTCGACATGCGTTTCGTCAAACCGCTGGATGAAGACCTGGTTCGCGACATTGCCGGCAGCCATGAGTTACTGGTGACGATCGAAGAGAACGCGATCATGGGCGGCGCCGGTGGCGCGGTCAGCGAGTTCCTGGCACGTGAAAACATCCTCAAGTCGATGCTGCATCTGGGCTTGCCGGACAGTTACGTCGAGCACGCGAAGCCTGCGCAGATGCTGGCCGAGTGCGGGCTGGATGAGGCCGGGATCGAGGCTTCGGTTCGCCAACGCCTGCAACTACTCAACATCTGAACAAATGCAAAACCCCTTGTGGGAGCGAGCCTGCTCGCGATAGCGGTCTGCCAGTCACCTCTTCTTTGACTGACACACCCTCATCGCGAGCAGGCTCGCTCCCACATTGGTTTTCTGTGCCTTTCAAAATTTGTGTTCGCTTTAAAGCGCCAACGGATTACCGATGAAACTCTCCCCCCTCGCCCTGACGCTGACCCTGCTGCCGGCCGGCCAACTCCTGGCCGACACCTTCGAACGCGATCAAGCCCTGAAACTCCCTGAAGTGCTGATCAGCGCCAACCGTCAGGTCGAAGCGCGTAACGACAGCAGCGCCGCCAACACCGTTTTCACCCGCGACGACATCGACCGCCTGCAACCGGGCAGCGTCACGGACTTGCTGAGTCGTGTACCCGGTGTGCAAGTCGTGCAAACCGGCGGGCGCGGCAGTCTGCCGGGGATCTACATTCGCGGCACCCAGTCAGCGCAGAGCCTGGTGCTGGTGGACGGCCAACGCATCGGCAACTCAACCTCCGGCGACAGCAACCTGCAACACATCAACATCGACCAGGTCGAGCGCGTGGAAGTGCTACGCGGCTCCCGTTCGGTGATTTATGGCAGTGATGCGATTGGCGGCGTGATCCAGATTTTCACTCGCCGTGGTGGCGAACAAGGCCTGCAACCACGTATGCACATGGGGTTTGGCAGCCATCAGACCTGGGAGCGCAGCCTCGGATTATCCGGTGGCGATGAGAAAACCCGCTTCAACCTCGGCGCCAGCCTCGATGAAACCGCCGGGATCAACCGCACCCACGAGTCCTATCCCAGCGACGGAGATCATGACGAATACCGCAACAAATCGGTCAGTCTGAGCCTGAGCCATGCCCTCACCGACGACATCGAAATCGGCGCCAACCTGCTGGATAACCGCGGCAAAAGCGAGTTCGACAATCCATTCGGGCGCTTCGACACGACGACCTTCGAATCGCTCCAGCAGCAGCCTTACAGCGACTTTGCCGTGAGCAGCATCAGCAGCTATGTCGATGCCCGGGTCAACGACATCTGGAAAACCCGCGTCGAATTCGGTCACAGCGAAAACCGCGAGAAGACCCTCGACAAACTCAGCGATGAACGCAGCGTGTTCAACACGTACCGTGATTCGGTGAACTGGCAGAACGACCTGACGCTCAATGAGCGCAACAGCCTGATTCTCGGCGCCGACTGGTACGAAGACCGGATCAACAGCAGCACCCCGTTCGACGAGGACAGCCGCTGGAACCGCGCAGCGTTTATCCAGCATCGCTACCAGGCGGACAGTTTCTCCACGGAACTGGGTCTGCGCCGGGACCAGAACCAGCAGTTTGGCGGCCAGAACAGCTGGAGCGGCACCTTCACCCTGCCGCTGAACCCGGACAACGACGTATTACTGACCTACAGCGAAGGTTTCCGCGCACCGACCTTCAATGACTTGTACTACCCGGATTTCAGCAACCCGGACCTCAAGCCTGAAACCTCGAAAAGCTACGAGCTGCAATGGCGCAGTCAGTTGACCGAGACCAGTCGTCTCGAAACGTCGCTTTATCGCACGGACCTTGAAGACGCGATTATTTTTGGCAGCAACTCACGGCCACAGAACGTGGCTTCGGCTCGGATCAACGGGTTCGAAGCGGCTCTGAAACAAGAACTGTTCGGCTGGCAGAGCAACCTCGGCGTGGCGATCATCGACCCAAGGGATCGCGACAGCGGCCATACCCTGGCCCGTCGTGCGCGGCGCACCTTGAGCCTGGACCTGGATCGTCAGTTCGACCGGTTCGGCCTCGGCGCCAGCTGGCAAGCGGTGAGCAGCAGCTATGACGACTTGAACAATCAACAGCCGTTGGGTGGCTATGCCCTGCTGGGGTTGCGCAGCAGCTGGGAATTGAATCGCGAGGTCAAGCTTGAGCTGAAAGTCGATAACCTGCTGGACAAGGGCTATAGCCGGGCGTTGTACACCCATGATGGCAGTCAGTATGGGTATCGCGAGGAAGGTCGGGCGTGGATGTTTGGGGTGACCTGGACGCCTGGACTCTGAATGTATGGTGTTCGGGCGGGCCTCTTCGCGGGCAAGCCTCGCTCCTACAAGGATCACCCCGGACCTGTAGGAGCGAGGCTTGCCCGCGAAGGACGCACCTTGGTCTTAGCGGTCGGGCGCGATGACCTGGCAAAGTTTGGACGTCGCCTCGATCATCTGCCCACTCGGCCGCTCCAACCCCTTGTCCGTCACCAACAGCAACCGCCCCTGCGCCACCGCCGCCACCTGCGGCCAGGCTTTCCACGCCTCCAGCTGCGCCTGATCACTGACCAGAATCACGTCGGGATTACGCTGCAACACCGCCTCGACGCTGACCTGCGGCGCCGGCAATGTCAGGTCGGCGAATACATTGCGCGCCCCGCACACCTCCAGCGCATCACTGATGATCTGCCCGCCGCCAACGGTGTACAGCGGCCGATCCCACACCTGATAAAACACCCGCAACGGTTGATCCCGGCGATATCGCTGGCGCAGCACATCCAGGCGCTGGCGTAATTGCGCGGCCAATGAAACGCCACGCTCAGACCGACCGAGTTGCGTGGCAATCGCTTCGATCTGCGCAGTCAGTTGTTCGAGGTTGTGGGGTTCGGCGACATACGTAGGGATGTTCAGGCGCTTGAGTTGTTCACGCTGGGCCGGGCCAACGCTGCCGGGCCAGAGCAGAAGTAAATCGGGTTTCAGGCTGAGCAACTGCTCCATATCCAACTGGCCATAGCGGCCAACCGATGGAAGCCCGTTGAGTTCGGCAGGACGTTCACCGGCATCCAGCACGCCGACCAGAAGGTCCGCGGAGCCCAGTTCGACAACGATTTCAGACAGAGACGGCGCGAGGCTGACAACGCGCTCAACAGCGCAGGCCATGCCGCTGCCGGCCAGCAGCATCAGCGCCAGCCAGAAGCGATACATCAGCCGAGTTGACGCGGGATACGGTAGAGGTAGAACAGCACGGTGGTCGACAGCGCCAGCAGCACCAACGGCACCGCTTCAAGGCCGACGAACACCGCCAACGCGCCGATCCAGGCCGGCAGGCTCGCAACCAGCAACGCCGTGCGGCGCTTGGCGGCCAGGGTAATCCAGGCGGCGGGTTCTTCCGGGGTGTCGAGGGCTTTCTGGGTGGCGATCAATGCGTGCTTGTAGCCACCAAAAAACTTCAGGCTGACAAACATCGAGGCGACACCAGCGATGAAAAACGGCATCGCCAGCACCGGCAGGAGCGCCTCGCCCTGGCCGAACACACCATTGATCACGAACAGGGGCAGCAGGGCCAGAGCCAGGTATTGCCACCAGTTGAAGGACAATCGCCGCCGTACTTGACCGCGCGTCACGCCCGGTCTGCCTCGCCCTGATGCTCGTTGCCCATCATGTGGTCGAGCTTGCTGGCCTTGGTGGCCAGGTAGAGTTTGTTGTGCGGATTGTGACCGGTGTGCAGCGGCACACGCTCGGCGACCACGATGCCCATGTCGGTCAAGGCTTTGACCTTGCGCGGATTGTTGGTCATCAGGCGCAGGGATTTCACGCCCAGGTGTTCCAGCATCGGCAGGCACATGGCGTAGTCACGCTGGTCGGCGGCAAAGCCCAGACGCTCGTTGGCTTCAACGGTGTCGGCACCGCCATCCTGCAACTCATAGGCGCGGATCTTGTTCAGCAAGCCGATGCCACGGCCTTCCTGGCGCAGGTAAAGCAACACGCCACGACCTTCACGGGCGATGGCCTGCAAGGCGGCCTCAAGCTGCGAGCCGCAGTCGCAACGCTGGCTGAACAAGGCGTCGCCGGTCAGGCATTCGGAGTGCAACCGACCCAGTACCGGAGCACCGTCGGCGAACTCACCCAGGCTCAGCACCACGTGCTCGCGCCCGTTCTCTTCATCGAGAAAGCCGTGCATGGTGAATTGCGCAAAAGGCGTTGGCAGCTTGGAAGCGGCGACAAAAACGACAGGCACCGGTGTGCTCCTGATCAATGAGTACTGGAGTTTCGCAGAGGCGGCATTGTAACAGCAGGTTCCTACAGACGCTTAGGCTGAATTATGGGGCATAACGATCAAAAAGTTAGATCTCAGGTCCGTCCAAGCACCCTGTGGGAGTGAGCCTGCTCGCGACAGCAGTGTGTCGGAACACCGATCTTTAACAGATAGTCGCCATCGCGAGCAGGCTCACGCCCACAGGAAATCATCAGTGCCACAGGGACTTGTGTTCATTTCGAATCGAACGGATAGGGTTGTTTCCAGCGTTCGAAGATCGGTTTCAACCGGCCGCTTTTCACCAGCAACTCCATGCGCTCATCGAACAGCGCCATCAACGTCCGAGCCTTGGGCGTATCGGCGAAGCACAGGTACAGCGGCAATTCCGCGATGTGGGTGCGACGAAACTGCGAAGAATCCTTGGCCCACTTGAGGACATAGTCGACTTCGGTCAGCGCATCGATGTAGTAGTCGGCGCGGTTGTGGGTCAGCATCGACAGAATCCCGGTGCGCCGGATGACTTCGTTATAGCGCTGCACGTTGGGCAGGTAATCCTGGTAGTCGTAGCCACGGACCCAGGCCAGTCGATAGTTGCCCAGCGTCTCCAGGGTCGGTGCCGGATTGCTCGCCAGGCCCAGGGCGTAGATGTGATCGGTATCGAAGTTCCAGCGCGGATAAAGCAGATCGCTGTTTTCGTCGCGGTAGGAGCCGACACAGGCATCCACTTCGCGGAGTTGCGCCAGGCCTACGGAGCGGGTGTAAGGCTCGGTGCGGATGTCCAGTTTTACACCGGCCGGCTCGAACACTTCCCGCAGCACGTCCCAACCCAGGCCATGACCGTCAGCGGCGGTGTAGTCTTCCCAGTCTTCGCTGGCCAGATGAATCACGGACGGCGTCGTCGTGGCATCGCCCGCTCGGACGATCGAGCAAAACATGGCGAACACCATCACAACCCACCAGCGCCGAGCCATCCCTAGTCCCCTGTCTCGCCCGTCAGGCGAAAATCCACACCAGCCCTTGCATGGCCAACCACGCAAACACGCCTGCCAATACGTCATCGAGCATGATCCCGACGCCACCGTGCACATGCCGGTCGATCCAGTGAATCGGCCAGGGCTTGAGAATGTCGAAGAAGCGGAACACCAGGAACCCCGCCAGCAACCAGTACCAGCCTTCCGGCACCAGCCACAGGGTGATCCACATCCCGACCATTTCGTCCCAGACGATGCCTTCGTGATCGTGCACCCGCAAATCGTCGGCAACCTTGCCGCACAGCCAGAAGCCGAACAGCATGGTGATGCCGAGCATCAGCCAGTAACCCCAGTCGGGCAGCATCTGCCACAACGGGATAAAGGGTAGCGCAACTAACGAACCCCAGGTGCCCGGTGCCTTTGGCAAGGTGCCCGAGCCGAAGCCGAACGCCAGGAAATGCCAGGGATTGCGCCAGACCGAAGGCGGTACGAATTCCGCCGGGACCTGTTTGGGATGATCTGTCACGGTGTCTCCCGAAAATGTTGATAGCCCCGGGTTTGCGGGGTGATGTCCTGTCCATCGGCGTCCAGCAGTACCACGCCCTGCCCGGCCTCTACCCTGCCGATCACATGGATCGGCCAGCCGGCGGCCAGCAACGCGGGCAACTCGACGGACGGTAGGGTGAAGGCCAGCACGTAATCGTCCCCGCCGCTCAACGCTGCCGCTTCGGCACCCGATTGGCCGAGGAAGGCCACTAAAGCGTTCGACAGCGGCAATCGGTCCCGTTCAACTTGAATGCCGACCTTCGACGCCAGGGCAATATGCCCGCAGTCAGCGAGCAGGCCGTCGGAGATATCCAGCGCCGACGTGGCTTTGCCGCGTAGTGCCTGGCCCAACGCCAGCTGCGGCCGCGGCGACCAGTAATGGGCCAGCAATGGATCAGCGATGGCGGCGTCAGCCGTCCGCTGCCCCAGCACCAGCGGCAAGGCACCCGCTGCATTACCCAACTCACCGCCCACGCAGAGCAAATCGCCGGGCTGCGCACCGCTGCGGGTCAACGCCTTGCCGGCCGGCACACGACCAAACACGGTCATGGTCAGGCTCAGCGGCCCGCGCGTGGTATCACCGCCCACCAGCGCCACGCCACAGTGCTGCGCCATGACGTTCAAACCACGGGCGTAAGCGTCCAGCCAATCGACGGTCACCGTCGGCAAGGTCAGGGCAAGGGTAAAGGCAACGGGGGTGGCGCCCATGGCGGCCAGATCACTGACGGCCACAGCCAGCGAACGCTGACCGAGCAGAAAAGGGTCGCAAGGCTCTGCGAAATGCACGCCGGTAACCAGCGTGTCGGTGGAAATGGCCAACTGCTCCCCGGGGGGAACAGCGAGCAAGGCGCAGTCATCACCGATCCCGAGGGCAACGCCTTCGCCGCCTTGCGCACAAGGCGCGGCGGCGAAGAAATTGCGGATCAGCTCAAACTCGCCCATGTGGCAGCTATCAAGCGCCGATTAGCGCTTGAACGCCTTCACTTCAGCTTCACGCAGACGCGGGGCCAGCTTGTCGAGTACGCCGTTGACGAATTTGTGGCCATCGGTGGAACCGAAGACTTTCGCCAGCTCGATACCTTCGTTGATCACAACGCGGTACGGCACATCGACGCGCTTGAGCAGTTCCCAGGTCGACAGGCGCAGAACAGCCAGTTCAACCGGGTCCAGCTCTTCGATGGTGATGTCCAGGCACGGCGTCAGTGCAGCGTCGATTTCAGGCTTGTTGGCCGGAACGCCGTGCAGGATGTCGTGGAAGTACGCGGCATCGACATCGCTGAAATCGTTATCGACCCGAAACTGCGCTTCGATCTCGTTCAGCGACTGCTTGGCCATGTGCCATTGGTACAGCGCTTGGGTCGCGAGCTGACGGGCTTCGCGACGCTTGACGCTTTTCGATGGCTTGCCGGCATCCGCAGGCTTTGGATCGCGCGGGTTGAAACGATCACTTTCGTCGCTAATCACTTGGCCTCCAACTGCGCCAGCAGGCTGACCATTTCCAGAGCGGACAGGGCAGCTTCGGCGCCTTTGTTACCGGCCTTGGTGCCGGAACGTTCGATGGCTTGCTCGATGGAATCAACGGTCAGCACGCCAAATGCGACTGGAACGCCAAACTCCATGGACACCTGGGCCAGGCCCTTGGTGCATTCGCCAGCCACGTATTCGAAATGCGGAGTACCGCCACGAATGACCGCGCCCAGGGCGATGATTGCCGCGTACTCGCCCTTCTGAGCGACTTTCTGCGCAACCAGCGGGATTTCGAAGGCGCCAGGCGCGCGGATGATGGTGATGTCGCTTTCGCTCACGCCGTGGCGAACCAGGGCATCAACTGCACCGCTGACCAGGCTTTCAACGACGAAGCTGTTGAAGCGGCCCACTACCAGAGCGTAGCGGCCTTTAGGGGCGATGAAGGTACCTTCGATGGTCTTCAGGGTCATTCGTTAGATCTCTTAAAGAGCCGGGACGCGTTTTCTACGCATCCCTCGGTGATGTGTTAGCCGCGAATCAAGGACTGGAAACAACCGGTCATTATTCGGAGGGCACGTATTCTACAACTTCCAGATCGAAACCGGATATCGCATTAAATTTCATTGGCGCAGACATCAAGCGCATTTTGCGCACGCCCAGGTCCCGGAGGATCTGCGAACCGGCACCGACGATGCTGTAGGTGGTCGGTTTTTTCACGATGGCCTGATCCGCGGTTTCACGGATGTGCGCCAGCAATACGTCGCCATCGAGCGGGTGACCGAGCAACAGCACCACGCCGCTGCCGGCCTCGGCCACCGCAGCCATGGCGGCGCGCAGGCTCCAGCGGCCCGGTTGCTTGACCATCAACAGGTCGCGCAGCGGGTCCATGTTGTGTACGCGAACCAGGGTCGGTTCTTCGGCGCACACGGTGCCCAGGGTCAGGGCCATGTGCACGTCACCTTCCACGGAATCACGATAGGTCACCAGGTTGAACTGGCCCAGTTCGCTGTCCAAAGGCTGCTCGGCAATCCGCTGAACGGTACGTTCGTGGATCATCCGGTAGTGAATCAGGTCGGCAATGGTGCCGATCTTGATGTTGTGTTCGGCCGCGAAGGCTTCGAGCTCGGTGCGACGGGACATGGTGCCGTCGTCGTTCATCACTTCGCAGATCACGCCGCTTGGCTCGAAACCGGCCATGCGCGCCAGGTCGCACGCCGCTTCGGTGTGGCCAGCGCGGGCCAGGGTACCGCCGGCCTGGGCCATCAGCGGGAAAATGTGGCCGGGGCTGACGATGTCTTCAGCCTTGGCGTCTTTCGCCGCAGCCGCTTGCACGGTGCGTGCGCGGTCGGCAGCGGAAATACCGGTGGTCACGCCTTCGGCCGCTTCGATGGACACGGTGAACTTGGTGCCGAAGCCGGAACCGTTGCGCGGCGCCATCAAGGGCAGCTTGAGCAGCTCGCAACGCTCGCGGCTCATCGGCATGCAGATCAGGCCACGGGCGTGCTTGGCCATGAAGTTGATGTGTTCGGCCTTGCAGCACTCGGCGGCCATGATCAGGTCGCCTTCGTTCTCGCGGTCTTCGTCATCCATGAGGATGACCATCTTGCCTTGGCGGATGTCTTCAACCAGTTCTTCGATGCTATTGAGCGCCACAAGGCACCCCCTTGGGTCAGGATTTGAGGTAGCCGTTGGCGGCCAGAAAGCTTTCGGTGATGTTTCCGGAGGTTGGCTCTGCGGCCTTGTCGCCCAGCAACAGGCGCTCCAGATAACGTGCCAGCAAGTCAACTTCAAGGTTTACCCGGCGACCTGGCTGGTATGACGCCATGATGGTTTCGCTCAGGGTGTGCGGAATGATCGTCAGCATGAACTCGGCGCCATCGACCGCGTTCACGGTCAGGCTGGTGCCGTCGACGGTGATCGAACCTTTATGGGCAATGTACTTGGCCAGGTCTTTCGGCGCACGGATGCGGAATTCCACGGCGCGCGCATTCTCGGTACGGGAAACCACTTCACCCACGCCATCGACGTGACCGCTGACCAGGTGCCCGCCGAGGCGAGTGGTCGGGGTCAGGGCTTTTTCCAGGTTCACCGGGCTGCCGCTTTTCAGGTCGTTCATGGCGGTGCAGTCGAGGGTTTCGCGACTGACGTCCGCCGCAAAGCCGTTACCCGGCAGCTCAACCGCCGTCAGGCACACGCCGTTGACCGCGATGCTGTCGCCCAGTTTGACGTCGCTCAAATCAAGCTTGCCAGTTTCTACGTGGACCCGCACATCACCGCCTTTTGGGGTCAATGCACGAATACTGCCGATGGATTCGATGATGCCGGTAAACATGGAGTTCTCCTCGAGAACAGGGCCGTCGCGTGGCGCAGGCCGGGAATTATACGCTCGCCGCTGGCGCAGGAATGGCGATGACTCGCCAGTCATCGCCAACCGCGCGAATTTCGGTGATTTTGAGCTCAGGCGCATCCTTCATTTGCGCGATCGGCCAGTCCAGCAGCGGCCGAGCCGAGGAGCCGAGGAACTTGCCGGCGATGAAAATCTGGAACTCATCCACCAGACCTTGCTGGGCAAAAGCCCCGGCCAGACGCGGGCCTGCCTCAACCAACACTTCGTTGACCCCGCGTGCAGCGAGTTCGACCAGCAATTTTCGCAGGTCAACCAAACCATCGTCGCCCGCCACGATCAGGCATTCCGGGCCGTTCGCGTACTGCTCTTCAATCGCCATGCAGGTGGCGACCAATGCCGGCCCGGCCTTGAAAAACGGTGCATCCAGCGGCACTCGCAGACGGCCGTCGATCAGCACGCGCAGCGGCGGACGGCTCATGGCCTGGGCCGTTTGCTCGGCGTCCAGGCCCAGCTCATCGGCACGCACGGTCAAGCGGGCGTTGTCCGCCAGCACCGTGTCGGCGCCGGTCAGCACCACGCTGGCCTGCGCCCGCAGGCGTTGCACCGCCGAACGTGCGGCCGGGCCGGTGATCCATTGGCTCTCGCCGCTTTCCATCGCCGTGCGACCGTCCAGGCTCATGGCCAACTTGACCCGCACGAACGGCAAGCCGTGTTCCATGCGTTTGAGGAAGCCTTGATTAAGCTTGCGCGCCTCGCCTTCCAGCACGCCACTTTCGATGGCGATGCCGGCCTGGGCCAGGCGCTGCAGGCCGCGACCGGCCACCGACGGGTTCGGGTCTTGCATCGCTGCGACAACCCGGGCGAGGCCGGCATTCACCAGCGCATCGGCGCAAGGCGGCGTGTGGCCGTGGTGGCTGCACGGTTCGAGGGTCACGTAAGCGGTGGCACCTCGGGCCTTGTCGCCTGCGGCACGCAGGGCGTGGACTTCAGCGTGGGGCTCGCCAGTGCGCACATGCCAGCCTTCGCCGACAATCTGCCCGTCACGCACGATCACGCAGCCAACGCGAGGGTTGGGGTGTGTCGTGTAATGGCCTTTGCGCGCCAGTTCCAGGGCGCGAGCCATGTAATGGGCGTCGAGGATGGCTTGTTCGGGGGACGTGGTCATTCTTTCACCGGCTCACGGGCCAGGCGATCAATCTCTTCCCGGAACTCGTTGAGGTCCTGGAAGCGCCGATACACGGAGGCGAAACGAATGTAGGCGACTTCGTCGAGCTTTTGCAGCTCGGCCATCACCAGTTCACCGACCACGAGGGATTTGACCTCGCGCTCGCCGGTGGCGCGCAGTTTGTGTTTGATATGCACCAGCGACGATTCGAGGCGCTCGACACTCACCGGGCGCTTCTCCAGCGCACGCTGCATGCCCGCGCGAAGTTTTTCTTCATCGAAGGGCTGACGGCTACCGTCGGTTTTGATCAGGCGCGGCAACACCAGTTCGGCGGTCTCGAACGTCGTGAAACGCTCGCCGCAGGCCAGGCATTCACGCCGGCGGCGCACCTGTTCGCCCTCGGCGACCAGACGCGAGTCGATGACCTTGGTGTCGTTGGCACCGCAGAAGGGACAGTGCATGGTGGCAGGCAACAAAAAAAGGGAGGGCCATGGTAGCGCATCCCCGTGGCAAGACAAGACATAGGGTTTACGGTATACAGACTGGCTATAGAGCTTGATCCATGGATTTCACCTTGCTGGAGCCGCAAATGTCCCTAAGACCACTCGTATTGCTCAGTGTTTTCAGCCTGCTGGTGGCCTGCAGCAGCGATGCGCCCAAGCCCCAGCCGCCAACACCAGGGCCAGCCCCACAGGCCGCGCAGAAAAAAGCCAAGGAGTCCGCCAACCTCGGCCCGCTGCCCGCCTATCAGCGTGAATTGAGCGGCACCCTGCAAGGCATACCGGCCGGCGCCGAAGTTGAACTGGCGCTGCTGGTGATCGATGCCCAGGACCGCCCGCAACAATTGCTCGCCAGTTCGAGCCTGATCGGCACCAATCAGCTTCTGCCGTTTCACCTGCGCTTCAACCCGGAATCGTTCCCTGCCGGCGTTCGCGTTGAATTGCGCGGTCGCGCCAGCCAGTCCGGCCAGTTGATTTTGCACCTGCCTTCGCAGGTCATTACCCAGCCGACGACCCAGGCCTTGGGTCAGCTGCAATTCGTCAAAGCCCCATGATTGCACCGCTCGACCTGCAACGGGCGTTGGGTGAATTGCTCGGTGATGCGCAGCTTGTGCCTGTTGCGTTGCCCGATACCGAGCTGAAACTCTGGCTGATCGACGGCGATAACATGGACCGCGCGTTCAGCCCGGAAGAAACCCGGCGGATTCTGCATGAACCGCCCTACTGGAGTTTCTGCTGGGCCAGCGGCCTGGCGGTTGCCCGCTATCTCGCCGCATTCCCTGAATGGGTCGAAGGCAAGCGGGTGCTGGATTTCGGTGCTGGCTCCGGGGTGGCGGGGATTGCGGCAGTAAAGGCCGGCGCGCTGGAAGTGGTGGCCTGTGACCTCGACCCGCTGGCGATTGCCGCGTGTCGGGCGAATGCCGAACTCAATGGCGTACACCTCAACTACTCGACGGATTTTTTCGCCGAAGCGGATCGGTTTGATCTGATTCTGGTGGCCGACGTTTTGTATGACCGGGCTAACCTGCCGTTGCTTGATGAGTTTTTGAGCCGGGGCCAGGAAGCGTTGGTGGCGGATTCGCGGGTGAGAGATTTCAGGCATCCGCTCTATCAACGTATCGAAATGCTGGAAGCGATGACCCTGCCGGATCTGGCCGAGCCTGAAGAGTTTCGGCATGTGAGCCTCTACCACGCGCGGCGCGGCTAAAAGCTTCGCGAGCAAGCTTCGCTCCTACAGGTTCGGCGTCGGTCTTCAAATCGGCGTGGGCCTGTAGGAACGAGCGGTGCGACGATCCGACTTGCCCGCGAAAGCGCCCTGTCAGACCGCCCACACTTTCAGCGATACCCTGCCAAGCCTTATAGTTGCCCCATTCACGCTTTTACGAGATCCCCCATGAGTCAGGAAACGCCGTACATCTTCGACGCCACGACCGCCGATTTCGACCAGTCGGTGATCGAGAACTCTTTCCACAAACCGGTGCTGGTGGATTTCTGGGCCGAATGGTGTGCGCCGTGCAAATCGCTGATGCCGCTGCTGCAAACCATTGCCGAGAGCTACCAGGGCGAATTGCTGCTGGCCAAGGTCAACTGCGATCTCGAACAGGACATCGTCGCCCGCTTCGGCATTCGCAGCCTGCCGACCGTGGTGTTGTTCAAGGACGGTCAGCCAGTGGACGGTTTTGCCGGTGCGCAGCCTGAGTCCGCCGTGCGGGCGATGCTTGAGCCTCATGTGCAAATGCCGCCACCCGCAGCGGCCGATCCATTCGAACACGCCCAGGCCCTGTTCGACGACAGCCGTTTCGCCGATGCCGAAGCCGCGCTCAAAGTGCTGCTGGGCGAAGACAACACCAACGCTGCCGCCTTGATCCTCTACGCCCGTTGCCTGACGGAACGGGGCGAACTGGGCGAAGCGCAAACCGTGCTCGACGCAGTGAAAAGCGACGAGCACAAAGCGGCACTGGCCGGCGCCAAGGCGCAAATCCAGTTCCTTGGCCAAGCCAAGGATTTGCCGGATGCCGCAGACCTGAAAGCGCGCCTGGCGAAAAACCCGCAGGACGATGAAGCGGTGTATCAACTGGCGATCCAGCAACTGGCCCGCCAGCAGTACGACGCCGCGCTGGATGCGCTGCTGAAGCTGTTCGTCCGCAATCGCAGCTACAGCGAAGGCTTGCCGCACAAGACCTTGCTGCAGGTGTTCGAACTGCTGGGCAATGATCACCCGTTGGTGACCACCTACCGCCGCAAGTTGTTTGCTGCGCTTTATTAACCTGCGTTGATCCAGCTATAGAGCGGCGTATCCCCGCCGCTCGACACCTTCACATCCGCGCAATGACGCAAACGCACCAGCAAGCGCTTGCCCGACGCCGCGCTGCCGGTCAGTCCTTCCAACTGATCCAGCAGATCCGGCCCGCTCAATTGCCCGGCCTTGCGCAGCAAATCCTTGGCGATTTGCCACAGCGCATCATCCTGATTCACCGGCTTGGCCGGGGCGTCACTGGCCTCAGGCTTGACCACCTGCAACTGCGCACCAAGCCGCGCCCAATCGCCGTCGTCCATCTCCAGCGTCAAATCCACCGGCCAGTCGCCGATGCTTCCGCGTATACGCAACATAAGTCTGCTCCTGCACATTTCTGACGAGCATGCTCCCATGTGACTTGCGCAACGCCAAGCAGACGGTCAAACTCCCCCGCACTTTCGTTATAAGATTACATAACAAACTCTTCATTTTACTTTCGGAGACCCGCCATGCGCCGTCTGCTGCTCGCTCTGCCGTTCGCCCTGTTGCCGCTGACCGTCGCCCACGCGGCTGAAGAACATGATCATGACCATGAACACGGCAGCCTCAGCGCCCACGAACATGGCGTCGCTCGCCTGAATGCAGCGCTGGACGGTCAGACCCTGGAGCTGGAGCTGGAAAGCCCGGCGATGAACCTGGTGGGCTTCGAACACGCTGCCACCACTGACGCCGACAAGGCCAAAGTGGCCGCCGCTCGTGCGCAGCTTGAGAAACCGTTGGCACTGTTCAACCTGCCGAAAGCCGCCGGTTGCGTAGTGGCGACCCAGGAACTGGAAAGCCCGTTGTTCGGTGACAAGCCGGATGCTGATGACGATCACGATGCCAAAGACGAACATCATCACGACCACAGCGAAATCCACGCCCATTACCAATTCACCTGCTCAGCCCCGGGCGCGCTGAAAACCCTGGACCTGGCCAATATCTTCAATACTTTCCCAGCCACTCAGAAGATTCAGGTACAGCTGATCAGCCCGAGCGGGCAGCAAGGGGTTGAAGTGACGGCCAAGGCTGCCGCTCTCAAGTTCTGAATTCACCACCGCCCCTGTAGGAGCGAGGCTTGCCCGCGAAGGCATCTAATAGTCAACATCTCTGTTGAATGAGATGGCCTCTTCGCGGGCAAGCCTCGCGCCTACAGGGATCGGTGTTGGATGTGACATTGAGACAAGTACCCAAAACCCATGAAATCGGCGCTATGACCCAAGCACTCATCGAACTGTCCGACCTGGGCTTCAGCTGGCCCGGTCACCCGCCGCTGCTGGACATCCCGGCGTTTCGCCTGGAGCCCGGCGAAACCCTGTTCCTCAAAGGCCCCAGCGGTAGTGGCAAGACCACCCTGCTTGGCCTGCTTGGGGGCGTTCAGAAACCCGATCGCGGCAGCATCCGCCTGCTGGGCCAGGAGCTGACCGAACTCGGCGCCGGCGCGCGTGACCGCTTTCGCGTCGATCACACCGGCTATATCTTCCAGCAGTTCAACCTGCTGCCGTTTCTCTCGGTGCGCGAGAACGTCGAGTTGCCCTGCCACTTTTCCAAACTGCGCGCCGAGCGGGCGAAACAGCGCCACGGCAGCGTCGACCAGGCCGCCGCCACTTTGCTGGCTCACTTGGGTCTGAAGGATGAAAGCCTCCTCAGCCGCCGCGCCGATTCGCTGTCCATCGGCCAGCAGCAACGGGTCGCCGCCGCGCGCGCGTTGATTGGTCAGCCGGAGCTGGTGATCGCCGACGAACCGACCTCGGCCCTGGACTACGACGCTCGCGAAAACTTCATTCGCCTGCTGTTCGCCGAATGCCGTGAAGCCGGCTCGAGCCTGTTGTTTGTCAGCCATGACCAGAGTCTCGCGCCGCTGTTCGATCGCCACCTGTCGCTGGCCGATCTCAATCGCGCCGCCACCCCGTCCGAGGTCTGAGATGTATTTGTTTCGTCTAGCCATGGCCAGTCTGGCTAACCGTCGCTTCACCGCGATCCTCACCGCGTTCGCCATCGCCCTGTCGGTCTGCCTGCTGCTGGCCGTGGAGCGGGTACGCACCGAGGCCAAGGCCAGTTTCGCCAGCACCATCAGCGGCACCGACCTGATCGTCGGCGCGCGTTCCGGTTCGGTGAACCTGTTGCTGTACTCGGTGTTCCGCATCGGCAACGCCACCAACAACATTCGTTGGGACAGCTTCGAACACTTCGCCAACAACCCGAAAGTGAAGTGGGCGATCCCGATGTCCCTCGGCGATTCCCATCGCGGTTATCGCGTGATGGGCACCACCGAGGCGTACTTCGAGCACTACCAATACGGCCATCAACAGCACCTCGAAGTGGCCGATGGCCGCGCCTTCGCCAGCGATCCGTTCGAAGTGGTGCTCGGCGCCGAAGTGGCCGATGCGCTGCATTACAAACTCGGCGACAAACTGGTTCTGGCCCACGGCGTGGCAGTGATCAGCCTGGTCAAGCACGACGACAAACCGTTCACCGTAGTCGGCATTCTCAAACGCACCGGCACCCCGGTGGACCGCACGCTGCACATCAGCCTCGGCGGCATGGAAGCGATTCACGTCGACTGGCACAACGGCGTGCCGGCCCAGGGCAAAGGCCGGATCAGCGCCGATCAGGCACGCAACATGGACCTGACGCCACAAGCGATCACCGCCTTCATGCTCGGCCTCAACAGCAAGATTTCGACGTTCGCCGTGCAGCGCGAGATCAACGAATTCCGTGGCGAGCCGATGTTGGCGATCCTCCCCGGTGTGGCGCTGCAAGAGCTGTGGAGTTTGATGAGCACGGCGGAAAAAGCCTTGTTCGTGGTGTCGCTGTTTGTGGTGCTGACCGGTTTGATCGGCATGCTCACGGCGATTCTCACCAGCCTCAACGAACGACGGCGCGAGATGGCGATTCTGCGCTCGGTCGGCGCCCGGCCCTGGCACATTGCGACGTTGCTGGTGCTGGAGGCGTTTGCCTTGGCGCTGGCCGGCGTAATGGCCGGGCTGGGGCTTTTGTATGTGGGCATCGCCCTGGCCCAAGGCTATGTGCAAGCCAATTACGGTTTGTACCTGCCACTCGCCTGGCCCAGCGAGTATGAATGGACGCTGCTCGGTGGCATCCTGATCGCCGCGTTGCTGATGGGCAGCGTGCCGGCGTGGCGCGCGTATCGCCAATCCCTGGCCGATGGCCTGTCGATCCGACTATGAGGACGTTAATGATGCCCCGCGCTCTGCTTGCGCTGTTGATGCTGGTCGCCCTGCCGCTGTGGGCGGCCGAGCCGAAAGAGCTGACCTGGTCGGAAATGATCCCGCCGGACGCCGCACCGGAAGTGCCGAACATGACACCGCTGCACGACCTGTCGCAGATGAGCAGCGCGCTGGAATCGGCGCCCGCCGCCAGACAAGACATGCCCAATGCACCTGTGGTGAAAAACCTCGACGGGCAGAACATTCGCTTGCCGGGTTACATCGTGCCGCTGGAAGTGAGCGAGGAAGGTCGCACCACGGAGTTTTTGCTGGTGCCGTATTTCGGCGCCTGCATCCATGTGCCGCCACCGCCGTCGAACCAGATCGTGCACGTGAAAAGCGAAGTGGGCGTGAAGCTGGATGAGCTGTATCAGCCGTACTGGATCGAGGGCGCGTTGCAGGTCAAAGCGTCGACCAGCGAGTTGGCGGACGCGGGGTATCAAATGGAGGCGGACAAGATTTACGTGTATGAATTGCCGGAGTGAATCCGGCGATTCTGTATTGCTTGATCGATAGCTATCGCGAGCAGGCTTGCTACCACAGGGGATCACCTAATCTCTGTGGGAGCGAGCCTGCTCGCGATGAGGCCATCTGCCGCACCACAAAAACAAGGCCATCACTGTTTCATTGAGCTGAGTCAAAAGACCGTATCAGACGCCTCCGTACCATTGGACATCGAATATTTTTAACGTCCTTTGGAGCTCCTATGCACAAGTCCTTGCTCAGCGCTTCGCTGTTTGCCGTCGCGCTCGCAGCCCCGCTCGCTTACGCCCACGAAGCCGGTGACATCCTGGTTCGTGCCGGTGCAATCACCGTCAACCCGAAAGCCGACAGCTCCAGCGTCAAGGTCGATCAAGGCCCTCTGGCCGGCGCCGACCTGGGTGGCAAGGCGACCATGAGCAGCGACACGCAACTGGGTCTGAACTTCGCTTACATGATCGACAGCCACTGGGGGATCGAACTGCTCGCCGCCTCGCCATTCGAGCATGACGTGAAGATCAAAGGCACCGCCCTGGGCGCAGCCAACGGCAAACTCGGCACCCTGAAACACCTGCCGCCAACCCTGAGCGTTGTGTACTACCCACTGGACGCGAAGTCTGTATTCCAGCCATATGTCGGCGCCGGCATCAACTACACCTGGATCTACGACGAGCACGTCGGCAGCGAAGCACAAGCCAACGGCTTCAGCAATTTCAAGGCGGATAACTCTTGGGGCATGGCGTTTCAGGTTGGTGCTGACTATATGATCACCGACAACATCATGCTCAACGCCCAGGTGCGCTACATCGACATCGACACCACGGCGACCGTGGAAAACAACGCCGTGGCGCCGGGCACTCGTGCCAAGGTCGATGTGGACGTCGACCCGTTCATTTACATGGTTGGCCTGGGTTACAAGTTCTAAACCCACGCACAAAAAAAAGGCGCCTCGAAAGGCGCCTTTTTCATGATCGTTCCCACGCTCCGTGGTGGGAACGATCTATCGTCCCAACAACCGCGCCAAGCCAACATTCATCGGCGTCTGCTCAGGGTAGGTAAACCGCTCCAGCAACCGCCGATTGTTCGCTCGCGAGTGGCGGATGTCACCGGAACGTGCCGGGCCGTAACTCACCGGGGGCAATTGACCGACCACCACCTCCAGCGTCTCAAGCATTTGCTTGAGAGAAGTTGCCTGGTTCCAGCCGACATTGACCGCGCCGACTTCGACCTGCGGTTGCTCGATGGCTTGCACCAACAAATCCACCAAATCTTCAACGTAGACGAAATCGCGTGTCTGCTCGCCATCGCCAAACACGGTGATCGGCAGGCCTTTCTGCGCGCGCTCGCTGAAAATACTGATCACGCCGGAATACGGCGAGGATGGATCCTGACGCGGTCCGAAAATGTTGAAGAAGCGGAAAATCACCGGCTCCAGACCATGCTGGCGACGGTAGAAATCGAAGTAATACTCGCTGGCCAGTTTGTCCGACGCATACGGTGTCAATGGCGCCTTGGGCGTGTCTTCATCGATCGACTCGCCTTCGCCATTGTTGCCGTAGACCGCCGCGCTGGAGGCGTACAGCACTCGCTTGACGCCAGCCTGACGCATGGCTTCGCAGACATTCAGCGAGCCGATGAAATTGCTGCGGTGAGTCTTCACCGGATCGTCCACCGAGGCCTGCACTGACGCCACCGCGGCCAGATGCGCCACGGCGCTGCAACCGAGCATGGCCTGGGCCACCAGCGCAGCATCGGCGACGTCACCCACAATGAGTTCGACCTTGGGATTGTCCAGCGGCAGGTTGCTGCGTTTGCCGGTGGACAAGTCATCAAGAATTCGCACCGAATGGCCTTTGGCAAGCAAGGCATCGGTCAGGTGCGAGCCGATGAAACCGGCGCCGCCGGTGATTAAAACAGGGCCGTCAGCCATGGCGATAGAACCTATCCAGTAAGCCCGGGAGTGCCGCGCGCCAGGCGCGGGGCTTGATTCCGAAGGTGTGCAGTATTTTCTTGCAGGCCAGCACCGCGTGTTGCGGCTCTTCGGCGGCGTCCGGGCGCGCGGCGTGAGCCTGGGCGGTCGGCGCTTCGATGGCCAGCGGATGCAGGCTGCGGGCTTCGGTCAGGATCGCCTGCCCCAGCGCCAGCGGCGTGGTCGCCTCATGCCCGGCGTAATGATAGGTACCCCACAGCGGCGCCGCACAATCGAGCTGCTTGAGTACCGAAATGATCACCCGCGCCGCGTCGTCGACCGGTGTCGGGTTGCCCCGGCGGTCGTCGGCCATCAGCAATTCTTCAGGCTGTTCGGCGCGACCGAGGAAGCGCCCGAGTGTGCCGTCGGGGCTGTCATCGAGCAGCCAGCCGAAACGCAACAGCACGTGTTGCGGGCAGGTAGCGCGCACGCTTTGTTCGATCCGCCACAAGGCCTGACCGCGCAAGCCCAATGGCACCGGTTCGTCTTTTTCGCTGTAGGCGGTCGCCCGGGAGCCGTCGAACACGCGATAGCTCGACGGTTGCAGCAGCACGATGTTGTGATGCTGGCACAGTTCGGCCAGACGCTCGATCGCCCGCTCCTGCCCGGCCAGACGCTGTTCGCTAACCGTCTCCGCCTGAAACCAGTCGAAGTAGTAGGCGAGATTGATCAACGCGTCCGGGCGGGTGTCGTCGAGCAGTTGCGTCAGGCTCGCGGCATCCCAGCCGTCTTGCGGTGGGCGGGGGGCGAGGAAACCGATGTCTTCCTCCGCACCGAGGCGAATCAGCGCCTGCCCAAGGGCATTTCCGCCGCCCAGTAACATAAGGCGCATTCGCATAGAGTCAGCAGGCCCAGTCTGATTGGAACGATGGCTTTATCGACAGCGCCCGTGGGCGATGTCGTTGATAGTTGCCGGAATCGTTGCATTTTGCGGGTTTAGTGCGCAACCGTCATCCGTAAAGTGTAGATCCCCGGGATTTGTGGTGCCTGTCCCGACCCCATCGCGAGCAGGCTCGCTCCCACAGGGGGCTGCGGCGCACACAAATCCAATGTGGGAGCGAGCCTGCTCGCGATGAGGCCATTGGAAACAATGAAGGTCTTGAGCGGTACTTGCATCTTCAGTCCCCCACCCGCATAAATTACCCAATGAATCTGCCCATCCCCACGGACGCGGCCCTGGCAGGCTTCCACCCCGCCGTCAGCGCCTGGTTCAGCAATACCTTCCCGACGGTCACCGCCGCCCAGGCCCGGGCGTGGCCGTTGATCCGCCAGCACCGCTCGACCCTGATCGCCGCGCCCACCGGGTCCGGCAAAACCCTCACGGCCTTCCTCGCGGTCATCGACGACCTGGTCCATCGCGGCCTGGAAAATGAAGGCGGGTTGCCCGACGAAACCCTGGTGGTCTACGTCTCACCGCTCAAAGCCCTGTCCAACGACATCCAGATCAACCTGCAAAACCCGCTGGCCGGCATCACCGAGCAATTGCGCGTCATGGGTCTGCCCGAATTGCAGATCAACACCGCCGTGCGCACCGGCGATACGCCGCAAAAAGACCGCTCGGCCATGCGCCGAACAGCGCCGCATATTCTGGTGACCACCCCGGAATCCCTTTACGTGCTGCTCGGTTCCGACTCCGGCCGGCAGATGCTCGGCACCACGCGCACGGTAATCGTCGACGAAATCCACGCCATCGCCGCCAGCAAACGCGGCAGCCATCTGGCCTTGAGCCTCGAACGATTGCAGGCGCTGTGCGCGGTCCCGCTGATGCGGATAGGCCTGTCTGCCACGCAAAAACCCATCGAAGCGGTCTCGCGCTTCCTTGTGGGCCGTGACCGCGAGTGCGAAATCATCGACATCGGCCACGCCCGCCCACGGGATCTGGACATCGAAGTGCCGCCAGTGCCGCTCTCGGCAGTGATGGCCAACGATGTCTGGGAACGGGTCTACGACCGCCTCGCTGCCCTTGCCCGCGAACACCGCACCACGCTGATTTTCGTCAACACCCGACGCCTGGCCGAACGCTTGAGCCGGCACTTGAGCGAACGCCTCGGCAAGGAGGCCGTCGCCGCGCACCACGGCAGCCTGGCCAAGGAGTTTCGCCTCGACGCGGAACAGCGGCTCAAGCGCGGCGAGCTGCAAGTGCTGATCGCCACGGCCTCGCTGGAGCTGGGGATCGACATAGGCGACGTCGACCTGGTGTGCCAGATCGCCTCGCCGCGCTCGATTGCCGGTTTTCTGCAACGGGTCGGCCGCTCCGGGCACCAGGTCGGCGGCACGCCCAAGGGCCGTTTGTTCGCCACCACCCGCGATGACTTGATCGAATGCGCCGCCCTGCTCGACTGCGTGCGCCGTGGCGAACTCGACACCCTGCAGATTCCCAAGGCGCCGCTGGATGTCTTGGCGCAGCAGATCATCGCCGAAGTCAGCTGCCAGGAATGGCAGGAGCAGGCCTTACTGGAGATGTTCCGCAAAGCCTCGCCCTACGCCGACCTCGACGAAAAGCATTACCAGGCGCTGCTGAATATGCTCGCCGAGGGCTACAACGGTCGCCAGGGGATTCGCAGCGCCTACCTGCACCGCGACGCCGTGACCCGCACGTTGCGCGGTCGTCGGGGCAGCAAACTGACGGCGGTGACCAGCGGCGGAACGATTCCGGACAACGCCGATTACAGCGTGCTGCTGGAGCCTCAGGGGCTGAACATCGGCAGCGTCAACGAAGACTTTGCCGTGGAAAGCATCGCCGGGGATATCTTCCAGTTGGGCAATACGTCGTACCGGATCCTGCGCGTCGAAACCGGCAAGGTCCGGGTCGAAGATGCTCAGGGCCAGCCGCCGACCATTCCGTTCTGGCTTGGGGAAGCACCGGGACGCAGCGCTGAATTGTCATTCGCCGTCGCGCGCCTGCAAGCGCAGCTCGATGACCTGCTCGGCGCCACACCGGGTAACTTGCAACCGGCCATCGACTGGCTGACCGACACCCTCGGCCTGAACCTCGCCAGCGCCGAGCAACTGGTGGATTACCTGGCCCGCGCACGCCTGACATTGGGCGCCCTGCCCTCGCAAGACACGCTGCTGATGGAACGGTTTTTCGACGAATCCGGCGGCACGCAACTGATCATCCACTCGCCGTTCGGCAGTCGCATCAACCGCGCCTGGGGCCTGGCCTTGCGCAAGCGGTTCTGCCGCACCTTCAACTTCGAATTGCAGGCCGCCGCCAGCGAAGACGCAATCGTGCTGTCGCTGTCCACCAGCCACAGCTTCGAACTCGACGACGTCTGGCGCTATGTTCACAGCAACACCGCCGAGCACCTGTTGATACAGGCGATACTCGATGCGCCGCTGTTCGGCGTGCGCTGGCGCTGGAACGCCGGGGTCGCACTGGCGCTGCCGCGTTACACCGGAGGGCGCAAAGTCGCGCCGCAGATCCAGCGCATGAAAAGCGAAGACCTGATCGCCAGCGTGTTTCCCGATCAGATTGCCTGCGTGGAAAACCTCGCCGGTGAACGCGAAGTGCCCGAGCATCCGCTGGTGGAGCAGACCCTCGACGATTGCCTGCACGAGGCCATGGACAGCGAAGGCTGGCTGGCGTTGTTGCGGCGTATGGAAAGCGGCGACGTCCGACTGATCAGCCGCGATTTGCCGGCGCCCTCGCCGCTGGCAGCAGAAATCCTCAGCGCCCGCCCCTATACCTTTCTCGACGATGCGCCGCTGGAAGAACGCCGCACCCAAGCGGTGCTCAACCGGCGCTGGACCGACCCGCAGTCCACCGACGACCTCGGTGCGCTGGATGCCGAAGCGATTCAAGCGGTGCGCGACGAAGCCTGGCCAGCCCCGACAGGCGTCGATGAAATGCACGAAGCCTTGATGAGCCTGGCGTGCATCACCGATGCCGAGGCACAGGCCAATGCGCATTGGCTCGACTGGCTCAACGTCCTCGCTGCAAGCGGTCGCACCAGCCGTTTGCAGCTCAATGCCGGGCAATCGCTGTGGTTGGCGTTGGAGCGTCTAACCTGCCTGCGGGCGATTTATCCACAGGCAGATTTACTGCCTCCGCTGGAGGCGCTGCCGGGATTTGATGAGGTCTGGGAAACGGACGAAGCCGTGCTGGAAGTGATTCGCGCGCGGCTCAGTGCGTTTGGCCCACTGCCGTTGCAAGCGATTGCCGAACCTTTGGGATTGCCGGCCATTGAAGTCACCCAAGCGCTGGCGCAACTGGAGCGCGAAGGTTATGTGCTGCGTGGTCAATTCACCCCTGGCGCCACTGAGGACGAATGGTGTGAGCGGCACCTGCTGGCGCGGATTCACCGCTACACGGTCAAGCGTCTACGACGGGAAATCGAGCCGGTGGCGTTGCAGGATTTCATGCGCTTTCTGTTCGACTGGCAGCACTTGTCCGCCGCGACGCAAGGCCAGGGCAACGCGGTGCTGCCGGCCATCGTCGCGCAGTTCGAAGGCTATCCCGCTGCCGCTTCAGCCTGGGACAGCGACATTCTGCCGATGCGGATCAAAGGCTATTCGGCAAGTTGGCTGGACGACCTGTGTCGCAGTGGCAAGCTGGTCTGGACCCGCCTGACCGCGCGCAACAAGACGGCCGGCACGGCGTTGCGCAGTACACCGATTCTGCTGCTACCGCGCAGCCAGGTCGGGTTGTGGAGCAGCCTGACCGAGCAGACCCCGGTCAGCGAACTGTCGCCCAAGACGCAAAAGGTCTACGAAGCACTCAGCCAACATGGCGCGCTGTTTTTCGATGAGCTGATTCACGAGGCGCACCTGCTGCGCACCGAGCTGGAAATCGCCTTGCAGGAACTGGTCGGCGCCGGACTGGTGAACGCCGACAGTTTCGCCGGCCTGCGAGCGCTGATCACCCCGGCCAGCAAGCGACAGAACCGCAGCAGCCGACGTGGGCGTGGGGCGTTTGTCGGCGGGATGGACGATGCCGGGCGCTGGGCCTTGCTGCGACGCGGTCCTGCCGCGCCGGTTGTGGATAACAAACGCCCGACGCCGACGCCGAGCGACACCCTGGAACACATCGCCATGACGTTGCTGAGACGCTACGGCGTGGTGTTCTGGCGCTTGCTGGAACGGGAAGCGGATTGGTTGCCGAGTTGGCGGGAATTGCTGCGCACATTCCATCGGCTGGAGGCTAGGGGGGAGATTCGCGGTGGACGGTTTGTCAGCGGTTTGGCTGGCGAGCAATTTGCGTTGCCTGAGGCCATTCCATTGCTGCGCGAAGTCCGGCGCCGGCCGCATGACGGGAGTTTGATCGCGGTGTGCGGGGTTGATCCGCTGAACCTTGCCGGGACGTTACTGCCCGGAGCGAAGGTGCCGGCGTTGGCGAGTAATCGGCTGGTGTATCGAGATGGGTTGCCGGCGGCGGCCGAGATTGCTGGCAAGCAGGTTTTCTGGGTCGAGCTGGATCAGCAATCGGCTGCTGAATTACACAGCAAGCTGATCCGCCACAATCCCCTGTAGGAGCGAGGCTTGCCCGCGAAGAACGAAGACACGGTTCTACTGATACACCGCGGTGCGCCCTTCGCGGGCAAGCCTCGCGCCTACAAGGTTTGCGGTGTTATTGAGTACGCGGCTGATCCGGTAACAACACCGGCGAATTCTCCGGCGCCGGCCCGTCGTCTTCCTGCCCGGCCATCGCCTGCCTCGGCATCAAAACCTGCTGTGGATAAGTCTGCGCGAAATGCACGCACGGGCTGTTATCCACAAGCTTCTTCAACCGTTGGTTAAATGCCCGGCTCACCGCATATTGCCCCCCCGACACCGTGCGGAACTGCGCCGTCAGCACCACGCCGTTGAGGTCCATTTTGTCGACGCCAAACACATCCAGCGGCCCTTGCAGGTTGTACTTGAGAAACGCGTCCTCGCGGATCGAATCCCCCGCCTCACGGATCAGTTCGATCGCTTTGTCGACATCGGTGTCGTAGGTGAACTGCACCGAGAAAAACGCATAGGCAAACTGCCGCGATTGGTTGGTCACGGCCTTGATCTGCCCGAACGGCACCGAGTGCACGAAACCCTTACCGTCCCGCAGGCGCAAGGTGCGGATGGTCAGGCCTTCGACCGTCCCGGCATGGCCGGAGTCGAGCACCACCCAGTCGCCGATCGACAGCGTGTCTTCGATGATGATGAACAACCCGGTGATCACGTCCTGCACCAATTGCTGCGAACCAAAACCGATGGCCAGGCCGACCACGCCGGCACCCGCCAGCAACGGCGCAACGTTGATCCCAAGGTTGGCCATGGTGGTAATTGCGCAGATCACCACCAGGATGATTTTGATCGCGTTGCGCAGCAGCGGCAGGATGGTTTTGACCCGCGTACTCGGCTGCGTCGTGCGTTTGTTGACCGGCGGTTTCAGCGCTTCCTGGATCGCCGTATCGAGCACCACCCACAGCAACCAAGTCACCAGAAAGATCAGCCCCATGCTGCTCAGCGAATCACTGATCGCCCGCCCTACCTTGTTTTGCTCGGCGAATTCGAACAGCGACACGCCCCAGATCCGCCCAAGGATTTCGATGAAAGCCACGGCCATGATGATTCGTAGCAGCGCATGCAGCAGACTGAGAAAACGCTCCTTGTAAGCGCTGCTGCGCTGGATCGCTTCAACCTGGCGCGACTTGAACATGTGCTGGAAAATCGTGCTGAGAAACACCGTGGCGATCAGCAGGATAGTGGTGAACAACGCACAGCGCAGCGCCTTCTGATTGTCATCGCCGACGCCGAGCAGGTTGATCGCCGAGACCATCACCATCAGCAGGATCGGCCAGTACCAGAGCCCGGAAAAGATCCGCAGGGATTCTTGCAGCGATGGCTGTTTGAGGCGCTGGGCCAGGGGCCGGTTACGGATCAGATGCGCCACCGGGCGCCTTAATCGAATCACCAATAAGCCGAAGATGATCGAGACGAAAAAACCGGTGAGCACGGCAGCGCTGCTGGTGATGTTACCGCCCAGTTGCCGGGCGATCTGCGGGCTGGTCAGCGCATCGCTGAGCGCGGCAAGGAAACCGATCAGGAACAGCGGTCGTGGGCAGAAATCGCGGATGATCTGCACTGCCGTGCGCTTGTGGCCGGTGTTGAACATGACAATCACGCAGAGCAGCATCGAGGTCGAAAAAATGCCGCTGCTGGTGGCGTAGGCGAAACACAGCGCCAGCGCACGGCCCACCGAGGCAGGCAGGAAATGGCTGACGTAAAGGGTCAACGGCAAGCAGATCAGGGCCGGTAGCGTGTAAGGCAACACATAATTGAGCAGATCCTGACTGCGCTGGCGGGTTCGCAGAAAGCGGCCCTGGTTCAAGCGTTTGGCGAGTATCCCACCGAGCACGGTGAGCAAGGCAAAGCTGCCGAGCCAGACGCCGGACAACATCAGGAAGTCGCCAATCACGCTCCAGCCGGAACGGTTAGAAGGTCGATTGACCAGTTTGTCCACCTCATTCGCCGCCCGGTCCGCCCGCAGGCGCCAGGCATCGACCAGGTCTTCGTTGAGGTCGAGCTTGTCCTGAACGTCGTCGATGCTGGAGCTGATGGCCCCGAGCAGGCCGCCCTGGACCAACGGTTCAGGCGTAGCAGGCTCCTCGGCAGCGGCGGGAACACCCGGCAGCGTGACGGCTTCCAACTCGTTGCTGCCCAGAAACAGCAACGCCCCCAGCAGTATCGCGGTCTTGAACTTGAGCAAAACGGGAAGCTCCTTGGGAAGGGTCTGTAAGGAACTGATCGGGAAATGGCGGGCAAGTTCGGTTTTCACCCCGAGATAACGGCCAGCAAGTTCCCCTGTGGCGAGGGAGCTTGTTCCCGCTGGGGTGCGAAGCGCCCCCCCAAAACCTGCAAACCTGGCTCCTCAGATACAGCATGCGATATGGCATTTGCGACTGCTGCGCAGCCGAGCGGGAGCAAGCTCCCTCGCCACAGGGTTTCATTTGCCCGCGAGATATTTGACCTGCACGCAAATATCAAATGCCCACCCCTCTATTTTTCCGCACAACCCAAACCCCGACACTGCGCTCCATCAATCAAACCCACCGGAGTTGCAGTCATGCCCATTGCCTTGCTCGCGCTGACCCTCAGCGCCTTCGCCATCGGGACGACCGAGTTCGTCATCGTTGGCCTGTTACCCACCATCGGCGCCGACCTCGGCGTCAGCCTGCCGTCCGCCGGCCTGCTGGTCAGTCTCTACGCCCTGGGCGTCGCCATTGGCGCCCCGGTGCTGACCGCCCTCACCGGCAAAGTCCCGCGCAAATTGCTGCTGTTGTCGCTGATGGTGCTGTTCACCCTTGGCAACCTGCTGGCCTGGAAAGCCCCCGGCTACGAATCGCTGATCCTGGCGCGGATCGTCACCGGCCTCGCCCACGGGGTGTTTTTCTCGATTGGCTCGACCATCGCCACCAGCCTGGTGCCAAAGGAAAAAGCCGCCAGTGCGATCGCTATCATGTTCACCGGCCTGACCGTGGCGCTGGTCACCGGCGTACCGCTGGGAACCTTCATCGGTCAGCATTTCGGCTGGCGTGAAACCTTCCTCGCCGTGTCCGCCTTGGGCGTGATCGCCTTTATCGGCAGCCTGCTCTACGTGCCGAAAAACATCGCCCACAGCAAACCGGCTTCGCTGTTGCAGCAATTGCAGGTGCTCAAGCAGCCACGTCTGCTGCTGGTGTACGCCATGACCGCGGTCGGTTACGGCGGCTCGTTCATCGCTTTTACCTTCCTGGCGCCGATTCTCCAGGACATCTCCGGCTTCAGCGCCAGCACGGTCAGCCTGGTGTTGCTGGTCTACGGCATCTCGGTGGCGGTCGGCAACATCTGGGGCGGCAAACTGGCGGACAAGCGCGGCCCGATCAGCGCCCTGAAAATCATCTTTGCCTTGCTCGCGGCGGTGCTGTTCGTGTTGACCTTTACCGCTGGCAACCCATGGCTGGCGCTGGCTACCGTGCTGGTCTGGGGCGCAGTCGCGTTCGGTAACGTGCCGGGGCTGCAAGTCTATGTGGTGCGTCAAGCCGAACATCACACCCCACATGCGGTGGACGTGGCGTCGGGGCTGAACATCGCGGCCTTCAACCTTGGCATTGCCGGTGGCGCGTGGGGTGGCGGCTTGATCGTGGCTCACATGGGCCTGATCCATACCGCCTGGATTGGCGGGCTGGTGGTGTTGGCGGCCTTGGCGCTGACGGCGTGGAGTGGACGTCTTGACCGACTCGGCCCGGTCTACGCCGAAAGCACGACCCGCATCGTCGCCGGACACTAACCCCACAGAAGGTCGGTATGGTTTTCCGGAACGCACACCGTCCGTAGCCCCGTCGAAACTTTCTCGGTTGCCCCACGGTCATCAAAAGACAGAGGCAACCGAGGACCATTAGACGGGAGGCGACATGGCGGCGATTCACATTGGCATTTCAGGCTGGCGCTACACACCCTGGCGGGGAGGTTTCTACCCGAAGGGGCTGACCCAGAAGCGCGAATTGCAATTTGCGTCCCGGGCGGTCAACAGCATCGAAATCAATGGATCGTTTTACGCCCTGCAACGGCCTGAGCGTTACGCCCAGTGGTACGCCGAAACCCCGGCGGACTTCGTGTTCAGCGTCAAAGCCCCACGTTTCATCACCCACATCAAGCGTCTGCGGGACATTCATACACCGCTGGCGAATTTCTTTGCCTCCGGGATCCTGGAGCTGAAAGAGAAACTCGGCCCGATCCTCTGGCAGTTTCCGCCCAACTTCAAATTCGATGTCGAGTTGTTCGAAAGCTTCCTCAAGCAATTACCCCACGACACCCAGCAAGCAGCCGCCCTCGCCCGCCAGCACGATTCGCACCTGCACGGCCCCGCCAGCATGAAGGCGTACAAGAAAAAGCCCCTGCGCCACGCCGTTGAAATCAGAAACGAGAGCTTTATTGATCCAGCGTTCGTGCGCCTGCTCAAGCGCTACAACGTGGCCTTGGTTATCGCCGATACCGCCGGAAAATGGCCGTACCGCGAAGACGTCACCAGTGATTTCGTCTATCTGCGCCTGCACGGTGCCGAAGAACTCTACGCCAGCGGCTACACCCCTGAGGCGCTGGAACGCTGGGGCGAACGGATCGACGCCTGGAACCATGGCCAGCAACCGGCCGATCCGCAGCTGATTGCACCTGGGCAAAAGCCGAAAGCACGCAAGTCCCGGGAAGTGTTCTGCTATTTCGACAACGACATCAAAGTCCGCGCGCCTTTCGATGCGCGGCGCTTGCTTGAGCACTTCCACCTCGACAAAGACCTCGCCACCCGTCCAGGTGAACCGGTCGCCGAAGGAGTGCTGTCATGAGTATTTCCGAACCGGTCGGCAGTACCGACGAACAGCAACCCGTCTTCGCCGCCGTGCGCCGTTTCACCGTACTGACGGTCAACACCCACAAGGGGTTCACCGCGCTCAATCGGCGTTTCATCCTGCCGGAATTGCGCGAAGCGGTGCGCAGTGTGTCTGCCGATGTGGTGTTTTTGCAGGAAGTCCACGGCACCCACGAGGACCATCCGCAGCGGTACGACAACTGGCCGACGATGCCGCAGTACGAATTCCTCGCCGACACCCTGTGGCCACAATTTGCCTATGGCCGCAACGCGGTGTACCCGGCGGGTGATCACGGTAATGCGCTGCTGTCGAAGTTCCAGATCATTCGCCATGACAACCTCGACGTATCGATCAGCGGCCATGAGAACCGCGGCATCCTGCATTGCGTGCTGCGCCTGCCGGGCGATGGCCTGGAAGTGCACGCCATTTGCGTGCATCTGGGGCTGCGTGAGAGCCACCGCACGGAACAACTGAAGTTGCTGGCGCGACGCCTCGAAGACCTTCCGGTCGACGCCCCGGTGATTGTCGCCGGCGACTTCAACGACTGGCGCCAGCGTGCCGATGCGTTGCTCAAGCCCTGTGGCCTGCGCGAGGTATTCGCCGAGCACCACGGCAAACCGGCGCGCAGTTTTCCAGCGCGACTCCCAGCGCTACGCCTGGACCGCATCTATGTGCGCAACCTCAAGGCCAGCCGTCCGCAAGTGCTGGCGGCACGTCCCTGGTCACACCTTTCCGACCACGCACCGCTGTCGGTGGAGATCGAGCTATGAGCAGCGCCCCGATGGAAAAAGCCACCGTTGAACACGTGCCGACTACCCCGCCGGTGCGTGAGCCCGGCGTGGTCGACGTCGAATACGGCTGGCAGGGCAACAACCTCGTGGAAATGCTGGAAAACGGCGAAGCCTATTTCCCGCGAGTGTTCGAAGCCATGCGCCAGGCCAAGACTGAAATACTCCTGGAAACCTTCATTGTGTTCGAGGACAAGGTCGGCAACGAGCTGCAGCAAGTGCTGGTCGAAGCCGCGCAACGCGGTGTACGGGTCACCGTCAGCCTCGACGGGTTTGGCTGTGGCGAGTTGAGCAACGGCTATCTCGCAACGTTGAGCGAGGCCGGCGTTCGCCTGCAAATATTCGATCCGGCGCCCAAGCTTCTGGGGATCCGCACCAACTGGTTCCGACGTCTGCACCGCAAGATCGTGGTGGTGGACGGCACGATCGCGTTCATCGGCGGGATCAACTTTTCCGCCGACCATCTGGCCGATTTCGGCCCCGAGGCCAAGCAGGATTACTCGGTTGAAGTGCAAGGCCCGGCGGTGGCCGATATCCATCACTTCGCGCTGCTGCAATGTGGCCGCCCGGCCCGCGCCAAATACTGGTGGCAACGCCGCCGGCAGCGACGCTCGGAACTGGCCTTCAGCGACCACGACGGCCAGGTTCGCCTGGTGTACCGCGACAACGGTGACCACCGGACGGATATCGAAGAGGTTTACCTTCAGGTGCTGCGCAGCGCCCAACGCCGGGTCGTGATCGCCAACGCCTATTTCTTTCCGGGTTACCGCTTGCTGCGCGAAATCCGCAACGCCGCTCGTCGTGGCGTCGACGTGCGCCTGATTCTGCAGGGGCAACCGGACATGATGGTGGCCAAACTGGCTGCGCGCATGACCTACGACTATTTGCTCAAGTCGGGCGTGCAGATCTTCGAATATTGCGAACGCCCGCTGCACGGCAAAGTCGCGCTGGTGGATGAGGACTGGAGCACCGTCGGCTCAAGCAATCTCGACCCGTTAAGCCTGTCGATGAACCTGGAAGCCAACGTGTTGATCCGCGACCGAGCCTTCAACCAAGATCTGTTCGAACGCCTTGAAGTGCTGAGCAATAACCACTGCAAAGCCATGTCAGCGGACACGTCGCCGCGCGGAAGGATCTGGCACATGACCGTCGGCTTTCTGGTGTTTCACTTCCTGCGTCACTTCCCGGCATGGGCCGGTTGGCTGCCGGCGCATAAACCACGCCTGAAACCCTTCACCCATTCGGCCGGGAGTGACCACCATGAACCGCGTTGAAGCGCACTCGGCACCTCAAGACGGCAGCACAACACCTGCCCCGGAAAAGAAGACACGCTGGAGCCGCTGGAAAAAACCGCTGACGATGCTGTTTTTCCTGGCGCTGATCGTGCTGTTGACGATGCTTGCCCAGCGCATCGAATGGGACGAAGTGTTCCACACCCTGGCCAATTTCAAGGTGCGCACGCTGATCATTGCGTCCGGCCTGACGCTGGTGAGTTTTCTGGTGTATGCCTGTTTTGATCTGATCGGCCGCACCTACATCCGCCAGGACCTGACCTGGAAACAGATCCTGCCGGTGGGGATCATCAGCTACGCCTTCAACCTGAACCTGAGCGCGTGGGTCGGCGGGATTGCCATGCGTTATCGCCTGTATTCGCGGCTAGGGGTGAGCAAAAGCAACATCGCGAAAATCCTCGGGCTGAGCCTGGCGACCAACTGGTTCGGCTACATGGTGATTGCGGGCGCCGTGTTCAGCAGCGGACTGGTCAGAATGCCGCCGGGCTGGAAGTTGAGCAGCGGTGCCTTGCAAGTTGTGGGCGTGTTGTTACTCCTGGTGAGCGCGGGATATCTGGCGGCGTGCCAGTTCTCCAAACGTCGGGAATGGGCGATACGCGGGGTGGAAATCAACCTGCCGTCCTTGCGCATGGCGATGCTGCAACTGGCCCTCGGAGCGCTGAACTGGTCGCTGATGGCGGCGGTGATCTTCACGTTGCTGCCTAACAAGCTGGATTACCCATTGGTGCTGGGCGTGTTGCTGATCAGTGCGATTGCCGGGGTGATTACCCATATTCCTGCCGGGCTTGGGGTCCTGGAGGCGGTGTTTGTGGCACTGCTGCAACATGAAGCGTCGCGGGGAAGCCTGGTGGCGGGATTGCTGGCTTATCGGGCGATCTATTTCATCTTGCCGTTGCTGATTACGTTGGTGATGTATCTGGTGGTGGAGGCCAAGGCGAAGTCGCTGCGGATTGCCAAGAAACCTTCCTGAGATTGTTGGGGAGGCGGATGACGCTTTCGCGGGCAAGCCTTCGAAAGCGTCCGCAAACCCACCACTCATTTCGACTGAATAATGCTCAACCGCTCACCCACGACCATCTCGGTAATCCAGTCCACCAGGATCGAGGTGTAGGCCTGTTGCGACACCGGCTCGCTCAACGCGTGGTCGGCGCCGTCAATGATCCGGTGCGTCAGCGAATGCGTCTGCTGGCACGCAGCGCGGTAGCTCATGATCGTCGCGTGAGGCACATAGTCGTCGGTCTCGGACTCCACGAGCAGCACATCCCCGGTGAATTGCGAGCACGCATGCAGCGCACGATTGCTGTCGGCGCGTACCAGCGTGTTGCGGTAATCGCGCAAATCAGCCTTGTCCAGTTCACGCTTGGGCGTATGCCATTGATCGTCGCGATACAGCGCCGGCACCCGCAGCGCCAGCCAGCGCACAGGGCGCAATGAAGTCAGTATCGAGGCCAGATAACCGCCATAACTGGTGCCGACCACCGCAATGGCGGAGGTGTCGAGCGCCGGGTGGGCGAGCAAGCGGTCGTATGCCGCCAGCAGGTCGCGCAGGTTGTCTTCGCGCGTTACGCGAGTAAGCGGGATGCCGGTGCCGCCGGTGTGCCCGCGCAAGTCGAACGTCAGGCACACGCATCCCAGACCGGCGATGCCTTTGGCCCGCTCCAGGTCCCGCTCCTGGCTGCCGCCCCAACCGTGCACAAACAACACGCCGGGGACTTTCGATTTGGGGCTCAGAAAGGTCCCGCTCATCTGTTCATCGTCGATGTCGATCTGAATGGTTTCGCTTCTAGCCGTCATAGGATTTGACCGTCACGTACTTGAGAAGAAAGTCACTGTTTTCCGCGGGCCCGCGATACACCTCAATGGCGTCCGGCGGCAGCGGTTGGTCGATATAGGTTTCCACTGAAGACACGCGAATCGCGCGCATCCCCGGGTTGTTGACGAAGCTCTGCAACGCGGCCACTTCGGCGCTGCTGGCACCGCCCATGCGCCAGGACTGTTCGAGCACGCCGCTGCGCTGTTTGCCACTGCTGTCCAGGCCTTGGGCGATGTCATAGTTGCGGCGCGAGGCGTAAAAACCGGGATAGGCCTCGTCCGCGGCGCTGTCGAACACTTGCGCTTGCCGGATCGCCAGTTGCACATCGTCAGGCAGGTCCAGTTTCAGCAGGTCTTCGTAATACCCCTGCACCACCAGCAGATTGGAACCTCCATAAACCTGCTCGCCCTGACCGTCTTCGGTCAAGTATTGATCACCGCAATAACTCAGCACCTTATCGCCGATAAAACTCTGGCCAACACTGTGGGTGACGACGTTGTCGAGATCCTGTTCAAGCACCACGCCTTCGCTGAACAGTGCCCTGGCATCGGGGCGAGCCAGAACGACGTCGAACTGGTCGAGGCTTTTGATCACTTCCTGCCCACGTCCGGCGCAGGCATGAATCGGCTTGATGCGGATCGGGCCGGTGTAAAGCAAATGCTCTGCGGCCGGCCGCGCATCGTCGAGCGAGAACACGCTGAGGCCATCGAGCACGACGTTGCGCACACGTTCGGAAAACAACGGAGACCAGCCTTGCGGGGCGTGCGCATGTTTATTGCGCAACCCGTGGCTGATGGCTTTGGTGCAGATGAAATCGTGGTCGACGTAACCGCCCCACAGATCTTCCGGCCCGGTGACGCCCAATGCCCGGGCGGCAGCGACGCCGACCAGGGTCTGGGTCGGCAAGAGATAAAGATCTCGGCCGTTGTGAAGTCCGGGGTCGTAGCTGCCACCGAACTTGAGCCCCAGAATGTGCGCCAGCCAACGGGCCAGCGCGTGATTGGTGTCGACTTCGTGCTGGGGCGCCTCGGGGCGGACTGAGTGGGCGACTACCAGTTTCTTGCGGTTTGTTGGGGTCATGCATCCCCCTTCAATCGGCTTTTGATGAATGTAGTTGAAGGGGTGCAGAGATCAAGCCATTGAGGGTTGGATAGAAACGGGTTTCAAATCATGCAGTTGCTGCGAAGGTGATGGCACTGAGCCTGTTTTATTCTGCACGAAGGGTTTCTCTACCCCTGCATTTTGCACGATCCAGGCCTTGCACTGAGCCAATGCGGGAGAGAGCCTGCTCGCGAATTCGGCGTGGGTCAGCCTGCATCTAAGTCACTGACATTGCGCCTTCGCGAGCAGGCTCGCTCCCACATTTGGCTTGGCGGTGATCTGGCTACCGCGCGACAGCTGCACCCGGCGTCACGCCAAACCGCGCCCGGTAATCACTTGGCGCCAGCCCGGTGATTTTCTTGAAGGTCGCGCGAAACGCACTGGGGTCTTGATAACCCACGGTCCACGCAATGTGATCGATGGTGCCGTTGGTGAATTCAAGCATTTCCCGAGCCTTGCCAACCCGCAGATGCTGGCAGTACTCGGTGGGTTTCAACCCGGTCGCTGCGCGGAAACGGCGCAGGAACGTGCGCTCTTCCAGCCCCGCCCGCTCGGCCATCGCCGTCAGCGATACATCGGTGGCCCCGGTGCTTTGCAGCCAGTGCTGAACCTTGAGAATCGACGCATCGCCGTGGCTGAGAATCGGTGAAAAATTGCTGCCGCACTCACTCGCGCTGTCGCTGTGTTCCACCACCAGAAAACGCGCGGTGCCGGTGGCAATGCTCGGGCCGAGCAGGCGGTCGACCAGCCGCAACCCCAACTCGGACCAGGCCATCAACCCGGCGGTGGTGATCAGGTCGCCGTCGTCGACGATAGGGGTATCGGCCTTGAGCTTGATGGCCGGGTAACGCTCGGCGAAGGTTTTGGCCGAGGTCCAGTGGGTAGTGGCGCTGCGGCCGTCGAGCAAGCCGCTTTCCGCCAGTAGAATCGAGCCCACGCAGACGCCGCCGAGGGTCGCGCCCCGGGCGTGTTGCTGACGCATCCAGTGGATCAACGCCTGCGGTGCCTGGCCTTCGGAAAATCCGGCAATCGATGGCGGAATCAACACCGCCACCAAGGCGCGCTCGGGCCCGGGATGACTGTCGTACACCCGCTCGGGCGCCTGCTCGCCATCAACTTGCCAATGGCTGACCCGCAGCAGCGGCAATTGCGCAGCCTGATGCTCGGCGGCAATCCGGTTCGCCACCCCGAACAGGTCCGTCAACCCGTGCACCGCCGCCATCTGCGCGCCGGGATAAATCAGCACGCCGAGTTCGACGATTGCCCTTTCTGCGTCCATTGTCAGTTTTCCCCCTTCTATTGTCGGTGCGGCCAATCCTCGGAAGGCCTGCCACAGACAATACTTCTTTCCACGCCCAACCCACACATCTCGAGGAATCAGGCATGGCCAAGCAAGCACTCATCGTAGTCGATATCCAAAACGACTACTTCCCTCAAGGCAAGTGGCCGCTGGTCGGCGCTGACAACGCCGCCGACAACGCCGCCCGTCTGCTCAAAGCGTTTCGCGACGCGGGTGATTCGGTGGTGCACATCCGCCACGAATTCACCTCCGAAGAAGCCCCCTTCTTCACCCCGGGTTCCGAAGGCGCGAAGCTGCACCCCAAAGTTCTGAACCGTGCCGATGAGCCGGTGGTGCTCAAGCACTTCGTCAACTCGTTTCGTGAAACCGAACTGAAATCGATCCTCGACGAGCAAGGCATCAAGGAATTGGTGGTTGTTGGCAGCATGAGCCACATGTGTGTGGACGGCATCACCCGCGCCGCCGCGGACTTTGGCTACACCGTCACGGTGATCCACGACGCCTGCGCCTCACGCGATCTGGAATTCAACGGCGTTACGGTGCCCGCCTCCCACGTTCACGCCGCGTTCATGTCGGCCCTGGGTTTCGCCTATGCGAGCGTGATTTCCACTGATGAATTCCTGGCGGCTAACCACTAACCACATAACGTATTGATCAAATTCCAAAAAAGGGCCCGCCGCGTTTTAGCGCTTCGGGCCTTTTTCATGGAGCGGAAAATGTATGACAAAAAATCTCACGCGTGAGCTATTGAGCGTGACAAAAATTGCCTGTAGTGTTTCTCACGCGTGAGTTTTTCACAACGAGGTCAGCCCCATGAAAAGCAGCTCTCCATCGAGTCCTCCCACAGGGCCCGATACCGATTCGGCAAGCCGCAAGGGAGAGCGCTCCAAACCGTCCGCGAAAAAACCATCGAGCTTTTACATGAAGCAGATGCGCGCGGGCCTGGGTGCCGCCGGTTATGTGAAACACGAGACTTGGGTGCTTCCCGAAAACCGAAGCCTGCTCAAGCAGATGGAGAAACAGCTTCGCCAACCGATTCTGGCTGGCTCATTCATGTCGGAGAATTACATGAGCGCAGGTACAAACTGGAACATCGACCGCCTCTTCAGCGCCCTTCAAGCCCTGGACGAAGTGGTTTCAAACGACATCACGCTTTCTCTCGTTCAAGGCTCCGAGTCCAGCATCAAGCTGGAAATGAACGACTTCGGTGGCTTGCCGATTTACATCGCGGTGGTGGGCGAACAGATCATCGTCGACACCGTTCTGGTCGACATCGAGTCCATCAATGACGTACCGGCCTTCAATGACGCCGTGCTGCGCAGCCGGGAGATGTTCCCGCTGTCCTCGATCGGTATCGAGTCCATGCCGAACGGGCAGATTGTCTACAACATGTTCGGCGCTCTGAGCTCCGACTCCAGCCTGACGAACATCGTGACCGAGGTCAAAACCCTGGTCGACAACGTCCAGCGCGCCAGCGAAGCCTTCGAACGTTTCTTCAATTAATTATTCGGGAACAGGAAATATCCAATGACTCAGTCCATCTGGAGCAAATTGTTCACCGCGCTGCGTGGCGGTGCCAACGAAGTCGGCGAATCGATCGTCGACCAACAGGCCCTGCGCATCCTCGATCAGGAAATTCGCGATGCGGACAGCGCCCTGGCCAACGCCAAGCGTGAGCTCGTCACCATCATGGCCAAGCACAAACTGTCGGCTGACCGCGTCAGCGAGTACAACGCCAAGATCAAGGACCTGGAATCCAAGGCTCTGGCCGCCATCCAGGCCAACCGTGAAGACCTGGCCCTGGAAGTGGCCGAAGCCATTTCGACCCTGACCAACGAGCTGGACGTCGAGCAAAAGCAGGCCACCGAGTTTGGTGGTTACGCTGAAAACATGCGCAAAGACATCACCAAGGCTGAAAGCCGCATCAAAAGCCTGCGCCAGCAAGTGGACATGGCCAAGGCGCGCGAAAGCGTACAGAAAGCCCAGGTCAGCGCTTCGATTGCCAGTGGCGGCGCCAACGGCAAGCTGGAAACCGCCGTCGGTACGCTGAACCGTTTGCAGGCCAAGCAGCAGCAACGCGCCGCTGAACTGGAAGCCCAGGACCAATTGGCCGATGCGTCGACGGGCACTGACCTGGAACGCAAACTGCGCGATGCCGGCATCACCCCGGACGCAGGCAGCGCCAATGCGATCCTGGAGCGCCTGAAGCAAAAATCGGCCGAATAACCGACTCTCGAGTCGAACGCATAACCTGTGGGAGCTAGCCTGCTAGCGATTGCGGTTTGTCAGAAAACATTGATGTCGACTGACACTCCCCCTTCGCGAGCAGGCTCGCTTCTACATGGAATGTGCTGAACTGACAGACATTCAACTGTCGAGGTCAAGGATGGATGCCCTGAAGGGTTTCAAGACAATCGCAGGCCTGGCGCTCTTCATGGTCGCGTTGCAACTGTTCAACGTCGCGACCGGCTACAGCCTCATGGCCTTCGGTTTGATCCCGAGAACCGTGCACGGTCTGCTCGGCATCATCACCTCGCCATTCCTGCACGCTTCCTTTGCGCACCTGAGCGCGAACCTGATTGCCTTTTTGATTCTGGGTACCCTGGTCATCATCGAAGGACTCAACCGGTTCATTGCGGTCAGCGCGATCATTATTCTGCTGGGCGGCGCGCTGGTCTGGCTGTTCGGCTTTGCAGGCGTACACATCGGCGCCAGCGGCTGGGTGTTCGGACTGTGGGCATACCTCTTGTCCCGCGCCTGGTTCCACAGGAGCTGGGGCAACCTGATAACAGCCGGCGTCGTGGCCCTGCTCTACGGCGGTCTGATTTTTGGCTTCCTGCCTCGCCAGGGTGTTTCCTTCGAAGGCCATCTGTTTGGTGCACTCGCCGGATTTATTGCAGCCAAGGTACTTTTCTCGGCGCCGCGCAACAGGTTTAATGCCGCCGGTTGAACGCACTTGCGCAGTCAGACGCCGAGGCGATGACGTCGCCAGGAACAAGTACCCACGGAGTCAGGGACGAAATGTCGATTTTCCTTTTATTGCGCATGTATGCCTCGTCCCTCTTCCACCGTTTCGGCTGGGCAGGCCTGGTCATTGCCTTGGGCGTACACCTGACCACGGCGTATCTGGGCCTGGTGTTACTGGGCGAACAACACCTCACCGCGCCCGCCACGTTTACTTACTTCTATCTGACCACCACACTCACCGTCGGTTATGGCGATCTCGCGCCGCAGACAGCGGCGGGACGGATATTCGTGGCCACCTGGGTCATGCTCGGGGGCATTGCGCTGCTGACGGCAGCCATCGGCAAAACCACCAGCAGCGTCATCGATGCATGGAGAAAAGGCATGAAGGGCAAAGGCGATTTCACCGGCAAGGTCGGCCATACGGTTCTCATCGGCTGGGAAGGCGCGTCCAGCGAACGGGTCATTGAGTTGTTGCTCCAGGACGAAACCTCGAACGACAACCTGATCGTCATTTGCGATTGCACCCTTGAAGAAAACCCGATGCCGGGCAAAGCGAGCTTCATCAAAGGTGAAAGCCTGTCCTCCGTGGCCTTGTTGCTGCGCGCGGGCGTTCCCGGTGCCGAGCGCGTTCTGGTGCGAACCCATTCAGACGACCTGACCCTGGCCACCGTGCTGGCGGTCAATCAACTGCAGCCTGTCGGGCATGTGGTCGCCCACTTCAATGACAGTGAAATCGCTGCGCTCGCCAGCGCCTACGCGCCCAGCCTGGAATGCACTTCCAGCATGGCCATCGAGATGTTGGTGCGCGCCTCGCAGGATCCGGGCTCGTCAGTGGTCATCAATGAACTGCTGTGCGTGGGCCAGGGCGCCACTCAATACCTGATGAAACTGCCCGAGGCCTTTGAAGCGACGTTTGGCGATCTGTACACACGGATGAAAGAACATCACAACGCCACGCTCATCGGCTATCGCGCCAAAGGCGCCCGACAACCGTCGATCAACCCGCCCGGCGCCACACGCGTTGAGGGCGGCGAGCTCTTCTACATCGCCTCCACTCGCCTCAAGGAAATCTCCAATGGGATGGTTTAAACAGTTGATGGGGCTTGAGGCCCCGAACGCGACGACAGAGTCGAAATGGACCGCCAGCGAATCCCTGCCCGTCACCGGTCCGCTGGACCTGGCATTGGGCAAAGGCGTGATGTTCGACACCACCCTGAAATTGTTGCTCGACGGCAACACCACGGTGACCATCCCGGGCTCGCAGCAGATCTGGAGCAACGGCACCGTCGATCTCGGGCAGTCGACCTGGCTGTCACGCTACTACATGAACGAGGAAGACTACTGGCTGCAGGTGCATACCACCGGCGAAATCGCCGGGCAGGTTGAGTCGGTCATCCTGTTCAATTACCTCAGTTACATCACCATCAGCAGTGAAGCGGAGTTGCGCCGATTGGCCGGTCCGCAAAGTCTGATCGGGCTGCCGACCTACACCCACAACGGCGTCGAATACACCCGCGAATGGGGCACCGAGGATGGCCAGACAGAATTGGTGGCGTTGAGCGAGCAGCTGAAAAACCCGGAGGAGTCCTACGGCATCGAGCACCGTTCGATGCTGTACGCCCGCGAAACCGGCCTGACCGACCGCCGGGAATTCCTGCTGTTTTCCGTTGAGGAAGACGCAGAAGGCACCATCAGCTTGAGCACGTCGCTGGGCATTTCGCTGTACACAACCGACCTGAATACGTTCTAAAAAAGGAAGCAGTCCATGCTAGAAGCACTCTCTATCTCCTTGAACAAAGCCGCCGTGTTCGGGTTTGTTTCGTACATCCTCGGCGCCGCGGTATTGTTCGCACTGTTCCAGTTCATCTACACCCGCATCACCCCGCACAAGGAATTCGAACTGATCCGTTCCGGCAACGTAGCCGCTGCGATCGCCCTGGGCGGGGCCATCATCGGTTTCGCCATTCCGGCCAGCAACGTGATTGCGTACTCGATCAGCATCCTCGACTTCGTGGTCTGGGCGGTCATCGCAGCCCTCGTTCAATTGCTGGCATTTCTGGTGACCAGCCTGGTGCTCAAAGGCACCTCCGAGCGCATCAAGAAAGGTGAAATCGCGGCGGGCATCTACGTGGCAGCCGTGGCCATCAGCGTCGGCATGTTGAACGCCGCGTGCATGACTCCTTCCCAGAACTGATTGCGCCCGGAGATCCCGATGAAACGAAGCAAGTACGTTCAGCTTTCGCTGGCAGCGTCGGTCGCCATGGCGATATCAGGCTGCGGGCCGACGGAAAAAACCTACGCGGTGCAGAAGAAGTACAACTTCCAGTCCGTTCAGCAGTGTGCCGATGAAAAGCTCCCGGTGGACGTGTGCTCGGACGCCTACATGACGGCCATGGCCGAGCATCGCCGCATTGCGCCGGTGTACGACAGCCAGGCCGATTGCGATGCCGACTTCGTCGCCGACTGGTGCCAACAGGATTCCGCCGGCAAGTTCATCCCCAAGCTCGGCGGCTTCGAACTGACCGCTGATGGCCAGGTGACGCAATCCCAGGTGGACGCGGCCAAGGCTCAATTACCCGCCTCGGAAGCGGCAAACACGGGTGGCTCGGGCTTCTCCACCAGCAGCCTGCTGACCGGCCTGCTGATCGGCAACATGCTGAGCAGCAACCGCAACAGTTACTACTCCGAGCCGGTCTACCGCTATCGCGATGACCGCGGCAGCTACTCGAACTCGACGCTCAGCCAGCGGATTGCCAAGGGCTCGACGTTCACCAAGTCCAATCAGGCAAGGTACGGCAGCAGCAACTACGCCGACTCGGTTCGCTCTTCTACCAGCAAGCCGGTCTCCGTTGCCTCGTCCACCTCCCGTGGCGGCTTCGGCAGCAAGGCCAGCGCACGCAGCGGCTGGGGCGGCGGCGGATCGAGCAGTTAAGGAAACCGGGCCATGAAGAAGATCCATTGCGCAGAGCGTCCTGACTGGAAACAGACCGCCGAGAATCTCGGCTTTCTGTTCCACACCATCGACAACGAACCCTACTGGGATGAGAGCGCGTATTACCAGTTCTCGCTCAAGCAGATCGAGAACGATCTCGAAGACCCGACCACCGAGATCCATGGGATGTGCATGGACCTGGTGGCCCGCGTGGTTCAGAGCGAGGAGTTGCTGGAGCGCCTGAGCATTCCCGCGCCATTCTTCGACATGGTGCGCACCTCATGGCTCGAAGGTCACCCGCACCTGTACGGGCGCATGGATTTCTCCTACAACGGCACCGGGCCCGCCAAGTTGCTGGAACTCAATTACGACACGCCGACCAGTCTGTATGAGGCGGCGGCGTTTCAGTGGGGCTGGCTGGAGCAATGCATCGAACGCGGCTTGCTGCCCAAGCATGCCGACCAGTTCAACAGCATCGACACAAAACTGCATCAGGCCTTCGCTCAATTGCAGCTCAAGCAACCCTTCTATTTTGCCTCGATGAAAGACTCGGTCGAAGACAAGGGCACCACCGACTACCTGCGGCTGGTGGCGGAAAAGGTCGGCATCGAATCACGCCACATCGATATCGAAGACATCGGCCTGACCAGTGACGGACGTTTCGTCGACCTCGAAGATCGCTGGATCCCTCACCTGTTCAAGCTGCACGCCTGGGAGTTCATCTTCCACGAGCCCTTCGGTGCAGCGATTGCCCAGAGTGATACGCAATTTTTCGAACCGGCCTGGAAATCCATCATCTCCAACAAAGGCATCCTGCCGCTGTTGTGGGAATTCAACAAAGGTCACCCGAACCTGCTCGCGGCGCACCTGGATACCGAGCCGGGCAAAGCCGTACCAAAAGGCTGGGTGCGCAAGCCGTTCTTCTCCCGGGAAGGTGCCAATATCGAGCTGCAAACTGCTGACGGCCTGATCGTGAAAGAGGACGGCCCCTACACCGATGCGCCGTTTATCCTTCAGGAGTTCGCGCCGCTTCCGCAGTTCGGCGACAGCTTTACGTTGATTGGCTCCTGGGTAATCGGCGATCAGGCGGCGGGGATCGGTGTACGTGAGGACAACAGCTTGATCACCAAGGATTCGAGCCGGTTCTTGCCGCATCTGATACTCGACTGACCGCTCCATCGCCCACTAAAAAGGCCCGGTGAGGACATATCGACAGACGCCCGCAAGACTTATGGCTGAAATGCCGGATAATGGCGGCCATTCGTTTAGCCGTTATTCTGGTAATCCCCCATGGAAATCAAGGTCAACTTTCTCGACAACCTTCGACTTGAAGCCAAGTTCGACGACTTCACGGTGGTGGCCGATCAACCTATCCGCTACAAGGGCGATGGCTCGGCGCCGGGTCCGTTCGACTACTTCCTGGCGTCGTCGGCGTTATGTGCGGCGTATTTCGTGAAGTTGTACTGCGACACTCGCAGTATTCCCACCGAAAACATCCGCCTGTCGCAGAACAACATTGTTGACCCGGAAAACCGCTACAACCAGATTTTCAAGATCCAGGTCGAGTTGCCCGCGGACATCTCCGACAAGGACCGCCAGGGCATCCTGCGTTCCATCGACCGTTGCACCGTGAAAAAAGTGGTGCAAGCCGGGCCTGAGTTTGTGATCGAAGAGGTGGAAAACCTCGACGCCGATGCCCAGGCGTTGCTGATGCCTGCTTCTACCTCAGAGGCGAGCACCTATATCGCGGGCAAGGATCTGCCGCTGGAGCAGACCATCGCCAATATGTCGGCCATTCTGGCGGACCTGGGCATGAAGATTGAAATCGCCTCGTGGCGCAATATCGTGCCCAACGTGTGGTCGCTGCATATCCGCGATGCGCACTCGCCGATGTGTTTTACCAACGGCAAGGGCGCAACCAAGGAAGGCGCGCTGGCGTCGGCGTTGGGCGAGTTTATCGAGCGACTCAACTGCAACTTCTTCTACAACGACCAGTTCTGGGGCGAAGAGATCGCCAACGCGCCGTTTGTGCATTACCCGGACGAACGCTGGTTCAAGCCTGGCCGTAAAGATGAACTGCCGAGCGAAATACTCGACGCGCACTGCCTGAAGATTTACAACCGCGACGGCGAGTTGCGTGGCTCCCACCTGATCGACACCAACTCGGGCAATGAAGAACGCGGCATCTGCGCGCTGCCCTACGTGCGCCAATCGGACGGCGAAGTGGTGTATTTCCCGTCCAACCTGATTGAAAACCTGTTCCTGAGCAACGGCATGAGTGCCGGTAACACGCTGGCCGAAGCCCAGGTGCAGTGCCTGTCGGAGATCTTCGAGCGCGCGGTAAAACGCGAAATCATCGAAGGTGAATTTGCCCTGCCGGATGTGCCCGCCGATGTGCTGGCGAAGTACCCGGGAATACAGGCCGGTATTCAGGCGCTGGAGGAGCAAGGGTTCCCCGTATTGGTGAAGGATGCGTCCCTGGGGGGGGAATTCCCGGTGATGTGCGTCACGTTGATGAACCCGCGTACCGGCGGCGTGTTCGCCTCGTTCGGCGCGCACCCGAGCCTGGAAGTGGCGCTGGAACGCAGCCTGACCGAATTGCTCCAGGGCCGAAGCTTCGAAGGCCTCAACGACTTGCCCCAGCCGACGTTTGAAGGTCATGCGGTGACCGAGCCGAATAACTTCGTCGAGCACTTCATCGATTCCAGCGGCGTGGTGTCGTGGCGCTTCTTCAGTTCCAAGTCGGACTACGAATTCGTGGAGTGGGACTTCTCCGGCCAGGGTGAAAACTCGAATGCCGAGGAAGCCGCGACCTTGTTCGGCATTCTCGAAGGCATGGGCAAGGAAGTGTACATGGCGGTCTACGAGCATATCGGCGCGACGGCATGCCGCATCCTGGTCCCGGACTATTCGGAAATCTATCCCGTGGACGACCTGATTTGGGATAACACCAACAAAGCGCTGTTCTTCCGCGCCGATATCCTGAACCTGCATCGCCTGGACGACGAAGAACTGCAAGCGCTGGCTGAGCGTCTGGTGGAAAGTGAGCTGGACGACTACACCGACATCACCTCCCTGATCGGCATCGAGTTTGACGACAATACCGTTTGGGGTCAGCTGACAATCCTGGAGTTGAAACTGCTGATTTATCTCGCCTTGCAGCAATTTGAAGAGGCCAAAGAGGCGGTGGAGATGTTTCTGCAGTACAACGACAACACGGTTGAGCGCGGCTTGTTCTACCAAGCTGTCAACGCGGTGCTGGAGATGAAGCTGGACGAAGACCTGGAGTTGGAAGACTACGAGGCCAATTTCCGTCGGATGTTTGGTAACGAACGGATGGATGCAGTGATCGGCTCGGTGGACGGCAGTGTACGCTTCCATGGTTTGACGCCGACCAGCACCAAACTGGAGGGGCTCGACAGACACCTGCGGTTGATCGAAAGCTACAAGAAGCTGCACTCGGCACGGGCCAATGTGACCACGTTGGCCGGTTAACAGCGGCAACAAAAAAGCGAAGCCATATGGCTTCGCTTTTTTTGTCTACGGTTCTGAAAAACTGCGGATCAGAACGGGATATCGTCATCAAAGCTGTCGAAATCCGGAGCCGGTTGTGGCGCTGCCTGCTGTGGAGGCGGAGCCTGACGCGACTGCTGCGGTGCTGACTGCTGCGGGCGCGGAGCCTGCTGGCGTGGAGCCGGGGCGGACTGCTGGTAGTTATTGCCCCCGCCTTGTTGGTCGCCCTGCTGTGGACGGCCGCCGAGCAGTTGCATGGTGCCTTGCATGTCGACCACGATTTCGGTGGTGTAACGCTTGATACCGTCTTTTTCCCACTCGCGGGTCTGCAGCTTGCCTTCGATGTAGACCTGCGAACCTTTACGCAGGTATTCACCGGCGATCTCGGCCACCTTGCCGAACATCGAAACACGGTGCCATTCAGTCTTCTCGACCTTCTGACCGGTTTGCTTGTCGGTCCACTGTTCGCTGGTCGCCAGACTCAGGTTGGTCACGGCGTTACCGTTAGGCAAGTATCGAACTTCGGGATCCTGGCCGCAAGTGCCGACCAATATGACTTTGTTAACCCCACGGGCCATAACGTTCTCCTAGGCTACGCACGCTGCCCCGGCCGGGTTGTTCACCAGGCGCTCAAGGGTGGTGCGATCCAATAGTTCTGTGTCCAATTTGATGTAAATCGCCGCTTCATCAGCAACGATTACCGCATCTGTTACCCCTACGACGGCCTTCAGGCGGTCAACCAACCCCGCTTCGCGGATCGCCTCGGGCGACAGCGGCAAGCGCAGACTCGTCACGTAGGGAGGTTCGCGCATGGTAACAGCAAAGGCCAGCCAAAGTGCAGCCAGGCCGGCGCATCCGAGGAATACAACCGACAAACCGCCGTGCTGGAACATCCAGCCGCCGAGGATCCCCCCCAGCGCCGAACCGAGGAACTGGCTGGTGGAATAAACCCCCATCGCCGTGCCTTTGCCGCCCGCCGGTGAAACCTTGCTGATCAGCGATGGCAACGAAGCTTCCAGCAAGTTGAACGCGGTAAAGAACACCACCGTCCCGATCACCAGAGCCCGCAGGCTGTCGCCGAACTGCCAGAAGAATAGCTCAGTGAGCATCAGCGTCAGCACTGCGCCCAATAAAACTCGTTTCATTTTGCGTTTCTTCTCGCCGTAGATAATGAACGGGATCATGGCGAAGAAGGAGATCAGCAGCGCGGTGAGGTAGACCCACCAGTGCTGCTCTTTGGGCAGCCCGGCTTTTTGCACCAGAGCCAGGGGCAATGCAACGAAGCTCGACATCAACATCGCGTGCAACACAAAAATGCCAAGGTCCAGGCGCAGCAGGTCCGGGTGCTTTAGCGTCGGCATCAGCGCCGAACGGGCGACGCCGGACTCACGGTGCTGCAACGGTCCGGTGGAACGCGGCACCATGAACATGACGATCACGATGCCGAACAGCGCCATGCCGCCCGTGGCGAGGAACAACCCCGACAGGCCGAAGGCGCGGGTCAACAGCGGCCCGACAACCATGGCCACTGCGAAGGACAGACCAATCGTCATGCCGATCATGGCCATGGCTTTGGTCCGGTGCTGCTCGCGGGTCAGGTCTGAAAGCAACGCCATCACTGCGGCGGAAATAGCCCCGGCGCCTTGCAGGATGCGTCCGGCGATGACGCCCCAGATCGAATCGGCATTGGCTGCCAGCACGCTACCGAGGGCGAAGATGATCAGCCCGAGGTAAATCACCGGACGACGGCCGATGCGGTCGGAAATAAAGCCGAAAGGAATCTGAAAGATTGCCTGGGTCAGGCCGTAAGCGCCAATCGCCAGTCCGATGAGGGCCGGGGTCGCTCCTGCCAGATCCATCCCATAGGTCGCCAGTACCGGCAACACCATGAACATGCCAAGCATACGGAAGGCGAACACAAGGGCCAGCCCGCTTGCTGCGCGGGTCTCACTGCCACTCATGCGTTCGCTGTGGGGATCGTGCATGGAAAAACCTCATGTGAACCGGCGGCGATTCTACCAGTCCCATCGATTGACGGGGTATATCGCGACGCTTTGACGCGCTCCGCTGACAGACTCTTCATGTAAGACACAACTCCGCTCGTTTGATAGTGTGCATCCATCCAGTATTTGGCCGTATACTCCTACGTTTTCGACGCCCGCCAAGCGAGGCCACTTTGGACAAGATCCTGATTCGTGGGGCCCGAACCCACAACCTGAAGAACATCGACCTGACCCTGCCACGGGACAAACTGATCGTCATCACCGGCCTGTCCGGATCCGGCAAATCGTCCCTGGCGTTTGACACGCTGTATGCCGAAGGCCAACGCCGCTATGTCGAATCACTGTCGGCCTATGCCCGGCAGTTTTTGTCGATGATGGAAAAGCCTGACGTCGACACCATCGAAGGTTTGTCGCCAGCCATTTCCATCGAACAGAAATCGACCTCGCATAACCCGCGCTCGACGGTCGGCACCATCACCGAAATCTACGACTACCTGCGCCTGCTGTACGCACGCGTGGGTATTCCACGTTGCCCGGATCACGACATTCCGCTGGAAGCGCAAACCGTCAGCCAGATGGTCGACCTGGTCCTCGCGCAACCGGAGGGCAGCAAGCTGATGCTGCTGGCCCCGGTGATTCGCGAGCGCAAAGGCGAACACCTTTCGGTCTTCGAAGAACTGCGCGCCCAGGGCTTTGTCCGGGCCCGGGTCAACGGCAGGATCTGCGAACTGGATGAGCTGCCGAAGCTGGATAAGCAAAAGAAGCACTCGATTGATGTAATAGTCGACCGCTTCAAGGTCCGCGCCGATCTGCAGCAGCGCCTGGCCGAGTCGTTCGAAACCGCGCTGAAACTGGCAGACGGGATCGCACTGGTCGCGCCGATGGACGACGAGCCCGGCGAAGAGATCATCTTCTCCGCGCGCTTCGCCTGCCCGATTTGCGGCCATGCGATCAGCGAGCTGGAACCCAAGCTGTTCTCCTTCAACAACCCCGCCGGCGCTTGCCCGACCTGCGATGGTCTGGGGGTCAAGCAGTTCTTCGACATCAAGCGTCTGGTGAACGGCGAGTTGACGCTGGCCGAGGGCGCTATTCGCGGCTGGGACAGGCGCAACGTCTATTACTTCCAGATGCTCGGGTCGCTGGCTTCGCACTACAAGTTCAGCCTGGAAGTGCCGTTCAACGACCTTTCGGCGGATCAGCAGAAATTCATTCTGCATGGCAGCGGTTCGCAAAACGTCGACTTCAAATACCTGAACGACCGCGGCGATATCGTCAAACGCTCGCACCCGTTCGAAGGCATCGTGCCGAACCTGGAACGCCGCTATCGCGAAACCGAGTCGGCTTCAGTGCGTGAAGAGCTGGCCAAGTTCCTCAGCACCCAGCCCTGCCCGGATTGCCGTGGCACGCGCTTGCGTCGTGAGGCGCGGCACGTCTGGGTGGGCGAGAAGACGCTGCCGGCGGTGACCAATCTGCCGATTGGCGATGCTTGCGAGTATTTCGGCATACTGAAGCTCACGGGCCGTCGCGGTGAAATTGCCGACAAGATTCTCAAGGAGATCCGCGAGCGCCTGCAGTTCCTGGTCAACGTAGGCCTCGACTATCTTTCGCTGGATCGCAGTGCCGACACGTTGTCCGGCGGTGAAGCTCAGCGGATTCGCCTGGCCAGCCAGATTGGCGCCGGCCTGGTGGGGGTTCTGTACATCCTCGATGAGCCGTCGATCGGTCTGCATCAACGTGATAACGATCGGTTGCTCGGCACACTCAAGCACCTGCGCGACATCGGCAACACGGTGATCGTGGTCGAGCATGACGAAGACGCTATTCGCCTGGCCGACTACGTGGTGGACATCGGGCCGGGCGCGGGGGTCCACGGTGGGCATATTGTTGCCGAAGGGACGCCGGCCGAAGTGATGGCGCATCCTGATTCTTTGACCGGCAAGTACCTGTCGGGCCGAGTAAAGATTGCCGTTCCAGCCAAACGCACACCGCGTAACAAGAAGTTGTCACTGTCGCTCAAGGGCGCTCGCGGTAACAACTTGCGCAATGTCGACCTGGACATTCCGATAGGTCTGTTGACGTGCGTGACCGGTGTGTCCGGCTCGGGCAAATCGACGCTGATCAACAATACGCTGTTTCCCTTGAGCGCTACGGCACTCAACGGTGCAACGACGCTTGAGGCGGCCGCTCACGACAGCATCAAGGGACTGGAGCATCTGGATAAGGTCGTCGATATCGACCAGAGCCCTATCGGCCGAACGCCGCGCTCTAATCCGGCGACCTACACCGGGCTGTTCACGCCGATTCGCGAACTGTTCGCCGGCGTACCGGAATCACGCTCACGCGGTTATGGTCCGGGACGCTTCTCCTTCAACGTGAAGGGCGGACGCTGCGAAGCGTGTCAGGGCGATGGCCTGATCAAGGTGGAAATGCACTTCCTGCCGGACATCTATGTCCCGTGCGACGTCTGCAAGAGCAAGCGTTACAACCGCGAGACACTGGAAATCAAGTACAAGGGCAAGAGCATCCACGAAACCCTCGAGATGACCATCGAGGAAGCGCGGGTGTTCTTTGACGCGGTTCCTGCGCTAGCGCGCAAGCTTCAGACATTGATGGACGTAGGTCTGTCCTACATCAAGCTGGGGCAATCGGCGACGACGTTGTCCGGCGGTGAAGCCCAAAGGGTGAAGCTCTCCCGTGAACTGTCCAAGCGCGATACCGGCAAGACGCTGTACATCCTCGATGAACCAACCACCGGCTTGCACTTCGCGGATATTCAGCAATTGCTCGACGTACTGCATCGACTGCGCGACCACGGCAACACTGTGGTGGTGATCGAGCACAACCTGGACGTGATCAAGACCGCCGACTGGTTGGTGGACCTGGGGCCGGAAGGCGGCTCCAAGGGCGGCCAGATCATTGCGGTTGGTACCCCGGAGGAAGTGTCCGAGATGAAGCAATCTCACACCGGCTTCTACCTCAAGCCGCTGCTGGCTCGCGACAAGGCCTGAATCGGGCCCACGAAAAAGCCCCTGTCACTTTGTCGGTGACAGGGGCTTTTTTGTATAGGGAGCAATCAGGCGTGAGATTGCAGGTAGTTCTCAAGACCGATCAACTTGATCAGACCCATCTGCTTTTCAAGCCAGTAGGTGTGGTCTTCTTCAGTGTCATGCAATTGAACCCGCAGCATCTCGCGGCTGACATAGTCCTGGTGTTGCTCGCAGAGTTTGATGCCCTTGCAGAGCGCGGCGCGGACTTTATATTCAAGTCGCAGGTCAGCGGCGAGCATGTCCGGCACAGTGGTGCCAACATCAAGATCGTCCGGACGCATGCGCGGCGTGCCTTCGAGCATCAGAATCCGACGCATCAGGGCATCAGCGTGCCCGGCCTCTTCTTCCATCTCGTGGTTGATGCGTTCGTAGAGCTTGGTGAAACCCCAGTCCTCATACATCCGCGAATGGACGAAATACTGATCACGCGCCGCCAGTTCGCCGGTCAGCAACGTGTTGAGGTAATCGATTACGTCTGGGTGCCCTTGCATCGCCCTACATCTCCCTGCATGAAAGTCTGTAGTTTGAACCAAGGCGACTGTTTGGTCACTCCGTTTACGCGATAAAAGCGAAGATATTCTGAGAAAAGTGGTTCAAATAACGCAAAAACCGCCCAAATGAGGGCGGTTCTGCTTCTCGTTTAGACTTCGTTAAGCTGTACACCCAACGCCCTTGCAATTGCTTCTCCATACGCCGGATCGGCCTTGAAGAAGTGCTGCAATTGACGATCAATCACATCACCGGAAACGCCGGCCATGGCTCCGGCAATGTTGTTGGTCAGCAGCGCTTTCTGCTCGTCACTCATGAGTCGGAACAGAGCACCGGCATGGCTGTAGTAGTCGGAGTCTTCACGATGATCGTAACGATCAGCGGCACCGCTCAATGCCAACGGTGGCTCAGCGTAGCGAGGCGCTTGTTTCGGCGAATCGACGTAGCTGTTCGGCTCATAGTTAGGTGCTGCACCGCCATTGCTGCCGAATGCCATCGAACCATCACGCTGATAGCTATTCACCGGGCTGCGGGGCGCATTCACCGGTAGTTGCTGATGATTGGTGCCAATGCGGTAGCGGTGCGCGTCGGCATAAGCGAACACGCGGCCCTGGAGCATGCGGTCCGGAGAAAGACCAACGCCCGGGACCATGTTGCTCGGGCCGAATGCCGCTTGCTCGACTTCGGCAAAGTAGTTTTGCGGATTGCGATTGAGCTCCAGCTCGCCGACTTCGATCAACGGAAACTCTTTCTGCGACCAGGTTTTGGTCACATCGAACGGGTTCTCATAGTGCGCCGCGGCCTGAGCCTCGGTCATGATCTGAATGCACACACGCCATTTCGGGAAGTCACCGCGCTCAATCGCCCCGAACAGGTCACGCTGCGCGTAATCCGGATCGGTACCGGCCAAACGTGCCGCTTCTGCAGGCGCCAGGTTTTTGATGCCTTGCTGAGTCTTGTAGTGCCACTTCACCCAGTGCCGCTCGCCATTGGCGTTGATCAAGCTGTAGGTGTGGCTACCAAAGCCGTGCATGTGACGATAGCCGTCAGGAATGCCACGGTCGGAGAACAGAATAGTGACCTGGTGCAGCGCCTCAGGCGAGTGCGACCAGAAGTCCCACATCATCTGCGCGCTTTTCAGATTGCTCTGCGGCAGACGCTTTTGGGTGTGGATAAAGTCCGGAAATTTCAACGGATCACGGATGAAGAACACGGGCGTGTTGTTGCCGACGATGTCCCAGTTACCTTCCTCGGTGTAGAACTTCAGGGCAAAGCCACGCGGATCGCGCTCGGTATCGGCCGAACCCCGTTCGCCGCCAACCGTAGAAAAGCGCAAGAACGTCGGAGTTTGCTTGCCGACCGATTCAAACAGTTTAGCGCTGGTGTACGGGGTGATGTCGCGAGTGACAGTAAACGTGCCGTAAGCACCCGAGCCCTTTGCGTGTACACGGCGCTCAGGGATGTTCTCGCGATTGAAGTGGGCAAGCTTTTCGATCAGGTGAAAGTCGTCGAGCAGCAGCGGACCACGAGGGCCGGCGGAACGGGAATTCTGGTTGTCGGCGACAGGAGCGCCACTGGCGGTGGTCAGCGTTTTATTTTGACTCATGCGATCTCTTCCTCTGTCAGTCTTTAACTGCCGGCTATCGGCTGAGGGGGAGTATTGATCAGGAACGTTACAGCTACAAATTCATTGCGTTGCGACTATCGATAGAAAATTACTAATTACCTTTCTATTCATGCATTGATGGCAATGCTTTTCGAGCGCGCACAAAAAACCGGGCACTAGGCCCGGTTCTTCGTTTCAGACTGACGTCTTACTCAGCGGATACAGCTTCACCACCGGCAGGACGATCAACCAACTCGACATACGCCATAGGCGCGTTGTCGCCAGTGCGGAAACCGCACTTGAGGATGCGCAGGTAGCCACCCTCACGGGTAGCGTAACGCTTGCCCAGGTCGTTGAAGAGCTTACCAACGATAGCCTTCGAACGAGTACGGTCGAAAGCCAGACGGCGGTTAGCCAGGCTGTCTGTCTTGGCCAAAGTGATCAGCGGCTCAGCAACGCGACGCAGTTCTTTAGCTTTTGGCAGTGTAGTTTTGATCAGCTCGTGCTCGAACAGCGACACCGCCATGTTTTGAAACATGGCCTTGCGGTGCGAGCTGGTGCGGCTCAGGTGACGACCACTTTTACGATGACGCATGGTTCATTCCTTACCAAACACAACGTTCGGTGATTACGACGATCAGGCAGTCGCCTTGTCGTCCTTCTTAAGACTTGCAGGCGGCCAGTTGTCGAGGCGCATGCCGAGGGACAGACCGCGGGAGGCCAGAACGTCCTTGATTTCAGTCAAGGATTTCTTGCCAAGGTTCGGAGTCTTCAACAGCTCTACTTCGGTACGCTGAATCAGGTCACCGATGTAGTAGATGTTTTCCGCCTTAAGGCAGTTAGCCGAACGTACAGTCAGTTCCAGATCGTCAACCGGGCGAAGCAGGATCGGATCGATCTCGTCTTCCTGCTCGATAACCACTGGCTCACTGTCACCTTTGAGGTCGACGAACGCAGCCAGCTGCTGTTGCAGAATGGTTGCAGCGCGGCGGATAGCCTCTTCAGGATCCAGGGTACCGTTGGTTTCCAGATCAATAACCAGCTTGTCCAGGTTAGTACGCTGCTCGACACGGGCGTTTTCCACCACGTATGCGATACGGCGAACCGGGCTGAACGAAGAGTCAAGCTGCAAGCGACCGATGCTGCGGCTTTCGTCTTCATCGCTCTGACGCGAGTCTGCCGGTTCATAACCACGACCACGAGCTACGGTGAGCTTCATGTTCAGGGCGCCGTTAGACGCCAGGTTAGCGATTACGTGATCGGGGTTAACGATCTCGACATCATGATCCAGCTGAATATCGGCAGCGGTAACCACCCCCGAACCCTTCTTCGACAAGGTCAGCGTAACTTCGTCACGACCGTGCAGCTTGATAGCCAGACCTTTAAGGTTCAACAGGATTTCAATTACGTCTTCCTGTACGCCTTCGATGGCGCTGTACTCATGGAGCACACCGTCAATCTCGGCCTCGACTACTGCACAGCCGGGCATTGAGGACAACAGGATGCGTCGCAGCGCGTTGCCCAGGGTGTGGCCGAAACCACGCTCGAGAGGCTCGAGAGTGATCTTGGCGCGGGTTGGACTGACAACCTGCACATCAATATGGCGGGGTGTCAGGAACTCATTTACCGAAATCTGCATGGATGCACCTATTTTCTAGCCCTTACTTGGAGTAGAGCTCGACAATCAGGCTTTCGTTGATGTCGGCGGACAGATCACTGCGAGCAGGAACGTTCTTGAAAACGCCCGACTTCTTCTCAGTGTCTACTTCTACCCATTCTACGCGGCCACGTTGGGCACACAGATCGAGAGCTTGGACAATGCGAAGTTGGTTCTTTGCTTTCTCGCGAATCGCGACCACGTCACCAGCACGAACCTGGTAGGACGGTACGTTTACGGTCTGACCGTTAACGCTGACGGATTTGTGCGATACCAGCTGACGGGATTCGGCACGAGTAGAGCCAAAACCCATACGGTATACAACGTTGTCCAGACGGCATTCGAGCAGTTGCAGCAGGTTTTCACCGGTTGCACCTTTCTTGCCAGCAGCTTCTTTGTAGTAGCCGCTGAATTGACGCTCGAGAACGCCGTAGATACGACGGACCTTCTGCTTTTCACGCAGTTGGGTGCCGTAATCGGACTGGCGACCGCGGCGTTGGCCGTGGATACCAGGTGCTGCTTCGATGTTGCACTTCGATTCGATCGCGCGCACGCCGCTCTTCAGAAAGAGATCGGTGCCTTCGCGACGAGCGAGTTTGCATTTTGGACCAATGTAACGAGCCATTCTTTACAATCTCCTGGATTACACGCGGCGCTTCTTCGGCGGACGGCACCCGTTGTGCGGGATTGGCGTCACGTCGGTGATGCTGGCGATCTTGTAGCCACAGCCGTTCAAAGCGCGGACTGCAGATTCACGACCTGGGCCTGGACCTTTGACGTTAACGTCGAGGTTTTTCAGACCGTATTCCAGCGCAGCTTGACCAGCACGTTCAGCAGCTACTTGAGCAGCAAACGGGGTGGACTTGCGGGAACCGCGGAAACCCGAACCACCGGAGGTAGCCCAGGAAAGAGCGTTGCCTTGACGGTCGGTGATGGTCACGATTGTGTTGTTAAAAGATGCATGGATGTGGGCGATGCCATCAACCACTGTCTTTTTAACTTTTTTACGAGGACGAGCAGCAGGTTTAGCCATGATTAATTTCCTGTCGATTCGCTGGGGCGATTACTTGCGGATCGGCTTACGCGGACCTTTACGGGTACGCGCGTTAGTCTTGGTACGCTGACCGCGCACTGGAAGACCACGACGATGACGCAGACCGCGATAGCAACCGAGGTCCATCAAACGCTTGATTTTCATGTTGATTTCGCGACGCAGGTCACCTTCAGTGGTGAACTTCGCCACTTCGCCACGCAGCTGTTCAATCTGCTCGTCGCTCAGATCCTTGATCTTTGCGGCTGGGTTTACCCCAGTCACTGCACAGATCTTCTGCGCAGTAGTGCGACCAACACCATAGATGTAGGTCAGCGAGATAACAGTATGCTTGTTATCTGGAATGTTAACGCCTGCAATACGGGCCATTCAGTGGGACTCCAATTGACAGCTACCTACGCCCCGGAAGCCAAGAAATAGGGCGCGAGATAATATCGCTGTAATAACAAATAATCAACCCGGTAGCGCACTAGCTACCGGGCTTGAAGCACAATCACACTCAGCCTTGGCGCTGTTTGTGACGCGGTTCCGCGCTGCAAATTACTCGAACAACACCTTCGCGGCGAATAATCTTGCAGTTGCGGCACAGCTTTTTCACCGATGCACGAACTTTCATCACCAACTCCTCGAACCTTATGGGTACTCAGCGCAACATGCCGCTGCCGTAACCCTTCAGGTTGGCTTTCTTCATCAGGGATTCGTACTGGTGCGAAACGAGGTGCGATTGTACTTGGGACATGAAGTCCATCACAACCACGACGACGATCAGCAACGAGGTCCCGCCAAGGTAGAACGGAACGTTTGCTGCAACCACCAGGAACTGGGGCAACAGGCATACGGCCGTCATATATAGAGCACCGAACAGGGTCAAACGAGTCAGAACGCCATCAATGTAGCGCGCAGACTGCTCACCTGGACGGATGCCCGGAATAAAGGCACCGGACTTCTTCAGGTTTTCCGCTACGTCTTTCGGATTGAACATCAACGCCGTATAGAAGAAGCAGAAGAAAATAATCCCTGCACTAAACAGCAGAATATTCAACGGCTGACCAGGAGCGATCGACTGCGAGATGTCCTGCAGCCAGCCCATACCTTCAGACTGACCGAACCAGGTACCCAACGAAGCCGGGAACAGCAAAATGCTGCTCGCGAAAATGGCCGGAATAACACCGGCCATGTTCACCTTCAACGGCAAGTGGCTAGTCTGCGCAGCAAAGACCTTACGACCCTGCTGACGCTTGGCGTAATGAACAGCAATACGACGCTGACCACGCTCAATGAACACCACAAAACCGATAATCGCTACTGCCAGCAAACCGATGGCAACCAAGGCAAAAATGTTGATATCACCCTGACGCGCAGACTCGAAAGACTGCCCGATCGCTCTCGGAAGACCGGCGACGATACCTGCGAAAATCAACATCGAGATACCGTTGCCAACACCACGCTCAGTAATCTGCTCACCCAGCCACATCATGAACATCGCACCAGCCACAAACGTGGATACCGCGACGAAATGGAAGCCAAAGTCACCAGTGAACGCAACGCCCTGCCCCGCCAGACCAATGGACATGCCAATTGCCTGAACGAGAGCGAGGACGACAGTGCCGTAGCGGGTGTACTGGGCAATCTTGCGACGCCCAGCTTCACCTTCCTTCTTCAACTGCTCCAGCTGCGGGCTGACGGCTGTCATCAGTTGCATGATGATCGATGCCGAAATGTACGGCATGATCCCCAGTGCAAAGATACTCATCCGCTCCAGCGCGCCGCCGGAAAACATGTTGAACAAGCTAAGAATGGTCCCCTCATTCTGTCGAAACAGGTCCGCGAGTCGGTCCGGGTTGATACCTGGAACCGGGATGTGTGCGCCTATTCGGTAGACGATAATCGCCAGGAACAGAAAACGCAGACGAGCCCAGAGTTCAGACATACCGCCTTTGCCGAGCGCAGAGAGAGCACCTTGCTTAGCCATTTATTCCTCGAACTTGCCGCCAGCTGCTTCGATAGCCGAACGCGCACCTTTGGTGGCGCCGATTCCCTTTCCGATGGTAACAGCGCGAGTAACTTCGCCGGACAGCATGATTTTCACACGCTGTACGTTGACGTTGATCACGTTGGCATCTTTCAGGGACTGCACAGTGACGATGTCGCCTTCCACTTTAGCCAGCTCGGACAGACGCACTTCTGCGCGGTCCATGGCCTTCAGGGAAACGAAACCGAACTTAGGCAGGCGACGATGCAGCGGCTGTTGACCGCCTTCAAAGCCTGGAGCAATGGTGCCACCGGAGCGGGAGGACTGACCTTTGTGGCCACGGCCACCGGTCTTGCCCAAACCACTACCGATACCACGGCCCGGACGATGCTTTTCGCGACGGGAACCCGGCGCTGGACTCAGATCATTGAGTTTCATCGATTAACCCTCGACACGCAGCATGTAGTAAGCCTTGTTGATCATCCCGCGATTCTCGGGAGTATCAAGTACTTCTACAGTGTGACCGATGCGACGCAGACCCAGACCCTTAACGCACAGTTTGTGGTTAGGGATGCGGCCGGTCATGCTTTTGATCAGCGTAACTTTAACGGTAGCCATGATCAGAAGATCTCCTTGACGCTTTTGCCACGCTTGGCGGCAATGGATTCAGGAGATTGCATAGCTTTCAAACCTTTGAAAGTGGCGTGAACCACGTTTACCGGGTTAGTCGAGCCGTAGCACTTGGCCAGAACGTTCTGAACGCCAGCAACTTCGAGGACAGCACGCATAGCGCCGCCAGCGATGATACCGGTACCTTCAGAAGCAGGCTGCATGTACACCTTCGAAGCGCCGTGACCGGACTTCATTGCGTACTGCAGAGTGGTGCCGTTCAGATCAACTTGGATCATGTTGCGACGAGCAGCTTCCATTGCCTTCTGGATCGCAGCAGGCACTTCACGTGACTTGCCACGGCCGAAGCCAACACGCCCTTTACCATCACCTACCACGGTCAACGCGGTGAAAGTGAAGATACGGCCGCCTTTAACGGTTTTGGCTACGCGGTTAACTTGAACCAGCTTCTCAATGTAGCCTTCGTCGCGCTTTTGGTCGTTATTTGACATAACTTAGAACTCCAGCCCAGCTTCACGAGCAGCATCAGCCAGCGCCTTGACGCGGCCGTGGTACTTGAAGCCAGAGCGGTCGAAAGCCACCTGCGAGACGCCAGCGGCTTTTGCACGCGTAGCGACCAGCTGGCCAACCTTAGTGGCCGCGTCGATGTTGCCAGTGGCGCCATCACGCAGTTCTTTATCCAAAGTCGAGGCAGATGCCAGGACTTTGTTGCCGTCGGCCGAAATGACCTGGGCGTAGATGTGCTGCGACGAGCGGAACACGCAGAGACGCACGACTTCGAGTTCGTGCATTTTCAGGCGTGCTTTGCGAGCGCGACGCAGTCGAGTAACTTTTTTGTCGGTCATTTGCTATGCCCTACTTCTTCTTGGCTTCTTTACGACGGACGACTTCGTCCGCGTAGCGCACACCTTTGCCTTTGTACGGCTCTGGTGGACGGAAGTCGCGGATCTCGGCGGCCACTTGACCTACCAGCTGCTTATCGATGCCCTTGATCAGGATATCGGTCTGGCTAGGAGTCTCAGCGGTGATGCCTTCCGGCAGTTCATAATCCACTGGGTGCGAGAAGCCAAGAGCCAGGTTCAGCACTGTGCCTTTTGCTTGCGCTTTGTAACCAACACCGACCAGCTGGAGCTTACGCTCGAAGCCTTGGCTTACGCCTTGGACCATGTTGTTTACCAACGCACGAGTGGTACCAGCCATTGCGCGAGTTTGTTGATCGCCATTGCGAGCAGCGAAACGCAGCTCACCAGCTTCTTCAACGATCTCAACGGACGAATGGATGTTCAGTTCGAGAGTGCCCTTGGCACCCTTCACCGAAAGCTGTTGGCCTGCGAATTTTACTTCGACACCGGCTGGCAGCTTAACGGGGTTCTTAGCGACGCGTGACATGCTTATCCCCCCTTAGAACACAGTGCAAAGAACTTCGCCGCCGACACCGGCAGCGCGCGCAGCACGATCCGTCATCACACCTTTGTTGGTGGAGACGATAGACACACCGAGACCGCCACGAACTTTTGGCAGATCATCGACGGACTTGTACTGACGCAGGCCTGGACGGCTAACGCGCTTCACTTCCTCGATGACCGGACGGCCTTCGAAGTACTTCAGCTCGATGGACAGCAGTGGCTTGATTTCGCTGCTGATCTGATAACCCGCAATGTAACCTTCGTCCTTCAGGACTTTGGCAACAGCTACCTTCAAAGTAGAAGATGGCATGCTTACGACGGACTTTTCAGCCATCTGGGCATTACGGATTCGAGTTAGCATGTCCGCTAACGGGTCCTGCATACTCATGGGCTAGACGCTCCTAATACAAAAAAATTAGCCTTGCGGCTACTACTTGTCGCCGAGCTCATCCATGCGGAAAAAGCACGGGCTCAGGCGAGCCGGGTATTCTAGACACACCCCACAAATGAATCAAGCCCCAAAAGGGGCTTGATTCAAGTTCAAGGTCACCGGTGGTCAGGATCTTGCGATCCCGAACACCGAGACTTTGATAGTGCTTACCAGCTGGCTTTAACCAGACCAGGTACGTCACCACGCATTGCAGCTTCACGCAGTTTGTTACGGCCGAGGCCGAACTTGCGGTAAACGCCGTGTGGACGACCGGTCAGGCGGCAGCGGTTACGCATGCGCGAGGCGCTTGCGTCACGTGGCTGCTTCTGCAGAGCTACTGTAGCTTCCCAACGTGCTTCTGGACTTGCGTTCAGATCAACGATGATAGCTTTCAGTGCTGCACGCTTTTTGGCGTACTTGGCAACCGTGAGCTGACGCTTCAGCTCGCGGTTTTTCATGCTCATCTTGGCCATTTTCCTACTCCAATCAGTTGCGGAACGGGAATTTGAAAGCACGCAACAGGGCGCGACCTTCATCATCGTTCTTGGCAGTGGTGGTCAGGGTAATGTCCAGACCGCGGAGAGCATCGATCTTGTCGTAGTCGATTTCCGGGAAGATGATCTGCTCTTTAACGCCCATGCTGTAGTTACCACGACCATCGAAGGACTTGGCATTCAGGCCGCGGAAGTCGCGAACCCGAGGCAGGGAGATCGACAGCAGACGATCCAGAAACTCGTACATACGCTCACGGCGCAGAGTCACTTTGACGCCGATCGGCCAACCTTCACGGACTTTAAAGCCAGCGATGGATTTCCGAGCGTAAGTCACAACGACTTTCTGACCGGTGATCTTTTCCAGGTCGGCAACAGCGTGCTCGATGACTTTTTTGTCACCGACAGCTTCGCCCAGACCCATGTTCAGGGTGATTTTGGTAACGCGTGGAACTTCCATCACGTTCGAAAGCTTAAGTTCTTCCTTAAGCTTCGGTGCGATTTCCTTCCAGTAAATCTCTTTTAGTCGTGCCATGGTCTTCTACCTAGCAGTGTTCAAGCATCAACCGCTTTTTGGGTCGACTTGAAGACACGAATTTTCTTGCCATCTTCTACTTTGAAACCAACGCGGTCAGCCTTGTTGGTTTCGCCGTTGAAAATGGCGACGTTAGAAGCGTCCAGTGGAGCTTCTTTTTCGACGATACCGCCTTGTACGCCCGACATCGGGTTAGGCTTGGTATGACGCTTAACCAGGTTCAGACCACCAATAACCAGACGGTTATTAGCGAGAACCTTAAGCACCTTACCGCGCTTACCTTTGTCTTTGCCGGCGATCACGATGATCTCGTCGTCACGACGAATCTTTTGCATGTCGGATCTCCTTACAGCACTTCTGGGGCGAGCGAGACGATCTTCATGAACTTCTCAGTACGAAGTTCACGGGTCACTGGCCCAAAGATACGGGTGCCGATCGGCTCTTGCTTGTTGTTCAGAAGAACAGCAGCGTTGCCATCAAAGCGGATAATGGAGCCATCAGCACGGCGTACACCGTGACGAGTGCGGACTACAACAGCAGTCATCACTTGGCCTTTTTTCACTTTACCGCGAGGAATTGCTTCCTTGACGGTAACTTTGATGATGTCACCGATACCAGCGTAACGACGATGGGAGCCACCCAGCACCTTGATGCACATAACACGGCGAGCGCCGCTGTTATCGGCCACATCGAGCATGGATTGAGTCTGAATCATATAATTTCTCCGACCCCTAGTCCTTAGACTTCCACAGCGCGTTCGAGAACATCAACCAGCGCCCAAGACTTGGTCTTGGCCAAAGGACGAGTTTCACGAATAGTGACTTTGTCGCCGATGTGGCACTGATTGGTTTCGTCGTGCGCGTGCAGCTTAGTCGAACGCTTAACGTATTTACCGTAGATCGGGTGCTTAACGCGACGCTCGATCAGAACGGTGATGGTTTTGTCCATCTTGTCGCTGACAACACGGCCAGTCAGCGTACGGACAGTTTTTTCGGCTTCAGCCATGATTACTTACCTGCCTGCTGGTTGAGCACAGTCTTCACGCGAGCGATGTCACGCTTAACTTGCGAGAGCAGATGAGACTGCCCCAACTGGCCAGTTGCTTTCTGCATACGCAGATTGAACTGGTCGCGCAGCAAGCCGAGCAGTTGCTCGTTCAGCTGCTGTGCGGATTTTTCACGAAGTTCATTCGCTTTCATCACATCACCGTCCGTTTAACAAAGGCGGTGGCGAGCGGCAGCTTTGCAGCAGCCAGGGCAAAAGCCTCACGCGCCAGCTCTTCAGAAACACCCTCGATTTCATACAGGACTTTGCCTGGCTGAATCTGGGCAACCCAGTACTCCACACTACCCTTACCTTTACCCATCCGAACTTCGAGTGGCTTTTTGGAAATAGGCTTGTCCGGGAATACACGGATCCAGATCTTGCCGCCACGTTTAACGTGACGGGTCAGAGCACGACGCGCTGACTCGATCTGACGAGCGGTGAGACGACCACGAGCTACAGACTTCAGCGCGAACTCGCCGAAGCTGACTTTGCTACCGCGCTGAGCCAGACCACGGTTGTGGCCTGTCATCTGCTTGCGGAACTTCGTACGCTTTGGTTGCAACATTTGGCGTACCCCTTACTTAGCAGCTTTTTTACGAGGCGCTGGTGCTTGTGGTTTCAGTTCTTCTTGGCGACCACCAATTACTTCGCCTTTGAAGATCCAAACCTTTACACCGATCACACCGTAAGTGGTGTGAGCTTCGTAGTTGGCATAGTCGATGTCGGCACGCAGGGTGTGCAGTGGCACACGACCTTCGCGATACCATTCAGTACGTGCGATTTCAGCACCGCCGAGACGACCGCTCACTTGGATTTTGATGCCTTTGGCACCAATGCGCATGGCGTTTTGTACAGCGCGCTTCATAGCGCGACGGAACATTACGCGACGCTCCAGCTGCTGAGCTACGCTCTGCGCAACCAACATACCGTCGAGTTCCGGCTTGCGGATTTCTTCGATATTGATGTGCACAGGCACACCCATTTGTTTGGTCAGGTCCTGACGCAGTTTCTCAACATCTTCACCTTTCTTCCCGATAACGATACCTGGACGAGCGGTGTGGATGGTGATACGTGCAGTTTGAGCCGGACGATGGATATCGATACGGCTTACGGACGCGCTTTTTAGTTTGTCTTGGAGATACTCACGCACCTTCAGATCAGCGAACAAATAGTCCGCATAAGTCCGACCGTCTGCGTACCAGACGGAGGTGTGTTCCTTGACGATTCCCAGGCGAATGCCAATGGGATGTACTTTCTGACCCATCTCTTCGACTCCGTTACTTGTCAGCAACCTTGACAGTGATATGGCAAGACCGCTTGACGATGCGATCAGCACGGCCTTTGGCACGTGGCATGATTCGCTTCAGCGAACGCCCTTCGTTGACGAAAACGGTGCTGACCTTGAGGTCATCAACGTCTGCGCCTTCGTTATGCTCGGCGTTGGCTACGGCCGACTCCAGCACTTTCTTCATGATCTCGGCGGCTTTCTTACTGCTGAAAGCCAACAGGTTGAGCGCTTCGCCCACCTTCTTCCCGCGGATCTGGTCGGCGACCAAGCGGGCTTTCTGGGCGGAGATTCGAGCGCCCGACAACTTAGCGGCTACTTCCATCGTTCCTTACCCCTTAACGCTTGGCTTTCTTGTCTGCCACGTGCCCACGATATGTGCGGGTACCGGCAAACTCGCCTAGTTTGTGGCCGACCATGTCTTCGTTCACGAGAACTGGAACATGTTGACGACCGTTATGAACTGCAATGGTCAGACCGACCATTTGTGGCAGGATCATCGAACGACGCGACCAGGTTTTAACTGGTTTGCGATCGTTCTTTTCCGCCGCCACTTCGATCTTCTTCAGTAGGTGAAGATCAATAAAAGGACCTTTTTTCAGAGAACGTGGCACTGTCGTATCCCTCTATTTACTTGCGACGACGGACGATCATTTTGTCGGTACGCTTATTACCACGAGTCTTCGCGCCCTTAGTCGGGAAGCCCCATGGCGATACCGGATGACGACCACCAGAGGTACGACCTTCACCACCACCATGTGGGTGGTCAACCGGGTTCATGGCAACACCACGAACGGTTGGGCGAACGCCACGCCAGCGTTTGGCACCAGCTTTACCCAGCGAACGCAGGCTGTGCTCGGAGTTCGAGACTTCACCCAGGGTCGCGCGGCATTCAGCCAGCACTTTACGCATCTCACCAGAACGCAGACGCAGGGTCACGTAGACACCTTCACGAGCGATCAGCTGAGCCGAAGCACCAGCGGAACGAGCGATTTGCGCGCCTTTACCTGGCTTCAATTCGATGCCGTGTACGGTGCTACCAACTGGAATGTTACGCAGTTGCAGAGCGTTGCCCGGCTTGATCGGCGCCAAAGCACCTGCGATCAGCTGGTCGCCAGCACTCACGCCTTTAGGGGCGATGATGTAGCGACGCTCGCCATCTGCGTACAGCAGCAGAGCGATGTGAGCAGTACGGTTTGGATCGTATTCGATACGCTCGACAGTGGCAGAGATGCCATCTTTGTCGTTGCGACGGAAATCGACCAGACGATAATGCTGCTTATGGCCACCACCGATGTGACGAGTGGTAATGCGACCATTGTTGTTACGACCACCAGTCTTCGATTTTTTCTCGAGCAGCGGTGCGTGAGGAGCGCCTTTATGCAGCTCCTGGTTGACCACCTTGACCACAAAACGGCGGCCAGGGGAAGTCGGTTTGCATTTAACGATTGCCATGATGCACCCCTTCCTTACTCAGCACTGCTGCTGAAATCGAGATCTTGGCCTGGCTGAAGGGAGATAACTGCCTTCTTCCAGTCATTACGCTTGCCCAGACCGCGAGCAGTGCGCTTGCTCTTACCCAGAACATTCAGGGTAGTAACACGCTCTACTTTCACGCTGAACAGGCTTTCGACGGCCTTCTTGATTTCCAGCTTGGTTGCGTCAGTTGCAACCTTGAAAACGAACTGGCCTTTCTTGTCAGCCAGAACCGTAGCCTTCTCGGAAACGTGCGGGCCAAGCAGAACTTTAAATACGCGTTCCTGGTTCATCCCAGCAGCTCCTCGAATTTCTTCACGGCCGACACGGTGATCAACACCTTGTCGTATGCGATCAGACTAACTGGATCGGAACCCTGCACGTCACGTACATCAACGTGTGGCAGGTTACGAGCAGCCAGGTACAGGTTCTGATCAACTACTTCAGACACGATCAAGACGTCAGTCAGGCCCATGCCGGTCAGTTTGTTCAGCAGATCTTTGGTCTTCGGTGCATCAACAGCGAAGTCCTGAACCACAACCAGACGATCAGTACGCACCAGCTCAGCAAGGATGGAACGCATTGCTGCGCGATACATCTTCTTGTTCAGCTTCTGGGTGTGATCCTGAGGACGAGCTGCGAAAGTGGTACCGCCGCCACGCCAGATTGGGCTACGGATAGTACCGGCACGAGCACGGCCAGTACCTTTCTGACGCCATGGGCGCTTACCGCCACCACGAACGTCGGAACGGGTCTTTTGCTGCTTGCTACCTTGACGGCCGCCGGCCATGTAGGCCACGACTGCTTGGTGAACCAGCGTCTCGTTGAATTCGCCGCCAAATGTCAGTTCGGAAACTTCGATCGCTTGAGCGTCATTTACATTTAATTGCATGTCAGCTTCCCCTTAACCGCGAGCCTTGGCTGCTGGACGTACAACCAAGTTGCCGCCAGTAGCGCCAGGAACAGCACCCTTGACCAACAACAGATTGCGTTCAGCGTCCACGCGCACTACTTCGAGGGACTGCACGGTCACGCGCTCAGCGCCCATATGACCGGACATTTTTTTGCCCTTGAATACACGACCAGGAGTCTGGCACTGGCCGATAGAGCCTGGAACGCGGTGGGACACGGAGTTACCGTGGGTATTATCTTGCCCGCGGAAGTTCCAACGCTTGATCGTACCCTGGAAGCCTTTACCCTTGGACTGACCGGTTACATCAACCAGTTGACCAGCGGCGAAGATTTCAGCGTTGATCAGATCGCCGGCCTGGTACTCGCCTTCTTCAAGGCGGAATTCCATTACGGTACGACCAGCGGCAACGTTCGCTTTAGCGAAGTGGCCAGCTTGAGCAGCTGTAACACGCGAAGCACGACGCTCGCCTACAGTGACTTGCACTGCACGATAGCCATCGGTCTCTTCAGTTTTGAACTGGGTGACGCGATTCGGCTCGATCTCAATGACCGTGACCGGAATGGAGACACCTTCTTCGGTGAAAATACGGGTCATACCGCATTTACGACCGACTACACCAATAGTCATGTTGTAAACCTCATGAGTGTACGGGGCTTTCACCCGCTATGGCCGCCCATTTCAGAGCGTTACACGACTAAGACCGAGTCTTAGCCGAGGCTGATCTGTACTTCCACACCGGCCGCCAGATCAAGCTTCATAAGAGCATCAACGGTTTTATCCGTTGGCTGGACGATGTCCAGTACGCGCTTATGAGTACGGATCTCGTACTGGTCACGCGCGTCTTTGTTGACGTGCGGGGAGACCAGAACGGTGAACCGCTCTTTACGGGTAGGCAGTGGAATTGGACCACGCACTTGAGCACCAGTACGTTTCGCGGTTTCCACGATTTCCTGGGTGGATTGGTCGATCAGGCGATGGTCAAAAGCCTTCAACCTGATACGGATTTGCTGATTTTGCATTGGATTTCAGACTCCGGCTGCTATTCCCACCGAGCGCAATACGCCCGTTAAAAGGAGGCGCAATTCTATAGACGCCCCATATAGGTGTCAACCCAATAAAAAAGCCCCCGCTAAGCGGGGGCTTTTTCAATTCATCAAAGCCAACTCGAAAAGAGCTTACTCGATGATTTTGGCTACGACGCCAGCGCCGACGGTACGACCGCCTTCACGGATAGCGAAACGCAGACCGTCTTCCATTGCGATGGTCTTGATCAGGGTGACAACCATTTTGATGTTGTCGCCCGGCATTACCATTTCAACGCCTTCCGGCAGTTCGCAGTTACCAGTCACGTCAGTAGTACGGAAGTAGAACTGTGGACGATAGCCTTTGAAGAACGGAGTGTGACGACCGCCTTCTTCTTTGCTCAGAACGTAGACTTCAGCTTCGAACTTGGTGTGCGGCTTGACCGAACCTGGCTTAACCAGAACCTGGCCACGCTCAACGTCGTCACGCTTGGTACCACGCAGCAGAACGCCGCAGTTCTCGCCAGCACGACCTTCGTCGAGCAGCTTACGGAACATTTCAACACCGGTGCAGGTGGTGACGGTAGTGTCACGCAGACCAACGATTTCCAGTGGATCCTGAACCTTGACGATACCGCGCTCGATACGGCCAGTTACAACAGTACCGCGACCGGAGATCGAGAATACGTCTTCGATTGGCATCAGGAACGGCTTGTCGATAACGCGAACTGGATCTGGAATGTAGCTGTCCAGAGTCTCAACCAGCTTACGAACGGCAGTGGTGCCCATTTCGTTGTCGTCTTGGCCGTTCAGAGCCATCAGAGCCGAACCGATGATGATCGGAGTGTCGTCACCTGGGAAGTCGTAAGTGCTCAGCAGGTCGCGCACTTCCATCTCAACCAGTTCCAGCAGCTCAGCGTCGTCAACCATGTCAGCCTTGTTCAGGAAGACAACGATGTACGGAACGCCAACCTGACGGGACAGCAGGATGTGCTCACGGGTTTGTGGCATCGGACCATCAGCGGCCGAGCAAACCAGGATAGCGCCGTCCATCTGAGCAGCACCGGTGATCATGTTCTTCACGTAGTCAGCGTGACCTGGGCAGTCAACGTGAGCGTAGTGACGGATCAGCGAGTTGTATTCAACGTGCGCGGTGTTGATGGTGATACCACGAGCCTTTTCTTCCGGAGCGCTGTCGATTTTGTCGAAAGCAACAACGGCCGAACCGAAAACTTCGGAGCAGACGCGAGTCAGAGCAGCGGTCAGCGTGGTTTTACCGTGGTCGACGTGACCGATGGTGCCAACGTTGACGTGCGGGAGGGTACGGTCAAATTTTTCTTTAGCCACGACAATTAACTCCTAGCCTAAAGGGGCTGAATCAGCCTTGTTTTTTGGTAACGGTTTCGACGATGTGCGACGGAGCCGTATTGTATTTTTTGAATTCCATAGAGTAGCTTGCGCGACCTTGGGACATGGAACGGACGTCAGTTGCATAACCGAACATCTCGCCCAGCGGAACCTCAGCACGAATTACTTTGCCGGAGACCGTGTCTTCCATACCCAGGATCATGCCGCGACGACGGTTAAGGTCGCCCATCACGTCACCCATATAGTCTTCAGGTGTAACAACCTCTACCGCCATGATCGGCTCAAGCAACTCACCACCGCCCTTCTGGGCCAGTTGCTTGGTTGCCATGGAAGCAGCCACCTTAAACGCCATCTCGTTGGAGTCGACGTCGTGGTAAGAACCATCAAACACGGTAGCCTTCAGGCCGATTAGCGGATAGCCGGCCACAACGCCGTTCTTCATCTGCTCTTCGATACCCTTCTGGATAGCCGGGATGTATTCCTTAGGAACCACACCACCCACTACTTCGTTCAGGAATTGCAGACCTTCCTGACCTTCGTCAGCAGGAGCAAAACGAATCCAGCAGTGACCGAACTGGCCACGACCGCCGGACTGACGAACGAACTTGCCTTCAATTTCGCAGCTCTTCGTGATGCGCTCACGGTACGAAACTTGTGGCTTACCGATGTTGGCTTCGACGTTGAACTCACGGCGCATCCGGTCAACCAGGATGTCCAGGTGCAACTCGCCCATGCCGGAGATGATCGTTTGACCAGTCTCTTCATCAGTCTTGACGCGGAAAGATGGATCTTCCTGAGCGAGCTTGCCCAGAGCGATACCCATTTTTTCCTGGTCATCCTTGGTCTTAGGCTCTACGGCAACCGAAATAACCGGCTCCGGGAAGTCCATGCGAACCAGGATGATTGGCTTGTCAGCGTTGCACAAAGTCTCACCAGTGGTGACGTCCTTCATGCCGATCAAGGCCGCGATGTCACCAGCGCGTACTTCCTTGATTTCTTCACGGGCGTTTGCGTGCATTTGCACCATACGACCCACACGCTCTTTCTTGCCTTTAACCGAGTTGATCACGCCGTCGCCGGAGGCCAACACGCCCGAGTAAACTCGAACGAAGGTCAAGGTACCCACGAATGGGTCGGTAGCGATCTTGAACGCCAGAGCCGAGAACGGCTCGCTGTCGTCTGCGTGACGCTCCATTTCCTTGGTCTCGTCATCCGGGTCTGTACCCTTGATGGCAGGAATGTCGGAAGGAGCAGGCAGGTAGTCGATCACGGCGTCGAGAACCAGGGGAACACCCTTGTTCTTGAAGGAAGAACCGCAAACAGCCAGAACGATCTCACCAGCGATAGTACGCTGACGCAGAGCGGCCTTGATTTCCGCGTTGGTGAGTTCTTCACCTTCGAGGTACTTGTTCATCAGCTCTTCGCTGGCTTCAGCCGCAGCTTCAACCATATTGCCGCGCCATTCGTCAGCCAGTTCCTGCAGTTCTGCAGGGATAGGCTTGCGAACTGGAACCATGCCTTTGTCAGAATCATTCCAGTAAACAGCTTCCATAGCCATCAGGTCGATCTGACCCTGGAAGTTGTCTTCGGAACCGATAGCCAACTGGATTGGAACCGGGGTGTGACCCAGACGCTGTTTGATCTGACCGATCACGCGCAGGAAGTTCGCACCAGCACGGTCCATCTTGTTTACATAAACAAGACGTGGAACGCCGTACTTGTTGGCCTGACGCCATACGGTTTCCGACTGAGGCTCAACACCCGAGGTGCCGCAGAACACAACGACCGCGCCGTCGAGAACACGCAAGGAACGTTCAACTTCAATAGTGAAGTCAACGTGGCCCGGGGTGTCGATGACGTTGAAGCGATACTGGTCTTTGTGCTGCTTCTCGGAACCCTGCCAGAAGGCGGTAATAGCAGCAGAAGTAATGGTAATACCACGCTCCTGCTCCTGCACCATCCAGTCTGTGGTCGCGGCGCCGTCATGCACCTCGCCCATTTTGTGACTTTTGCCAGTGTAAAAAAGGACGCGCTCGGTGGTGGTGGTTTTACCAGCATCCACGTGAGCAACGATACCAATGTTACGGTAGCGATTAATCGGTGTAGTACGAGCCATAAAGCCCTCGCAAAATTAGTGACGCTAAAATTAGAAGCGGTAGTGCGAGAAAGCCTTGTTGGCTTCAGCCATACGGTGCACGTCTTCACGCTTCTTAACTGCAGCACCTTTGCCTTCAGCAGCGTCCAACAGTTCGCCAGCCAAACGCAGAGCCATAGACTTCTCGCCGCGCTTACGGGCGAAGTCTACCAACCAGCGCATTGCCAGAGCGTTACGACGGGACGGACGAACTTCGACCGGAACCTGGTAAGTAGCACCGCCTACACGGCGCGACTTTACTTCGACCAGCGGAGCGATGGCGTCGAGAGCTTTCTCGAAGATTTCCAGGGGATCGCTGTTCTTGCGTTCTTTAACCTTTTCCAGCGCGCCATAAACGATACGCTCGGCAACGGCTTTCTTGCCGCTTTCCATTACGTGGTTCATGAACTTGGCCAGGATCTGGCTGCCGTATTTTGGATCGTCAAGCACTTCGCGCTTGGCTGCTACGCGTCTTCTTGGCATGGATAAGCCCTCAAACGGTCTTCAGGTTCGCTCGGAATCGGTGCCCTTTCGGGACGCCTCCGACCTTACTCTTATCGACTCAGAAAAATAGAAAATCAGTTCTTACAAAAAGCCGCTACTACTTAGGCTTCTTGGTACCGTACTTCGAACGACCCTGGTTACGACCTTTAACGCCGGAAGTATCCAAAGAACCGCGTACGGTGTGGTAACGAACACCTGGCAAGTCTTTTACACGACCGCCGCGGATCAGTACCACGCTGTGCTCTTGCAGGTTGTGGCCTTCACCGCCGATGTACGAGGAAACCTCGAAACCGTTGGTCAGACGCACACGGCATACTTTACGCAGTGCCGAGTTAGGTTTTTTCGGCGTGGTGGTATACACACGGGTGCATACGCCACGACGTTGCGGGCAGTTCTGCAGCGCAGGCACGTCGGATTTCTCGACGATACGCTTACGCGGCTGACGTACCAGCTGGTTGATAGTTGCCATCTACTAGCTCCACTGTTGTCTTGCGACGCTATTGTCTTGCAAGAAAAGCAAAATGGCAGGAACGAATTCCCGCCAAATTTAGGGGTACAAGAGTCTAAAGAGGATCTTGTCCCCAGTCAAGGCAAGGCCCCGACCTCCCCGCTCATCCAACCTCGACAAATTGTCTCGATTCGATGAACGGAACGACCGGGGCCCCACACTCATTTACCGCAGAACTCAGTTACCGCTCGAGTTCAGTGCTTCGGTCAGTGCAGCTTCCACTTCACTGGCGCTAACGCGCAACGGTTTGTCAGCATCACGGCGGCGCTTGCGCTCGCTGTGATAAGCCAGACCGGTACCGGCCGGGATCAGACGACCCACGACTACGTTTTCTTTCAGGCCGCGCAGGTAATCGCGCTTGCCGGTTACCGCCGCTTCGGTCAGTACGCGAGTGGTTTCCTGGAAGGAAGCCGCCGAGATGAACGATTCGGTGGACAACGACGCCTTGGTGATACCCAGCAGCACGCGAGTGAACTTGGAAACGAATTTCTCGTCGCCAGCCAGACGCTCGTTCTCTACCAGAACGTGAGTCAATTCCATCTGGTCGCCCTTGATGAAACTGGAATCGCCGGATTCAGCGATTTCAACTTTACGCAGCATCTGACGCAGGATGGTCTCGATGTGCTTATCGTTGATCTTCACGCCTTGCAGACGATAAACGTCCTGGATCTCGTTCACGATGTACTTGGCCAGCGCACTCACACCCAGCAGACGCAGGATGTCGTGTGGATCGCTTGGGCCGTCGGAGATAACTTCGCCGCGGTTTACCTGTTCGCCTTCGAAGACGTTCAGGTGACGCCACTTCGGAATCAGCTCTTCATACGGATCGCTACCGTCGTTCGGGGTAATGACCAGACGGCGCTTGCCTTTGGTCTCTTTACCGAACGCGATGGTGCCGCTGACTTCAGCCAGAATCGAGGCTTCTTTCGGACGACGGGCTTCGAACAAGTCGGCAACACGCGGCAGACCACCGGTGATGTCACGGGTTTTCGAAGTCTCTTGCGGAATACGAGCGATAACATCACCGATCGCGATTTTCGCGCCGTCCGCTACACCGACCAGGGCGTTAGCAGGCAGGAAGTACTGAGCAATTACGTCGGTACCCGGCAGCAAGAGATCCTTGCCATTGTCATCAACCATCTTCACAGCAGGACGGATATCTTTACCGGCAGCTGGACGGTCTTTGGCGTCGAGTACTTCAATGTTGGTCATACCGGTCAATTCGTCAGTCTGACGCTTGATCGTGATGCCTTCTTCCATGCCCACGTAGGTCACGGTACCTTTCATTTCGGTAACGATTGGGTGAGTGTGCGGATCCCACTTGGCCACGATTGCGCCAGCGTCGACCTTGTCACCTTCTTTAACCGAAATCACAGCACCGTACGGCAGCTTGTAACGCTCGCGCTCACGACCGAAGTCATCAGCGATCGCCAGCTCACCGGAACGGGACACAGCAACCAGGCAACCATCCACTCGCTCAACGTGTTTCAGGTTATGCAGACGGACGGTACCGCCATTCTTCACCTGAACGCTATCAGCTGCGGAGGTCCGGCTTGCCGCACCACCGATGTGGAACGTACGCATGGTCAGCTGGGTACCCGGCTCACCGATGGACTGGGCAGCGATAACGCCGACCGCTTCACCGATGTTCACCTGGTGACCACGAGCCAAGTCACGGCCGTAGCACTTGGCGCAAATGCCATAGCGGGTTTCGCAGCTGATCGGCGAACGCACGATCACTTCGTCGATGCTGTTCAGCTCGATGAACTCGACCCACTTCTCGTCTACCAGCGTGCCGGCAGGAACGATGATTTCTTCGGTACCTGGCTTGAACACGTCACGAGCAATGACACGACCCAATACGCGCTCACCCAACGGCTCGACAACGTCACCGCCTTCAATGTGCGGAGTCATTACCAGGCCATGTTCGGTGCCGCAATCGATCTCGGTCACAACCAGATCCTGCGCCACGTCTACCAGACGACGAGTCAGGTAACCGGAGTTCGCAGTTTTCAACGCGGTATCCGCCAAACCTTTACGAGCACCGTGAGTGGAGATGAAGTACTGAAGTACGCTCAAACCTTCACGGAAGTTCGCAGTAATCGGCGTTTCGATGATGGAACCGTCCGGCTTGGCCATCAGGCCACGCATACCGGCGAGCTGACGGATCTGCGCAGCAGAACCCCGTGCGCCCGAGTCGGCCATCATGTACATCGAGTTGAAGGACTCTTGGTCGACTTCGACGCCATGACGGTCGATGACTTTCTCTTTCGAGAGGTTGGCCATCATCGCCTTGGAAACTTCGTCGTTCGCCTTGGACCAAAGGTCGATCACTTTGTTGTACTTCTCGCCCTGGGTTACCAGGCCGGAGGCGTACTGACTTTCGATCTCTTTCACTTCGTCGGTAGCAGCACCGATGATGCGGGCTTTTTCATCCGGGATAACGAAGTCGTTAACACCGATGGAAACGCCGGAGATGGTCGAATAAGCAAAACCGGTGTACATCAACTGGTCAGCGAAGATCACGGTCTCTTTCAAACCAACCACGCGGTAGCACTGGTTGATCAGCTTGGAGATCGCCTTTTTCTTCATCGGCTGGTTGACGACGTCGTATGACAGGCCAGGTGGAACAACCTGGAACAACAGCGCACGGCCGACAGTGGTGTCGACGATACGGGTGTTCTTGACGCTGCCACCATCACGATCGTTGACGGTTTCGTTGATCCGCACTTTGACCTTGGCGTGCAGCGCGGCTTCGCCGGCACGGAACACACGGTCAACTTCTTGCAGATCCGCGAACACACGACCTTCGCCTTTGGCGTTGATCGCTTCACGAGTCATGTAGTACAGACCCAATACAACGTCCTGCGACGGAACGATGATTGGCTCACCGTTGGCTGGCGACAGAATGTTGTTGGTCGACATCATCAACGCACGCGCTTCCAGCTGGGCTTCCAGTGTCAGCGGTACGTGCACGGCCATTTGGTCGCCGTCGAAGTCGGCGTTGTACGCAGCACAGACCAGAGGGTGCAGCTGGATAGCCTTACCTTCGATCAGTACCGGCTCAAACGCCTGGATACCCAGACGGTGAAGGGTCGGTGCACGGTTGAGGAGAACCGGGTGTTCACGGATCACTTCAGCGAGAACGTCCCAAACCTCTGGCAGCTCGCGCTCGACCATCTTCTTGGCAGCTTTGATGGTGGTAGCGAGACCACGCATTTCCAGCTTGCCGAAGATGAACGGCTTGAACAGCTCGAGGGCCATTTTCTTCGGCAGACCGCACTGGTGCAGACGCAGGGTCGGACCTACGGTAATTACCGAACGACCGGAGTAGTCAACACGCTTACCGAGCAAGTTCTGACGGAAACGACCTTGCTTACCCTTGATCATGTCAGCCAGGGATTTCAGAGGACGCTTGTTCGAACCGGTGATAGCGCGGCCACGACGACCGTTGTCGAGCAGTGCATCGACAGCTTCCTGCAACATACGCTTTTCGTTGCGCACGATGATGTCCGGAGCGGACAGATCGAGCAGACGCTTCAAGCGGTTGTTACGGTTGATCACTCGACGATACAGATCGTTGAGGTCGGAAGTCGCGAAGCGACCGCCATCCAGCGGGACCAGTGGACGCAGATCTGGCGGCAGAACCGGCAGAACGGTCAGCACCATCCATTCCGGAAGGTTGCCGGAACCCTGGAAGGCTTCCATCAACTTCAGACGCTTGGACAGCTTTTTGATTTTGGTTTCGGAGTTGGTTTGCGGAATTTCTTCGCGCAGACGGCCAATCTCGTGTTCCAGGTCGATAGCGTGCAGCAGTTCACGGACAGCTTCGGCACCCATGCGGGCATCGAAATCGTCGCCGAACTCTTCCAGCGCTTCGAAGTACTGCTCGTCGTTGAGCAGCTGACCTTTTTCAAGGGTGGTCATGCCTGGATCGATAACGACATAGCTCTCGAAATAGAGAACGCGTTCGATATCACGCAGGGTCATGTCCATCAGCAAGCCGATACGCGACGGCAGCGATTTCAAGAACCAGATGTGGGCAACTGGCGAGGCCAGTTCGATGTGCGCCATGCGCTCACGACGAACTTTAGCCAGCGCGACTTCAACGCCGCACTTCTCGCAGATTACGCCACGGTGCTTCAAGCGCTTGTACTTACCGCACAGGCACTCGTAATCCTTTACCGGGCCAAAGATCTTGGCGCAGAACAGGCCGTCACGTTCAGGTTTGAACGTACGGTAGTTGATGGTTTCCGGCTTTTTAACTTCACCGAACGACCACGAACGGATCATCTCAGGCGATGCCAATCCAATACGGATGGCGTCGAACTCTTCGACTTGACCCTGGTTTTTCAGCAAATTCAGTAGATCTTTCAAGGCCTTTCCTCCTGGCGGAGCAGAGAGCGGGCAATCCTGCCCCGCTCTCGATTCGCGTCACGTGTTATTCGGTTTCCAGATCGATATCGATGCCGAGGGAACGAATTTCCTTGATCAACACGTTGAAAGACTCGGGCATGCCCGGCTCCATACGGTGATCGCCATCCACGATGTTTTTGTACATCTTGGTACGGCCGTTCACATCGTCCGACTTCACTGTGAGCATTTCTTGCAGAGTGTAAGCAGCACCGTATGCTTCCAGTGCCCAGACCTCCATCTCCCCGAAACGCTGACCACCGAACTGCGCCTTACCACCCAGCGGCTGCTGGGTAACCAGGCTGTACGAACCGGTAGAACGAGCGTGCATCTTGTCGTCTACCAAGTGGTTCAGCTTCAGCATGTACATGTAGCCAACAGTAACCGGGCGCTCGAACTTGTTGCCGGTACGGCCGTCGGTCAGCTGCATCTGGCCGCTTTCTGGCAGGTCTGCCAGTTTCAGCATGGCCTTGATTTCGCTTTCCTTGGCGCCGTCGAACACTGGAGTGGCCATTGGAACGCCGCCACGCAGGTTCTTCGCCAGATCCAGGATTTCCTGGTCGGAGAAGCTATCCAGATCTTCGTTACGACCGCCGATCTGGTTGTAGATCTCGTCGAGGAATTTACGAAGCTCAGCGACTTTGCGCTGCTCTTCGATCATCCGGTTAATCTTCTCGCCCAGACCTTTGGCCGCGAGGCCCAGGTGGGTTTCAAGGATCTGACCAACGTTCATACGCGAAGGTACGCCCAACGGGTTGAGGACGACGTCGACCGGAGTGCCATTGGCATCGTGCGGCATGTCTTCAACCGGCATGATCACGGAGACCACACCCTTGTTACCGTGACGACCGGCCATCTTGTCGCCCGGCTGGATGCGGCGACGGATTGCCAGGTAAACCTTGACGATTTTCAGCACGCCTGGAGCCAGGTCATCGCCCTGCTGCAGTTTGCGCTTCTTGTCTTCGAACTTGTCGTCCAGCAGACGGCGGCGATCAACGATGTAGGCCTGAGCCTTCTCAAGCTGCTCGTTCAGAGCATCTTCAGCCATGCGCAGTTTGAACCACTGACCATGCTCAAGACCGTCGAGAACTTCGTCGGTGATGTCCTGACCTTTCTTCAGGCCGGCGCCGCCTTCGGCTTTGTGGCCGACCAGAGCGGAACGCAGACGTTCGAAAGTGGCGCCTTCAACGATACGGAACTCTTCGTTCAGGTCCTTGCGGATCTCGTCGAGTTGAGTCTTCTCGATCGACAGTGCACGAGCATCACGCTCAACGCCGTCGCGGGTGAAGACCTGTACGTCGATGACGGTACCCTTGGTGCCGGTAGGCACGCGCAGGGAGGTGTCTTTAACGTCGCTGGCTTTTTCACCGAAGATGGCACGCAGCAGTTTTTCTTCCGGAGTCAGCTGGGTCTCGCCTTTCGGAGTGACCTTACCAACCAGGATGTCGCCTGCGCCTACTTCAGCACCTACGTAAACGATACCGGCTTCGTCCAGCTTGTTCAGTGCAGCTTCACCCACGTTCGGGATGTCTGCAGTGATTTCCTCTGGCCCAAGCTTGGTGTCACGCGCCACACAGGTCAGTTCCTGAATGTGGATCGTGGTGAAGCGATCTTCCTGAACCACACGCTCGGACAGGCAGATGGAGTCTTCGAAGTTGAAGCCGTTCCATGCCATGAACGCGATGCGCATGTTCTGACCCAGAGCCAGCTCACCCATATCGGTGGACGGACCGTCGGCCATGATGTCGCTACGCTGAACCCGATCACCTTTACGCACCAGCGGACGCTGGTTGATGCAGGTGTTCTGGTTGGAGCGGGTGTACTTGGTCAGGTTGTAGATGTCGACACCAGCTTCGCCGGTTTCAACTTCGTCATCAGCAACTCGAACCACGATACGGCTGGCGTCGACGGAATCGATAACGCCACCACGACGAGCCACGACGCAAACGCCGGAGTCACGGGCTACGTTACGCTCCATGCCGGTACCGACCAGCGGCTTGTCAGCGCGCAGAGTTGGTACAGCTTGACGCTGCATGTTCGAACCCATCAACGCACGGTTGGCGTCGTCGTGCTCAAGGAACGGGATCAGCGACGCAGCAACCGAAACTACCTGCTTCGGCGATACGTCCATCAAGGTGACGTCTTCCGGCGCCTTGACGGTGAATTCGTTCAAGTGACGAACAGCTACCAGCTCGTCGATCAGGACTTTCTTGTCGTTCATCGTGGCCGAAGCCTGAGCGATCACGTGATCAGCTTCTTCGATGGCGGACAGGAACACGATCTCGTCGGTGACCAGAGCGTCTTTCACCACACGGTACGGGCTCTCGAGGAAGCCGTACTGGTTGGTGCGCGCATAGGCTGCCAGGGAGTTGATCAGACCGATGTTCGGACCTTCCGGCGTTTCAATCGGGCATACACGACCATAGTGAGTCGGGTGTACGTCACGAACTTCAAAGCCAGCACGCTCACGAGTCAAACCGCCAGGGCCGAGTGCAGACACACGACGCTTGTGGGTGATCTCGGACAGCGGGTTGTTCTGGTCCATGAACTGGGAAAGCTGGCTGGAACCGAAGAACTCTTTCACCGCCGCAGCCACTGGCTTGGCGTTGATCAGGTCTTGCGGCATCAGGCCTTCGCTTTCAGCCATCGACAGACGCTCTTTGACCGCACGCTCAACACGTACCAGGCCAACGCGGAACTGGTTCTCGGCCATTTCGCCTACGCAGCGAACACGACGGTTACCCAGGTGGTCGATGTCATCGACGATGCCTTTACCGTTACGGATGTCGACCAGAGTCTTCAGTACCGCGACGATGTCTTCTTTGCACAACACGCCCGAACCTTCGATCTCGGTACGACCGATACGACGGTTGAACTTCATCCGGCCGACCGCAGACAGGTCATAGCGCTCAGGGCTGAAGAACAGGTTGTTGAACAGAGTCTCGGCAGCGTCTTTGGTTGGCGGCTCGCCTGGACGCATCATGCGATAGATCTCGACCAGCGCTTCCAATTGGTTGCTGGTGGAGTCGATCTTCAGGGTGTCGGAAACGAACGGACCGCAGTCGATATCGTTGGTGTACAGAGTTTCGATGCGAACAACCTGGGCCTTGGCGATTTTCGCCAGGATCTCGGTGTTCAGCTCGGTGTTGCACTCTGCCAGGATTTCGCCGGTTGCCGGATGCACGATGGCCTTGGCGGTAGTGCGGCCCAGGACGTAGTCCAGAGGCACTTCCAGGGTCTTGAGACCGGCTTTTTCGATCTGGTTGATGTGGCGCGCAGTAATACGGCGACCAGCCTCAACGATGACCTTGCCCTTCTCATCCTGAATATCAAGAACAGCGATTTCACCACGCAGACGCGAAGCAATCAGTTCCAGACTGAGGGTTTCGCCGCTCAGGTGGAAAACGTTGGTGGTGTAGAACGCGTCGAGCACTTCTTCAGTGGTATAGCCGAGCGCGCGCAGCAGTACCGATGCAGGCAGCTTGCGACGACGGTCGATACGCACGAACACGCAGTCTTTCGGGTCGAACTCGAAGTCCAGCCACGAACCGCGGTAAGGAATGATGCGCGCGGAGTACAGCAGTTTGCCGGAGCTGTGCGTCTTGCCACGGTCGTGGTCGAAGAACACGCCCGGGGAACGGTGCAGCTGGGAAACGATTACACGCTCGGTACCGTTGATTACGAAGGTACCGTTCTCAGTCATCAGGGGGATTTCACCCATGTAGACTTCTTGCTCTTTAATGTCCTTGATCGCTTTGTTCGACGATTCTTTGTCGAAAATGATCAGGCGCACTTTTACCCGCAAAGGTACGGCGTAAGTCACACCGCGCAATACGCATTCTTTGACATCAAATGCCGGTTCGCCCAGGCGATAACCGACGTACTCCAGCGCAGCATTGCCGGAGTAGCTGATGATCGGGAAAACGGATTTGAAGGCCGCATGCAGGCCCACGTCGCGGAACTGATCTTTAGTCGCTCCCGCTTGCAAGAATTCACGATACGAATCCAGCTGGATGGCCAGGAGGTACGGCACATCCATGACGTCCGGCAACTTGCTAAAGTCCTTGCGGATACGTTTTTTCTCAGTATATGAGTAAGCCATCAGCGTTCCCCAGCTTGGTCACCTGCTTGTTTGGCCCCTCCCGACGGGAGCAGCCAGAAAATCGTGCAAACCCCATGGTTTGCGCCACCGCATCGGGTGGTTACAGCTCGTTACCAGCACCGACCCAGTCGGCTGCCAATAACGGAAAAAGGCCGGTGGCAAGAGCCACCAGCCATCAGCCTTTCGCTTAACGCTCGGGCTGGAGGAGCAAAGTCGATGCTTACTTCAGCTCGACTTTAGCGCCTGCTTCTTCCAGAGTGGCTTTGGCTTTGTCAGCTGCGTCTTTCGAAACAGCTTCCAGAACGATGCCAGGAGCGCCGTCAACTACAGCCTTGGCTTCTTTCAGGCCCAGACCGGTCAGTTCACGTACTGCCTTGATCACGTTAACTTTCTTCTCGCCAGCTTCCAGCAGCATGACGTTGAATTCAGTTTGTTCTTCAACAACAGCAGCGACAGCAGCTGGACCAGCGGAAGCAGCGGCAGCAGAAACGCCGAACTTCTCTTCCATGGCCTTGATCAGCTCAACGATTTCCAGAACGGATTTTTCGCCGATTGCTTCGATGATTTGGTCGTTAGTCAGAGACATGACTATAAATTCCTGTATTGGGGTGACAGCCTACGCGGCCGTCGAAATAAACAATAAACGCTGAAAGGTGTCGCTCAGCCTTAGGCTGCAGCGGCTTCTTTCTGGTCGCGAAGAGCCGCCAGAGTACGAGCCAATTTGCTGGTTGCGCCTTGAATCACGCTCATCAGCTGAGAAATTGCTTCGTCACGGGTCGGCAGGCTTGCCAGTACGTCGATCTGATTAGCCGCGAGGAACTTGCCCTCAAACGCAGCTGCCTTGATCTCGAACTTATCCTGACCTTTTGCGAACTCTTTGAAGATACGAGCAGCAGCGCCCGGATGTTCTTTGGAGAATGCAATCAAGGTCGGGCCAGTGAACACGTCGTTGAGCACGTCATATTGAGTGCCAGCAACGGCGCGCTTGAGCAGGGTGTTACGTACAACACGTACGTAAACGCCAGCTTCACGAGCCTCTTTACGGAGTCCGGTCATAGCGCCTACTGTTACGCCACGGGCATCAGCCACGACAGCGGACAGAGCAACTTGGGCAGCCTTGTTGACTTCAGCGACGATGGCCTTCTTGTCTTCAAGTTTAATTGCCACGGGAAAAACTCCTGCTTGTTACCGTTTCATCCAACCGAGGCCAGATGTCGTTTTGGTGTCTGATTCGGTAAGGAACCGGGAGCACCATCTGCGTAGGCTTGAGGTTTAAGACTTGCGTCGCCTACGGTCTTGGATAGCCCCCGCCAGGCAGGGACCCCAATCTTTCAATTGGCGCAATTGCTTGCGCCAATCTGTGTCTTACGCGTCGAGCGAGCCTTGGTCGATGACCAGACCTGGACCCATGGTGGTGCTCAGGGTAACGCGCTTGACGTAAATACCTTTCGAGGAAGCTGGCTTGATACGCTTCAGATCAGCGATCAGGGCTTCAACGTTTTCCTTCAGCTTGACGGCATCAAAGCCGACTTTGCCAACGGAGGTGTGAATGATGCCGTTTTTGTCGGTGCGATAACGAACCTGACCAGCCTTGGCGTTTTTAACCGCGGTAGCTACGTCTGGCGTTACGGTGCCGACTTTAGGGTTAGGCATCAGGCCGCGCGGGCCCAGGATCTGACCCAACTGACCAACAACGCGCATGGCATCCGGGGATGCGATAACTACGTCATAGTTCAGGTCGCCGCCTTTCATTTCGGCAGCCAGGTCGTCCATACCTACACGGTCAGCGCCGGCAGCCAGAGCGGCCTCAGCAGCTGGACCCTGGGTGAACACAGCTACGCGAACGGTCTTGCCAGTGCCGTGTGGCAGCACAGTAGCGCTACGAACAACCTGGTCAGATTTACGCGGGTCAACACCCAGGTTTACAGCAACGTCGAACGACTCGCTGAACTTGACAGTCGACAGCTCAGCCAGCAGGGCGGCAGCATCTACAAAGTTGTAGGACTTGCCCGCTTCGATTTTGCCGGCGATAGCCTTTTGACGCTTGGTCAACTTAGCCATTACACACCCTCCACGTTAAGGCCCATGCTACGAGCAGAACCGGCGATAGTACGCACGGCTGCGTCCATATCAGCTGCAGTCAGATCCGCGTTTTTGGTTTTCGCGATTTCTTCCAGCTGAGCACGGGTCACGGTGCCAACCTTAACGGTGTTCGGACGAGCGGAACCGCTAGTCAGACCAGCAGCCTTCTTCAGCAGAACCGAAGCAGGGGTGGACTTGGTTTCGAAAGTGAAGCTACGGTCGCTGTAGACAGTGATGATCACTGGAGTCGGCAGACCTGGTTCAATACCCTGAGTACGGGCGTTGAAAGCCTTGCAGAATTCCATGATGTTCACGCCGTGCTGACCCAAAGCAGGACCAACAGGTGGGCTTGGGTTAGCCTGAGCGGCCTTCACTTGCAGCTTGATGTAAGCGGTAATCTTCTTGGCCATGAGGCACTCCAATTACGGGTTCGAACGCCTCGAAAGGCTCCCCGGTTACTTGCGCGTTTATCCCAGTGACGACAAAACCCCACAGCCTAGGGCTGCGGGGTTGGGATGCTTGCTCAGCTAGACCTTTTCGACCTGACTGAACTCTAACTCTACCGGAGTAGAGCGACCGAAAATGAGCACTGCCACTTGGATCCGGCTCTTTTCGTAGTTAACTTCTTCGACCGTTCCAGTGAAATCAGCAAACGGCCCGTCATTGACACGTACCGACTCGCCCGGCTCGAACAACGTCTTCGGCTTCGGCTTGTCGCTACCATCAGCAACACGACGCAGAATCGCTTCTGCCTCTTTATCAGTGATCGGCGCAGGTTTATCAGCTGTACCACCGATGAAACCCATCACCCGAGGAGTATCCTTGACCAAGTGCCAAGTACCCTCATTCATGTCCATCTGAACCAGCACATAACCTGGGAAGAATTTGCGCTCGCTTTTGCGTTTCTGGCCATTACGCATTTCAACCACTTCTTCAGTGGGAACCAGAATCTCGCCAAAGCCATCTTCCATGCCAGCCAGCTTTACGCGCTCTACCAACGAGCGCATGACATGCTTCTCGTAACCGGAGTAAGCATGCACAACGTACCAACGCTTAGCCACGGGACACCCTTAGCCGACAATCAAGGAAACAAGCCAGCCGAGCAGGGAATCAAGCCCCCACAACAGCAACGCCATAACCAGAACAACAGCCACAACAATCAGCGTGGTCTGCGTGGTTTCTTGGCGAGTTGGCCACACGACTTTACGAATTTCGGTGCGAGCTTCCTTAACCAGTACAAAGAAAGACTTGCCCTTGACTGTCTGCAGGCCTACAAAGGCAGCTACGGCAGCAATGGCGAGCAATGCAAGTACGCGGTACAGGATCGGCGAAGCAGAGTAATACTGATTGCCAACAACGCCAACAACCACCAAGGCGACTACTACAAGCCACTTGAGCAGATCGAAGCGAGAGCCTTGAGCTTCAGCTTTAGGAGTCATCTATGAAGATCCTGTGAAAAGAAAGCCAGACACACCAAGTGAATCTGGCAGGTCAGGAGGGAATCGAACCCCCAACCTACGGTTTTGGAGACCGTCGCTCTGCCAATTGAGCTACTGACCTAAAACAAAATCAGGCCGACCATTATGCCGGCCCGAAAAAGACATTACAACAATTTACTCGATAACTTTGGCTACGACACCAGCGCCGACGGTACGACCGCCTTCACGGATAGCGAAACGCAAGCCATCTTCCATCGCGATGGTTTTGATCAGAGTGACAGTCATTTGAATGTTGTCACCTGGCATCACCATTTCAACGCCTTCTGGCAATTCGCAGTTACCAGTCACATCAGTTGTACGGAAGTAGAACTGCGGACGATAACCCTTGAAGAACGGAGTATGACGCCCTCCTTCTTCCTTGCTCAGAACGTAAACCTCAGCAGTGAACTTGGTATGCGGCTTGACTGTGCCCGGCTTGACCAGTACCTGGCCACGCTCGACATCATCACGCTTGGTACCGCGCAGCAGAACGCCGCAGTTCTCGCCAGCACGACCTTCGTCGAGCAGCTTGCGGAACATCTCAACACCAGTACAAGTAGTTTTGACAGTGTCACGAAGACCAACAATCTCAACTTCTTCCTGAATGCGGACAATGCCACGCTCAACACGACCAGTCACAACAGTGCCGCGACCGGAGATCGAGAACACATCCTCGATCGGCATCAAGAACGGCTTATCAATAGCACGCTCAGGCTGCGGAATATATGTATCCAGCGTCTCGACCAACTTCTTGACGGCAGTGGTACCCATCTCGTTGTCGTCTTGACCGTTCAACGCCATCAGCGCCGAACCAATGATGATAGGAGTGTCGTCGCCTGGGAAATCGTAAGTGCTCAACAGATCGCGCACTTCCATCTCAACCAGCTCCAACAGCTCAGCATCGTCAACCATGTCAGCCTTGTTCAGGAAGACAACGATGTACGGAACGCCAACCTGACGGGACAACAGGATGTGCTCACGGGTTTGCGGCATCGGACCATCAGCGGCCGAGCAAACCAGAATAGCGCCATCCATCTGAGCAGCACCGGTAATCATGTTCTTTACGTAGTCGGCATGACCTGGACAGTCAACGTGTGCGTAGTGACGCACAGCCGAATCGTACTCAACGTGAGCTGTGTTAATGGTGATACCACGCGCTTTTTCTTCTGGGGCGCTATCGATCTTGTCGAAGTCAACCTTTGCCGAACCGAAAACCTCGGAGCAGACACGGGTCAGCGCAGCGGTCAGGGTAGTTTTGCCGTGGTCTACGTGACCAATGGTGCCTACGTTGACGTGCGGCTTATTACGTTCGAACTTTTCCTTAGCCATCGAAGCAACCCCCAGCAGAAGATTTAAACAGTAATACCAGCCATTAAAACAAAGGCAGATATTTTCATATCTGCCTTGTTATATGGAGCTCTTGAGCGGATTTGAACCGCTGACCTCACCCTTACCAAGGGTGTGCTCTACCAACTGAGCTACAAGAGCGTAACACCTTTGCAGGACCTGCAAACTTGGAGCGGGTAGCGGGAATCGAACCCGCATCATCAGCTTGGAAGGCTGAGGTTCTACCACTAAACTATACCCGCGGAGCTTGCAGCTCTCGCTAAAAATGGTGGAGGGGGAAGGATTCGAACCTTCGAAGTCGTAGACGTCAGATTTACAGTCTGATCCCTTTGGCCGCTCGGGAACCCCTCCTAAGCGAGCCGGCATTCTATATCATGCCGACCTTCTGTCAAGCATTTTCTCATTAAAAACCTGAGGTTAGCTGCGTTGACACCGCTTCGTACCGCTGACCGTTAAAGGTCTTCACTGCGAAGCGGGCGCCATTCTATGCAAACTATTCCGAAGGCGCAACCCCCTCGCACGGCATTATTTTATGTTTTAACTCATTGAATTCTTTGGAAAGGTTTAGCATCTGAAGATCATCCACTAAACGCCGGCTTTCAGGTGCTACACGGAGCCAGTAGCCAGACGGATCAGAGGAGTCTTTTGGCAAGGCTTGAACTTTGATATCCATCCTACCCAGTCGGCGCTCAGCTGCCAGGGCGACCTCCTGACGGGTGAAACCACCCAAATAAAGGCAGCCACTATCGGTCGACGCCAACTTTACCTTCTCACGCCCCGCATCAGCTGCCTCGCTTAGCAAACGGATATCCTGGTGCGATCCTCGATACAAACTCAAAGGCGTTACATCTTTCGCACGCAGCGGGGCCTCTTGTTGATGCCAGATGTAATAGAAGACATTAAGAACCAGCAACAGCAGGAACAACCAACGCATAAGAACCTCAAGACAAAGGGCATGCCATCGCCAGACCTACAAACACCAGGTCTGGAACCAGCCTGGCATCCGGTACGATTTCAGAGACGAGCGTCGCATCGCCTCCCGTGAGGAATACCGCAAAATCCTCCCCCCAATAACTACGCGCCATTTCCAGCTGAGTCAGGACAAACCCCCTCAACATCAGCGAACATCCACGCTCAACCGCCTCAACAGTTGTGCGACCAGGCACGAGGCTTTCCAGCGCACGCTCGGCTGCGATATCGCCATAGCGAATCTTACGGGTATGAGTTCGCAACTGGTTGCGCATCAGAGGCATTCCAGGGCAAATAAACCCGCCAAGATGCTCTCCGTCCCCCGCAATAAAATCTGCAGTCACTGCCGTACCGAAATCGAGCACCAGACAGGCTCCTGGGGAAAGATGAAATCCACCAAGCATCGCAAGCCATCGATCAAGTCCCAACCGCTCGAACTCTTCGTATCCATTTCGAACGCCAGCCATCTCGCGCGCCGGCGCGGCACATATCGCGGACACTGAGAACGTTTGTGCCAGTAGAGAAGTCAATGCAGCAGTCTCTTCGGTCGTTCTCACGCTGACCAACCGACAATGTTTGAGGGACAGCCCCTCAAGTCGATTCAGGCTTTCCAGCAACGCGAGATCCGAATCCACCACCCCCTCTCCAAACACCTGCTTGGCATCCGCATAGAGAACGCGCCACTTTATAAAACTGTTTCCGCAGTCGAGCTCAAGAATCATCACGCAACCTCAGGCTGAGCTCACCACCACTAAAGACTTTTTCCACACCATTTACCTTCAAGCGTAAGGCACCCTGGCTGTCGATACCCAACACCTCACCATCAATCTGGTTGACACCAGCAATCAACGAGACTGCCCGCCCTTGCCAAAGATGGTTCTGCTCCCATTCCCGCTGAATGGCGGAAAACCCATCAATCTGATGACGGGTCAGATATTTCTGAAGCATCAACCCTAATTGCGCGACAAGGTGATTGCGATCAAGCACCCCGCCCGACTCCAGCCGCACGGATGTCCATTGCTGATCAATCTCATCGGTTGCCTGCATGTTCACATTAATTCCAACACCCAGCACCACGTGACACACATCAGCAGGATCACCCACCAACTCGAGCAATATCCCGGCGATCTTTTTCTGACCAACCAGAACATCGTTGGGCCACTTCAAGCCCGCGCCCGGGATACCGAGATCTCTCAACGTTTGCATGACAGCAAGCCCGACCACAAGACTCAACCCTTCGAGCTGACGCATTCCACCTTCGATGCGCAATACGAGGCTGTAATAGATGTTTTCTGCGAAAGGACTGGCCCAATTTCGCCCACGTCGGCCGCGACCCGCAGTCTGCCGTTCGGAGAGCACCAAAAATGGTGCAGCCTGGCCTCGGTGTATTGCGCGCAACGCTTCAGCATTAGTGGAGTCAATTGAGTCGAAGAGCAGAATAGGCCAGTCGCACGAGGGCGCCTGTTCTTTTATGCGGGCAGGATCAAGCAGCGTCAGTGGCGTAGCCAATTGATAGCCACGTCCGCGCACCTTGTGGATAGACAAGCCAAGCTCAGCTTCTAAATGCTGTAGCTGCTTCCATACCGCACTACGACTGATGCCCAAGGCGACGCCCAGGGCCTGACCCGAATGGAACTTGCCATCCTTAAGAAGCTTTAACAACGTCAGCATGCAAGTCTCGCCTCACAATGAGGCCCGCATGATAGCCATGCCCCGGGCCGTTGCATAGAAACCCGGAGAGCCAGATTTTCCTGCGGACAAAACAAAACCCCTACCTGCATACGCAGATAGGGGTTTCGGAATTTAATCTTGACGATGACCTACTCTCACATGGGGAA
>NZ_RXHX01000021.1:0-106280 GCF_005930655.1 Pseudomonas sp. FSL W5-0299
GTTGACTATCAGTCTGACTCCACAAGCACCCACACGAATTGCTTGATTCAGTTGTTAAAGAGCGGTTGGTTAAGATCTTTCGTCTCAACCGAGGTGCGCATTCTACAGCACCCTTTTCAAATTGCAACCTAAAAAGTTTCTGATTTTACTAGCCAAATCAACTACTTACGCTGGAACAAACATCGATATGCTCGTTAGCGGGAGGCGAATAGTACAGCATTGAAATACGTGGTCAACCCCCTCTTCCAAAAATTCTGCTTTTCTTCATCAAGCGAGCGGCAATCGAGATCTCAGAGACCCATTTGATCTGTCATGCGCCAACAGACGCACCATTGCAGTGCGATTCACTGGCGCAGAGCCGTTTCCTCGACTAGGGTTTCTACCGAATCGAGTGACCCTGATACCCCAGCGGGCGCGTGATCAAGGAGGATAAATGACGTCTATTCACAAAACCGAGAAAACCTATCGCACCTGGTCCACACCCATCCTCCTTGAACTCAAGGAAAGAGAGCACCAGCTGGACGCTGACGCCCGCCAGGCACTTCATAACATCCTGACAGAGCGAAGGCTGATAAACACCGGCAACCCGTCTGGCGTCGATCGCCGTCGCTCCAGTTCCTGATGACTTCCCTGCCAGCAACCGCTCAGCAAACCGGCCTCTTCATCGGATACTTCAAATGCTCCCTTGCGGTAGTGGCTAGTAGCCGCTATCCATTAAGGTGAATTCAGAAGGAGTACGCGAGGATGATTCCAAGATTCGTTGTGGTTCCCGCCATTCCCACGGAAACGGGGTCAACGCGCAACGGAACGCGCTTCTACTGCAAAACCGCCCCCATAGGGTTCAACCTCTATGACAATGAAGAAAAGCGCAGGCTGCCCACAACCTATCCGACACGGACAGAAGCCGAGGAAGAATGTTTGCAGCTCAATAACGAATGTCTTCAATGCACGCTGTCTGAGCGCTCCCCCCGCGTCAACGTGCCCTGAGCACGCGCAAGACTGAATGAGGGCAAAACAATGCTCATTTATTGAAGCAGACAAAAGTCCGAAAAAGAGAAGGAACTGGCACTACGCCATTAATGTCGTAGTGGCAGCACCTGGAGATTCGGATGAACCGCCCTCGATATTTTCAAATCACGTATGGCTTCAACAAGACTCGGCATATTTTTATTCAACCCGACTCCCATATGTCTGAGGCAGACGCTTGGTACTACGCCTGCCTGCATTCGGGGATCGGGCTTTCGTATGGGGACAATCACGATCAGCAAGACTTTGATGCGCTACGAAGCCATGCACAGGAAAATGGCTTGAGGCAGGTGAGTTGGGAGGAGTTACCGTAAATGACCGTGTGCGGCCGCAGAGGTGCCGCCGTCCACGCCCTCTGTTGCCGTTGCAAATGCAGTGCTCGCCTCTTTCACCAACTTGCGCCATTCCACGCCGCTGATCAGCCCGGTACGTTCCATCTCGTCGGCGGCCTTGAGCAACTCGTCGTACTGTTCCTCAACATCCATGTGAATTTCCGGTTCTTTCAGAAGCTTGTACCAGGCCGCCAGGGCTTGCTTCTTTTGATCATCATTCATCGCCAAACTCCCAGGGACAGTTTTCACTTGGATGTTATCCAGCGAATGACCGTTCCTCAGTTCCGACATACGGCGCTTACAACCGAAACTCACATGCATTGAGTCTTACAAGCAGCTACGAACGGCCTTGCGCATCGCGCCCGACTTGGCCCATGGCGGGCCCTGATACAGCGAGACTCGACTGCCGTCCTTGTATTTCACGATGTCCAGAATCTCGTCAGCCGTAATAATGCTGGGCGCGTTGATCCGGTAGCCATTGGAAATACCGGTCTGAGTCGTCTTGGGGACTTCCTGCTGCCATAGTGGCAAAAGACACGCGGCGTATTCTTTGGGAGCCTTGTTACTGTACTTGCTGACGTTAGGCTCACCTGGAACCAGGGATGCCGGCAATGAACAACCCGCCAGCATCGCCATCGCTATTCCCCCAATCAACATCCGCATGACGCTTCCTTATCCTGAAAAACGGGAAATGTAGCGCGTAGCGAACCAGACATCCATCTATAGAATCAGCCCTCAGGGCGTTACGTTGTGATCGGGATAAGACCGTTTGTTCAAATACGTCATCCATCGCTCATACGCTTCATGCTGCCATTGAGTGACCCGCTCCCACTCCGGCCCACTTAACTGATGGGCCGAAATCAGCTTCATCATCTCCGCAGTTGCTGCGTCCAGGTCAACCATCAGCTCATGCGCATGGAATCTGAAATCATCGGTGCTGGTCATTTGAAGTTGCCTCGCCCTAGCGAACATTCGCCACTTCAGTACGACATCACGCGGGTTCGTTCGCGCTCACTCTCCCGACAAGCGGCGCACCTTCCATCCCCTGAGCAGCAGGCGAGCAAACGCCCCGCCCGTTAATTGGGACTACTCTTTTGTAGCGGGGTATCAGCAGGAGGTCATCATGTGGCTCAACGAAAATGAAAACGAACTTCGGCGTGATCTGCAAGGAGTTGCGTCGGACCTGAGGTGGTCGGCAGTGGAGCTCTTGCGCATCGCAGAGCAGCTACGCCTGGCCGGCAATGATGTCGATGCGCAAGCAACTAAAAGGCTGTGCGAGTTATTTCAGGGTGATGAACAGCGACTGATGGGCTATGCCGATGAAGTGAAAGCCAAAATCATCAGCCGGGCGAAAGCCCAATAACGGGAGCGTTGTCATGAACACGCCTCTATTCGCGCTAGATGTCATGCTGGCAGCGACGGGTGGCTGCAGCATTGATTCATACGTTTATCGGGACCAGCCGCTGGTCGCCAAGCATGGTTACTAGCCAACATGGGGTGGCAAGCTAGCTGGAAGCGGGTTTATTACAAGTGTCCCGCCATTTATCCGCGAACCTGTTAATGGCTTGGCTTTTGAGTTCTGGAGAATCGAGGACGGGCTGGTTGTACGCTTCGTTGATCAACATGGCACCCAACTTGTCATGATCAGGATTACCCGACTTCACGGCCAGCAGGCTTTCTTTCGTTTCGTTATTTTGCCGAGACTGCATGATCGATCCGGCCAATGTACGAAAAACATCGCAGACCTTTTGATTGGTGTGGATTTCGCCTTGCGTCTGGGCTAGAACCTGACCAACACCAGCAAGGTAAACAGCAGATAACAATGCCAGAGCAGTGAAGCGACCTTTCAACATGCTTTCTTCCTTGAATTAAAAGCGGCCACCCTATCATCCAAATGTCACGTTTAAAATCTTCCAACTCCTGATTTCAAGACAAAAAAAGCCCCGGCATCCCAGGGCTTCAAACTTGCGCTCATTCTGATTTCTGGCTTGGCGTCGATCGAACCGCTCTTGCTCTGTAGGCAGGAAGCGCTGCCGCAAACGCCAGTGCCTCCTCTTTGCTGCCAAAAGCCCCGAGACGGTCGCCTTTGGTGCACACCCGCCAGGGGCCGTTGTTTACGCTGAGTACGTCATAACCGTTCATGTGCATTTTATTCAGCATCGGAACGCTCATAGTCACCTCCTTTTCGGCAGTGATAAGCCACGATTGACTTGGCTACCTTACACCCGCCCTTTGCCCAAGTGCCGACCAGACGTCGTGTCAGGTTTTCGACATTCCTTTGCACTTTCTACCGCTTCCCTCACTCCAACCCTTTGAAACAGAGGCATGGGCCTGAATATTGCATTTTCATGACTGTTTTATGACAAGCGGCGGTTTAGTAACACATGAAAGTACGGGCAACAGTCATTTGCGAGCAGGATCGGCATGTTCTCCTGGTGCGCAAACCCAGGTGTCGCTGGACCTTGCCCGGAGGAAAAGTCGAGCGCGGCGAAACCACTGCGTGCGCCGCCATGCGCGAACTCCAGGAAGAAACCGGGCTTGGAGTCGACGGCTTGTTGTACTTGATGGAACTGGAAACGAGCAGCACCCGCCACCATGTGTTCGAGGCGTCGGTCCTAAACTCGGACGAAGCCCGGCCCCAAAATGAAATCTTCGATTGCATGTGGTTTCCGCTGGACTCAGTCCAGAATCTGAACACAAGCGACGCCACGCTCAAGATCGTCAAAGCCTTCCAGCGTCGCTTGTAAGTTTGCGCAGCCGCCTCAGCCCTGATCGCCGCCGCCCACCGGCATGACCATGCCGGTGATGTACGAAGCCTCGTCGCTGGCCAGAAACAGAATAGCGCCAGCCTGCTCATCCAGCGTGCCGTAGCGCTTCATCAAACTGCTGTCGAGCGTCTGGCCGACAAGTTGCTGATACCAGACTTTCTCTTCGGCGCTCTGCTCTGCGCTGTTTCGCGGGATGACCCGCGGCGGTGCTTCGGTGCCGCCGGGCGCGGTGGCATTGACCCGGACTCCGCGACCGGCGGTTTCAAACGCCAGGCAAGCAGTCAGCGCATTGACACCGCCCTTCGCCGCGCCATACGGCACACGATTGATGCTGCGGGTAGCGATGGATGAAACATTGACGATCGCGCCGCTGCCCTGTTCAAGCATGAACGGCAGCGCGGCATGGCAGCACCACAAGGTCGGAAACAACGAACGACGGACTTCGGCTTCGATCTGCTGCTCTTCGTAGTGTTCGAAAGGCTTCGCCCAGATCGTGCCGCCTACGTTGTTGACCAGCACATCCAGACGCCCAAAGCGCTCGACGGCGGTGCGCATCACGCGGCTGCATTCGCTGTATTGCTCAAGGTCGGCGGTCAGGGCAAGCACCTGGCTGCCCTGCCCCAATTGTTGCTGCACCTCGAACACCAGGTCCGAGCGATCAACCAGAATCAATCGCGCACCCTCAGCGGCCATGCGCTCCGCCACCCGCCGACCAATGCCTTGCGCCGCGCCGGTGATCAGCGCGACTTTTTCGTGAAATCTGTTCATGTGGACCTCGTGACGAAGGATGCCATGCAGTGAAAACGTCCCAGACAAAACACTGACCTGTGGAATCAGTGATCACGCTACGGCTGGACTCAAGCCGCGCTGGCAGCGAATTTCTCGTAATAGAAGTTCGCAGGCGCGACGCCTTGCTCGCGAATGAATTGACTGACCGCTTCGACCATCGGCGGCGGGCCGCACAGGTAGATGTCGACGTCGCCCTCGTTCAAATGTCGTGGCTCGATATGCTGGGTCACGTAGCCTTTGAGCGGATGCTGGCTGTCGGGGTTGGCGACGCAGGCACTGAAGCTGAAATTCGGGATGCGCGCGGCAAACGCTTCGAGCCGGTCCATTTCCACCAAGTCAAAATCGTTGGTCACGCCATAGATCAGATGCAGCGGATGCTCGCTGCCCTGCTCGGCTATTTTCTCCAGCATCGCGGTGAACGGCGCCAGACCGGTTCCACCCGCCAGCAGCAACAACGGCCGGCGAATGTCGCGCAGATAAAAGCTGCCCAACGGCCCGGCCAGACACATGCTATCGCCGGCCTTGGCCATGCCGGTGAGGAAGCTGCTCATCAAGCCGCCGGGCACGTTGCGGATCAGGAAACTCACTTCGCCGTCACGCTGCAACGAGCTGAAGGAGTAAGCGCGGGTCTGCTCGCTGCCGGGAACTCCCAGGTTCACATACTGACCCGGCAGAAACGCCAGTTTGCTCAGCGCTTCGCCCTTGATCGACAGCGCGATGGTGCTGTCGGACAACTGCCGCACGGCGCTGATGGTGGCGTCGTAACTGGCCTGATGGGTACGGCAAACCTGCGATGAAGTCGGCACGCGCACCACGCAATCGCTCTGGGCGCGCATCTGGCAGGTCAGGACAAAACCCTGCTGCGCTTCATCGGCGCTGAGCGCGTCTTCGATGTATTCCTCGCCCAAGTCATAACGACCGGCCTCGGCGAAACACTTGCAGGTGCCGCACGCGCCGTCGCGGCAATCGAGCGGAATATTGATGCCTTGACGGTACGCGGCATCGGCCACGGTTTCGCCCACGTTGGCGTCGATGAACCGGGTGACGCCGTCTTCGAAATTGAATGCAATGGAATGAGTCATGACGGCCGCCTCAGAGGTGGTAAACATCGATGACCTGGCGAACGTAATCGTTCTTCAGGATCACTTTCTTGGCCTTGATCAGCAGGTTTTCACCGCGCACATCAAGGGTGTAGAAACTGCTGCCGAAATAGCTGTCGACGGTCTTGTAGCGAAAGCTCAGGGTGTGCCAGTTGAAGCGCACCTTGCACAGGCCGTCGGCCTGCTCAAGCAGTTCGATGTTGCTGATGTTGTGCGATGTGCGGGTGTCCGGAACACTGGCGCTGGAGCGCTCGGTCTTGATGCGGAAGATGCGGTCTTCCAGGCCGGTGCGGTTGCCGTACCAGATCAGCGAGATTTCCCGCTGCGGGTCTTCGGTCAACTCGTCGTTGTCGTCCCAGGAAGGCATCCAGAACGAGGCATCGGCGGCGTACATCTCCAGCCAGTCGTCCCATTGCTTGTCGTCGAGGTAGCGTGCTTCGCGGTAGAGGAAATCGCGCACTGCATCATAAGTGAGGGTCATTGCACGGCCTCCACAGCAATCAATTCGGGCTGTTCGGCAGCCAGAGCCTTGAGCATGGTTTGCTGCCAGTATTTGTGTTGCAGCACGAACAGGCCTTCGTCTTCGGTGCGCACGCCGCTGAGCAAGGGATGCAGGTCGATTTCCCTGGCCGCCTCATCGGCGCCCTCGACCCAGTGTTCGGCACCGCGGGACATGTCATTCCACGTCGTGACGCTGCCCTGATAGCTGGTCTGGCACGAGCGAAACTCTTCCAGATCATCCGGGGTGGCCATGCCGCTGACGTTGAAGAAATCCTCGTACTGACGAATCCGGCTCGAACGGGCGTGGTCGCTTTCGCCTTTGGGGGCGATGCAATAGATGGTGATTTCCGTGCGGTCGACCGAGATCGGGCGGGCGATGCGGATCTGCGAGCTGAACTGGTCCATCAGGTAGACGTTCGGGTACAGGCACAGGTTGCGCGAATTCTCGATCATCCAGTCGGCACGGGCCTGGCCGAAGTCCCGGGACAGCTTGTCGCGGCGTTCGTAGAGCGGGCGATCCTCGGGGTTGGACCAGCGGGTCCAGAGCAGCATGTGGCCCTTGTCGAACGAGTAGAAACCCCCGCCCTGCTTGGCCCAGGTCCCGGCGCTCATGGTCGGATTGCTGTCACCGGCTTCACGCTGTTTGCGCTGGTTCTGGGTAGCGGCGTAGTTCCAGTGCACGGAGCTGACGTGGTAGCCATCGGCGCCGTTTTCGGCGGTGAGTTTCCAGTTGCCTTCATAGATATAACTTGAGGAACCGCGCAGCACTTCGAGGCCATCGGCGGACTGGTCGACGATCATGTCGATGATCTTTGCCGACTCGCCCAGGTGCTCGACCAGCGGCACCACATCGGCGTTGAGGCTGCCGAACAGGAAGCCGCGGTACGACTCGAATCTCGCGACTTTGGTCAGGTCGTGGGAGCCTTCGCAGTTGAAGCTCGCCGGGTAACCCGCAGCCGCCGGGTCTTTGACCTTGAGCAGTTTGCCGGAGTTGTTGAAGGTCCAGCCGTGGAATGGGCAGGTGTAGGAGCTCTTGTTGCCGGTCTTGTGCCGGCACAGCGTCGCGCCGCGATGGCTGCAGGCGTTGATGAAGGCGTTGAGCACACCTTCCTTGTTGCGCGCGATGAAGATCGACTGGCGCCCCATGGTGGTGGTGTAGAAATCGTTGATGTTGGGGATCTGGCTTTCGTGCGCCAGGTACAGCCAGTTGCCTTCGAAGATGTGTTTCATCTCCAGGTCGAACAGCCGTGGATCAGTGAACATCTCGCGCTTGCAGCGGTAGATACCCTGTTCTTTGTCATCTTCAAGCAGGGAGTGAAGGTATTCGGGTCGCAGGGACATGGCCGCCGCCTCCATTGTTTTTATTCAGGCAGGGCCATGCTAGGACGGGGGGATGCGCGGGACTATCCGATGGGTGCAGACCTGTATCCGTTTACTGCAACGTGCGGTGAATCATTGATGCCCACCCATCAGGACCGACAGGAACCTGTGGCGAGGGAGCTTGCTCCCGCTCCACTGCGCAGCAGTCGCAAACCTGTGCCCCCCGGTTTTGCAGAATAATCGCGGTCGCAGGTTTTGGGGCTGTTTCGCAGCCCGGCGGGAGCAAGCTCCCTCGCCACAAGTTGCATGTCGCCTGGGGTCAGTGCCGGCGCTTGAGGGTGTCGGACGGTAACTCGCCGAACTGTTTGCGGTAGTTGTCGGAGAACCGCCCCAGGTGCAGGAAGCCGTAATCCATAGCCACTTCCGTGACGTTTCGCACGTTGCAGGTCGGGTCGCTCAGGCACTGGTTGATGCGTTCGAGTTTCTTCTGCCGAATGTAGTTTTGCGGCGAAGTCCCGGCGTTGCGTTCGAACAAACCATACAGCGAACGCAGGCTCATCCGCGCCTGACGCGCCAGTTCTTCACTGTCGATGTCCTGCTTGAGGTTGCGCGCGATGTAATCGGCAATCCCCTCGAACGTCGTCGCCGGCGAGCCAAGGCTGCTGCGGATGACGTTGGTTTTCATCAGGCTGAGCATCTTGCTGACGATGATCTGCGCGTAGTGTTCCTGAACCCGGGGAATCTGCTGGATGGCCTCTGCTTCCTGGCAAATCATCGCCAGCAGGCCGACAAAGCCTTCCAGCTCATCAAGCTGATAACGATTCTCCAGAAACCGCACGCCCTGCCCCGGATAGCGCCAGCGCTGCTCCTCACACACCGACTCGAACAGCCGGGTAGGTACTTTGAGGATGAATTTTTCGCAATCGTCGGAGTACGTCAAGTCCACCGGGTCGTCGGGGTTGATCAGCAGCAATTCACCCGGCGCAAAGTAATGCTCCTGACCGTGACCGCGCCACAGGCAGTTGCCGCGCAGTAGCACTTGCAGGTGATAGATCGTTTCCAGCGCGCCCGAGGTCACCCGCACGCTGGCGCCGTAGCTGATGCGGCACAGGTCAAGGCTGGCGAATTTGCGATGATCGAGGCTGGCCAGTGGACGGCCGGCCCTGGGCATGAGGATGCAATGATTGCCGACATGCTGATTGACGTAACCCGACACCGCGTAAGGGTCGGCGTGGTCGAATACTCTGCTGCGCGGACTCAACAGTTGCGCCTGCATCATCGGGTTACTCTCGTTGTTGTTATCGATTGCGTCGGGTCATTCTAAGGCCATATTTGCAGCGGTGTGTCAGTGGGCTGACCTGTGGAAGGTTCTGGCCCTATCGCGAGCTGGCTCGCTCCCACAGTTGACCGCGTTCGCCCTGATGTAACTTGGTCAATGTGGGAGCGAACCTGTTCGCGATAGGGCCATCAGTCTCAACATCAACGTTGACGGACACCCCGCATTCGCAAACAGGCTCGTTCCCACAAAGATTCGACGATCGAGGCAATCAATCCTCGAGCGCGCGAACCCGTTCGTGGCGCTGCTGTTCGTCAGGTTGCGCGGAGGTCTGCAAGGTAAAATCGAAGTCGATCTCGGCAAACCGGCCGCTGACACCATGGGCTGCCGCGCGCTGCGGGTCGTCGCTGAAGGTGATGTGGGCGATCAGCTCGTCGCGGGTGGCGTAGGCAAAATCGTCATGCAGGTACTGATCGCCATCGAGGTTGATCTGGGTGGTCAGGTGACGATGGTCCGGCGCGGAGATAAAGAAGTGAATGTGCGCCGGACGCTGGCCATGACGGCCCAGTTGATCGAGCAATTGCTGGGTCGGACCGTCCGGCGGGCAACCGTAGCCCGACGGCACGATGCTGCGGAAACGGTAGCGGCCCTCGGCATCGGTGACGATGCGGCGGCGCAGGTTGAATTCCGATTGCGTGGTATCGAAGTAGGAATAAGTGCCGCCCGTGTTGGCGTGCCAGACATCCACCACTGCGCCGGCCAAAGGTTCGCCAGCGGTGTTGCGTACCTGGCCCTGCATGAACAGAACCACGCCCGGATCAACGCCATCGTCCAGTCGTGCCTCAGCCTCGGACAACGGCGCGCCCGCCACATACAACGGGCCTTCGATGGTCCGCGGCGTACCGCCCGCCTTCCCCGCCTGCTCGTCTTCGGCGTCCATCAGCAAGTCCAGGTAGTGTTCCAGGCCGAGGCCGGCCACCAGCAAACCGGCCTCCTGGCGCGCGCCCAGCACGTTGAGGTAATTGACCGCTTTCCAGAACTCTTCCGGGGTCACGGCGAGGTCTTCGATGATGTTTACCGAATCACGCAAAATACGGTAAACCAAGGCTTTGACCCGCGGGTCGCCAGCGTCGTTGAGCAAGCCGCTGGCGTCTTCGAGAAACTTCTGGGCACTGGCAGTGTGGGAAATCTTGACGTTCATTTTTTGGGGTTCCTCATCTTGTAATTATGGGCGTAGCGAACTGAACAGGCTGGGTTCAGCGGTCATCCTCGCGAATGGAAGAAGGATGCCGGCACATCGCATCGACCTCGATCGCCATGTACGGAAACAGCGGCAATTGCATCAGCAGGTCGTGCAGTTCCTGAACGCTGTCGACGTCGAAAACGCTGTAATTGGCATAGTGCCCGGCGATGCGCCACAGGTGCCGCCATTTGCCTTGCTCTTGCAGGCGCTGGGCCAGGGCTTTTTCATCGGACTTGAGCTGGGTGGCGAGATCCGGGTTGATGTCGACCGGCAGATTCACGGTCATTTTTACGTGAAATAGCATGATGCTCTCCTCAGGCTTGATGAACGGAAGTGGATGTTTTGTCGCGCCGGAAAAACGCCAGGCGTTCCTCATCCAGGCTCAGGCCAAGGCCTGGTGTTTGCGGCACGTGCAGCGCAAAGTCGCGATAGACCAGCGGCTCGCTGAGCACGTCTTCCGTCAGCAGCAACGGGCCGAACAGCTCGGTGTCCCAGGCCAGTTTATTCAGGGTGATAAAGGCATGGGCCGAGGCCAGCGTGCCGACCCCTCCTTCAAGCATAGTGCCGCCGTACAGACCGATACCGGCAGCTTCGGCGATGGCGGCGGTCCGCAGCACGGCCCGTGGCCCGCCGTTCTTGGCGATTTTCAGGGCGAACACCGAAGCGGCCCCTTCGCGTGCCAGATTGAAAGCGTCTTCCACGCACTCGATCGATTCATCGGCCATGATCGGCGCCGGGCTCATGGCGTTCAGTCGCACCATGCCCGCGCGGTTGGTGCGTGAGATCGGCTGTTCGATCAAGTCGATGCCGTTGCTGCCCAGTATCCGGCAGGCGCGCAGTGCGACCGCCTCGTCCCAGGCCTGATTGACATCGACCCGCACGCTGGCGCGATCGCCCAGGGCTTTCTTGATGGCAATAACGTGGGCCAGGTCATGATTGACTTCTCCGGCACCGATTTTCAGTTTGAAGATCCGGTGGCGCCGCAGGTCGAGCATTTTTTCCGCTTCGGCGATGTCCTTGTCGGTGTCGCCGCTGGCCAGGGTCCAGGCCACCGGCAGCGCATCACGAACGCGACCGCCCAGCAACTCACTGACCGGCAGGCCAAGGCGTTTGCCCTGGGCGTCGAGCAAGGCGCTTTCGATACCTGATTTGGCAAACGTGTTACCTCGAATGCTGCGCTCCAGGCGCAACATCGCCGCATTGATGTTGCCGCTGTTCTCACCGATCAGCAGTGGCGCGAAGTGTTTGTCGATATTGGTCTTGATGCTGTCCGGGCTTTCATTGCCATAGGCCAGGCCACCGATGGTGGTGGACTCACCAATGCCTTCGATGCCATCGGCGCAGCGCACGCGGATGATCACCAGAGTCTGGTTCTGCATGGTGTGCATGGCCAGTTTGTGCGGGCGAATGGTCGGCAGATCGACGATGATCGTCTCGATCGATTCAATGGCAGTTGCACGCATGTCGATACCCGTCAGGTTCTTTAAGTTCTGAAATGGATTCTCATACGGCTTTTTGCCGACGGCCAATATAGAATTGGTCTGGATCGATACCTTAAAGGTATTCAGCCGCTCAATGCCTGGAGGCACCATGGAATTGCGTCACCTGCGGTATTTTCAGGTGTTGGCTCAAACCCTCAATTTCACCCGCGCCGCCGAACTGCTGCACATTGCCCAGCCCCCGTTGAGCCGACAGATCCAGCAACTGGAAGATGAACTCGGGGTGTTATTGCTCGAGCGTGGCCGTCCGCTGAAGCTGACCGACGCCGGGCGCTTCTTCCATGAACACTCCACCGCCTTGCTCGAACAGCTGGCCAAGGTCTGCGACAACACCAAGCGCATCGGCCTGGGGGAAAAGACCTGGCTGGGCATCGGTTTTGCGCCATCGACGCTGTATGGCGTGCTGCCGGAACTGATTCGTCGCTTGCGCAGTGGCGAGCCTCTGGAGCTTGAGCTCGGGCTTTCGGAAATGACCACGCTGCAACAGGTGCAGGCGCTCAAGGCCGGGCGCATAGACATCGGTTTCGGGCGGATCCGCATCGACGACCCGGCGATCATCCAGACGGTATTGACCGAAGACCGGCTGGTCGCCGCCCTGCCTGCCGGCCACCCGCTGCTGGCCGGGCCGATCAGTCTGCGCCAACTGGCGAAAGAGCCTTTTGTGCTGTACCCCGGCAATCCACGCCCCAGCTACGCCGACCACGTTATTGCGCTGTTCGAATCCTACGGCGTGAGCATCCACGTGGCGCAATGGACCAACGAACTGCAAACAGCAATCGGTCTGGTAGGGGCCGGTATCGGGGTCACACTGGTGCCCGCGTCGGTGCAGTTGCTGCACCGCGACGACATTGGTTTCACCCCGTTGCTGGAAGACAACGCGACGTCACCGATCATTCTCAGTCGGCGCGTGGGCGATGTGACGCCGGGGTTGAATCATTGCTTGAAAATGATTGATGAACTGCTGCCCCGCTAACCGGCGAAGGCCCGGCGCCCGGCACGCAGTTCGGTGCGTAATTCGCCAATAAGGTCGGAGATCGCGCGAACGGTGGTCAGCCTGGCGGGCGTTACACAGGGAATGAGCAAATCGATGCGCCCGGTGGCCCGGTCGTACACTTTGATCCGCAACAATCCATTGGGATTCACTGTGCACTCGCAGGAAAGCGGCTTAAAACCGGACTCTACAATGTTGCAAAGGACTGAAATAGAAACCATGACTGACGCCTCCTTGGCGGCTCATCGGATTCGACCCGCTGAGGATAGATCCATTTTCGCCCATCTGCGCCCGCCGGCCTGACATTAAGTGTTAGCTGTTTCTCATTTTGCTGAAGTTCTAATGAGAATCCCCGTCCCACAACCAATTCCAGATCCCCGGCAACTTCACTGCCTCTGAACCGCTTCTGACGGTGCGCGCCAAAGCCGCCCGTTGCAGCGCCGCCCTGTCGTCGTAAAACGGCTTCTGCGCCACCGTCACCCCCGTGGCACGGGCGCTGTCGAGGAGGATTTGCAGGTATTCGCGGGCATGCCGGGCGGTGTAGCGATTCAGGTCGTGGAAGGTCACCACCACCGGAATCACACCGTCCACCGTCGGCAATTCGCCCAGTGCAATGCGCTCACGCACTTCGGACAGTTGCCGCAACATGTTGGCCCGTCGCCGCGGGCTGGCGTTGAAGCCCCAGATCTTGCCGTCGTTGGCGCTCAGGTCGGTCAGCAACAGGTGCAGGCCATGTCGCTGATAGGCGGCGAACACACGTGTGTCGTAGTTCCAGAACGGCGGACGCACCAGGGTGGGCGGTGCGCCGGTGATTGCGGCAATGTCAGCACTGCCCTTGCTCAATGATTGCTCCAGCTCTTGCGGGCTCAGCGAGCGGTGATTGGTGTGCGAGTGGGTCGCCGTGTGGAAACCCAGCACATGCCCTTCAGCCTGCTCCCGGTGCATGACCCCGCGCCCGATGTCGCTGTCGCCGGCCCGTGGCGCGCCGGTCTGCACGAAGAACACCGCTTTGATCCCCGGTTGCACCGGGTTCTGCGCGAGGCTGTCGAGCACCGTCATGCTCGGGTTCCAGAAACTTGATGCGCTGGGACCGTCGTCGAAGGTCAGCACAAAGCGGATCGGTGGCTGCGCGCGCAGACGCTGTTCGGTCTGCGGGGTCAGCTCGATCGGTGAAGCGATGCAGCCAGCGAGCCCGACAGCAATGGCTAGCGTAGTGAGAGCCTTGAACAACTGTTTCATGGTTTGCCTTGGGCCATACCGTAATGGTCATCACGTTAAAACGGCAAAAACCCTTCGCCCATTGATCCCTTGTCAGCCCGCAGGTCGCTGCAGGCCGAGGTTGGATCAGGGTACACAGTGTTTGGTTCCAGCGCTCACCCTCGTGGCTTACCGCGCCAACGACTCCTGGAACCATCGCCAGAGCTACATTCGTCAGGAATTGGCCGTTCAACCACAGCATCCTCGCGAAGGACGGTACCCGTGCTCCTACACTAAAAGCTCAAGCCTGAGGATTAACCGATGTGCGGACGACTCTCGCAGTACCGTGGCATTCACGACTTTGTCGCGGTGCTGAGCCTTCCCGACGCGCTGATCAACCATGTCGGTAATGAACCGCTGGCCCGCTACAACGCTGCGCCCACCACTCAACTCGCCCTCCTGCACCTTGAGCCTGACGGGTTGCACGCCGATTCGGTGCGCTGGGGATGGCGGCCGCACTGGGCGAAGGACCGGTCGGCGCCAATCAATGCCCGGGTCGAGAAAGTCGCTCATGGCCCGTTCTTCCGGGCGATCTGGCCGCACCGTGCGATTGTGCCGATCGACAACTGGTTCGAATGGGTGGATGCCGGCAAAACGACGCGGCAGCCGTGGCTGATTCGTCGACGGGATCGGGCGCCGATCTACTGCGCGGCGATCGGCCAGTTCCCTCACGGTGGCAGCGAGCCGCGCGGCGACGACGGTTTCGTCATCATCACGGCGGACAGCGCTGGCGGCATGCTCGACATTCATGACCGGCGACCAGTGGTGTTGTCTGTGCAACTGGCACATGAATGGCTGGACCCGGCTACGCCTAAAGAGCGTGCCGAGCAGATGGTGCTCATGCAAGGCGAAGTCAGTGAAGTGTTCGAGTGGTACAGGGTCGATAAGGCAGTGGGAAATGTCAGGAACCAGAGTGCAATGTTGGTTAATAAGCTGACTTGAATTGGATCCATTTCCGGTTTCTGAATAGCCGAACGGCATAAACGTTACACGGACTGTTTCATCCAAGAAACACTAAAAGGAATGCGGCAAAACGATGCATTAACCGCTTGTCTGACAATTGAATTGTTGTACATACATTTAGTAGTGCTACAGATAGCATGCGCGCCGCATTTCCCCTGGCAGCACCTAATTGACCAAAGAGTCAATAAACAAGGAAATCCCTAAATCCAACGAGCCTGCAGAGAACTAAGTTGCGCGAAGATCTTGTCATTAATCAAGTCGGCGGTCTGGAGTGCGTGTACCTGTCGCTGACAGAACGCTATCAACTTGACTGCTTTATCGGGCAATACATAAAGACCCGAAACCTGCGTTCCATCCCCAATATCAACGACATCCTGCGCTCAACCCTCGCAGCCTACTCTGGCAAGCCGCCGGTCATGGTCAACGAATTGAATGCCTGGATCGACAAGACGTTGGGCTACCGGGCCTCCCACCCGGATTTTCCGTCACTGGACGATATTTGAAGTGAGGCGCTGCTGAGTTCAGCACAAGACTGAACGAACCGGACATTGTTGCACTCTGAAGAAGAGGCCCATCGAGGCCTCTTTTTTTCAGCTCTTATCCGCACAAGGATTGCACCCCAGACTTTGCGAATTGCCCGTTCGATGCCTGAATCAAAGCCCTGGCGAATTTAAGGAGGAATACATGAGCGAACTCGTTCCCTATGCCGTGCATTATTTGCTCGATGGCGTTCGTCAGCACTTTTTCAAACTGGCTGAACAGTTCTCCGATGTTGACGCAATTCGTTCAGCCTCGGCGCATGCCTTTCCGCAATCCGACGGAAAGATCGCCGCACACGCCTCCCCCGAAACGGCGCGTTTGAGCGCTCAACAACTGGGTATCACGCAGATACGTTGGAATGAGGCGATCTGACGGCCTTACCCGCCCCGCTTGATCGCGAATGACTGTTCAATCAAGCAAAGTACTTCAGACACACCTGCTTTTGTGGCGAGGGCGCTTGCTTGACTGAAGATCAGCGGTGGGGGATGCGGACCCGTCAGGGCTTCAGCGGACGCTCTTGGTCACGATCTGACAGTTCTTTACCATCGTCGGGGTGCTTCCAGTCCGGTGTCGAACGCCTCTGTCGCTCAAGCTCTTCTTGAGTCGGTTCATCCTCATCTTCATCCAGATCAGGACGTTTTGGTTCATTGGCCATACGCGCCTCGCTTCCTGAAGGAATTCCCTTTAAGCGTAGAACAGTTTCCGAAGCGCGACTCAAAGCCACCAGCGCAGCAAAAAGAAAAACCCCATGCTCAAAAGCATGCTGAGCAAGGTATTGCGGGTGTACAGCACCAATCCCACTGCCACCAGCGAACTGATCAGGTACGGGTTGTCCCACTGCAGATTCAGCTGTTTGTCCGGCATGAACACAATCGGTCCGCAGATCGCGGTCAACATCCCCGGCACGGCAAAACCGAGGAACTGCCGGGCATTACTGCTCAAGCGCAGCGGCAGTCGTGGTTCGAGGAATACGTAGCGGTTCAGGAAGACGAGCACGCCCATCCCGATAATTACAGCCCAGACCATCATGTGCGCCCCCCATGGAATTTGTTGCAGATGAAGCCTGCAGTCATGCCCGCCAACCCCGACAGCACCAGCGCCGAGCCCCATTGCCAGTAGCTGAACAACACGGAACAAAACAGCGAAACCGCGACGCAGACCACCGTCGGAACGTTGCGTACCACCGGGGTGATCAGGGCAATGAAGGTCGCAGCGATGGAGAAGTCCAGCCCCAGGTGTTCGAGGCCGGGAATGCTGCTGCCGAGGACGATGCCGGCCAGCGTGAACAGGTTCCAGGCGATGTAAAACGTCAGGCCAACGCCCAGGGCGTACCAGCGATTGAACTGCTGTTTGTCATGCTGGCTGGTCAGGGCGAACAGCTCGTCAGTGAGCAAAAACCCCAGCCCCACGCGCCAGCGACCCGGCAGCGGTGAAATCACCGAACGCATACTCATTCCGTACAGCAAATGCTGGGAGGTCAGTAACAGCGTGGTCAGCAAAATCGAAAAGATCCCGGCACCGCCCTTAAGCATGCCGATGGCGACCAATTGCGCGGCACCGGCAAACACGATGCTCGACAACCCTTGACCTTGCAGCGGCGTGAGATTGGCCTCGATGGCCATGGACCCGGCCAGCAGGCCCCAGGGCGCGGTCGCCAGGGACAACGGCATGATCGCTACAGCGCCGCGAAGAAAGGCACTGCGCGGCATGAGTGAGTTCGACATAAAGCTCTACAACCAGGGGAAGACGCCAGACTGTGCCAGCAGTTGCGTTCGATGGCTTGAACAATCTTGCGCACTTGCGGGCAGCACTTGCCGAATGGCTCTGGGCAGCAGCAAGGAACAGAACCCGAGTACCATGGAGCCATTCGCCTAACGCGTCAGGGAGTCGACATGCTTTACCGGATCGCCGCCGATGGGCTGGTGCTGTTTCATTTGCTGTTCATTCTGTTCGTGCTATTCGGCGGGCTGCTGGTGCTCAAATGGCGACCGCTGATCTGGTGGCACCTGCCCGCTGTTGTGTGGGGCGTGAGTGTGGAAGTCTTCCACCTGATGTGTCCCCTGACTCAATGGGAAAACGTCATGCGCCAAGCCGCTGGGCAAACCGGTTACGGCGGTGGCTTCATCGAACACTACGTGTGGCCGGTCATTTACCCCGCAGGGCTGACACCGGCGATTCAACTGGCGCTGGGCAGCGTGGTGCTGGTGATCAACGTCATGGTCTATCTTCGGCTGATCAGGTTGTGGAAGTTACGCCGGGCAGCCTGAAATACCCGCCGAGAATCGAAAATGCTGTCGATTGAAGACCTGACGTTGCTTCAAGCCATCCGCGAAACCGGCAGCCTGTCGCGGGCCTGGGCAAAGCGCCTTCTACCGTGTCCTGCGGTCCAGGGCAGTGACCGCTTCGTTTGAAGTCAGTTGGCGATGACGCTCATGTTCCGCCCACTGGCCTTGGCCACGTACAACGCTTTGTCCGCAGCGGTGACCAGGTCGTCGGGCTGATCCTGCGAGGCCGGGTTGTAGGCGCAAACCCCCACGCTGACCGTCACCATACCCTCAGGGCATTCGCTGTGTACGATGCCGGCCTGCTGCACCCCGCGACGAATTTTTTCGGCGACCAGAAACGCCCCCACATAGTCGGTGCCGGGCAGCACCACCGTGAACTCCTCGCCGCCATAGCGGGCGGCCAGATCGCCGGGGCGTTTGATGTTGTCCTTGATAATCGCGCTGATTTTGCGCAGACAGTCATCACCCGCCACGTGCCCATAACGATCATTGAAGCTCTTGAAGTGATCGACATCGATCATCAGCATGGCGAGGTGGGTCACCGTGCGCCGGGCCCGGCCCATTTCCGCGAGGATGAACAGATCGAACTGACGCCGGTTGGAGAGCCCGGTGAGTGCGTCTTCGAGCGCCAGCAGTTCAAGGCTGCGGTTGACCTCGATGAGCTTTTCCCGGGCATCAAGCAGCACGCTCTGAAAATGATTCTGCTGCTTCATGAAGCGAATGAGGCGATAGCCGAGCCCTCCCAGAAACACCAAAAGCAACAGCACGATGCCAGCGCTGAGGATGGACTCCTCGCGCCAGCCGGCCAGGACGTCTCGCTTGTCCAGGCCGGCAAAGACGATCAGCGGATAACCATCAACCCGCCGAAACCCCACCACTCGCTCCACACCATCAACATATGACTTGACGGTGGCCGTGCCGGAATTGCCCTTGGGCAACAGCTGCATGAACAGCGGCCCCTTGGCGACGCTGGTGCCGACGTCGGCTTCGTTGAATGGCCGGCGAACGACGATGCTGCCATCGTCGGCGATCAGGTTGATCACGCCGTTTTGGCCCATGTCGATGCTGTCGTACAGCGCGAGAAAATGGTCGAGGTAGATCGTTGCCAGCGCCACACCGGCGAAACTGCCATCTGGATGATTGATCCTGCGTGACACGGTCATGATCCATTCGCGGGTCGATCGACTCTTGATCGACGGTCCGATATGAGGTCCCCGGTCAGTATGATCACGATGGTAGATGAAGTATTCACGGTCGGAATTGTTCGCACCGGGTATATCCGCACCGTTGGAATTGGCGATCCACCCCCCTTTTTCGTCAAATACGAACAGACCATGGAGCTGGGTCAGCTCACTGCGTTGGGCGGCGAGCAAACGTCTGAATCTGGGCAGCTGCGCTGAGGCCACGCCCTCGTTTTCGACGCGGTCCACCAAGGCAAACAGCAGCGTATCGGCCTGTTTGATTGACGACTGCGCTTGCGACGTCAGGGTCTGGGCAAGGTTGGACATTGCCACTTCTTTGTCATGCAAATGGTACTGGCGCGAGTTCCAGGCTTCCCAGATCACAATGGCCGTCAAGGACAGGCACACCGCCACGAGCAGGACAACCGCGTAGCGGACCCTGCGCCGGGACTCGATTTGCTCGGCCCCCCAAGGCGCGACGGGCCGGCTGTGTTCAATTCGGTCGTTGATGGACGGATGCCCCATGACGCTCCCTGACTCGTTATGACATGGCGACTTTTCCCGTTCGCCCTTTTAGCGCCATCCAGTCGTGCCTGACACTCGGACCGCTATGCTCCACCAGAAACAAGATAGGCGATTTGCTCGCGTTGTGACGGGTTTGTGTGGGGTGAGGATGCGACCCCACGGGATTTACGTCGGTGTCTGCTTCACTGCTTCAAGCCAGGCCGGGTTCAGTTGTGTCTGTTCGGTATCGAGGCCCAGCGCTTCCATCCGCGCCTTGTGTTGCTCCACTTCCCGGCTCAATTGCCCATGGTCGCTGGAGTTGCCGTCCAGTTCGTGCATCTGGCTCAAGCCCAGATGGTAGAAACGCAGCAGTTTCATGGCCGTCGGATCACCCGCCTCCACCGCCGCCGTCACTTGATGCATCACATTGGTGATGCTCATCAGGCTGCGCTTGAGCTGCCAGCCGTACACCGCCGGCGCCATCCAGGCCTGAGACCAGAACATGCCACGCATCAGCGCCACCATCAGCAGCACCGCGACAAACACGCCGCCGACGTTAAATCGCAGATTGTCGCCCCCCGGCTCGCCAAACAACGCCACCGCCGCAGTGGACAGCACCATCGCCAGCGCCAGAAATATCAGCGCAATAATGACCGTGCTGCGCCGCGTCTGCTTTCGAAAGAGTTCGGCGTTCATCGGCTGGATTTCGAACATCGTGACGGGGTTCCTTGCATCAATGGTAAAAGGCTCGGTGAGCGAAAAGACTGCGGGGCATTATCGCCCCTGTGCAGGATTTAGCTATGCTGGGCGCCTCTTCATCTTTTCATCGTCAAACGGGGAACATGGCGATACAGCGCAGTTCGTGCCATCTTCTTTCTTGGATACACACTATTCGGATGCCATTTGCCTGTTTGAACGGCATCGTTTTAAGGATCATTGAATGACCCAACGACAAGTAATCAACGCCTCCGTCAGCCCTAAAGGCAGCCTGGAAACCCTTTCTCAACGTGAAGTACAGCAACTGAGCGAAGCCGGATCCGGCAGCACCTACACCTTATTCCGCCAGTGCGCCCTGGCCATCCTCAATACCGGCGCCCATGTTGATAACGCCAAGACCATCCTTGAAGCCTACAAAGATTTCGAAATCCGCATCCACCAGCAGGACCGCGGCGTCCGCCTGGAACTGCTGAATGCCCCCGCTGACGCCTTCGTCGACGGCGAAATGATCGCCAGCACCCGGGAAATGCTGTTCAGCGCCCTGCGTGACATCGTCTACACCGAAAACGAGCTCGACGCCCAGCGCATCGACCTGAGCACCTCCCAGGGCATCAGCGACTACGTCTTCCACCTGCTGCGCAACGCCCGCACCCTGCGCCCCGGTGTCGAGCCGAAGATCGTGGTGTGCTGGGGTGGCCACTCGATCAACACCGAAGAATACAAATACACCAAGAAAGTCGGCCATGAACTGGGCCTGCGCAGCCTCGACATCTGCACCGGTTGCGGCCCCGGCGTGATGAAAGGCCCGATGAAAGGCGCGACCATTGCCCACGCCAAGCAACGCATCCACGGTGGCCGCTACCTCGGTTTGACCGAGCCCGGCATCATCGCCGCCGAAGCGCCGAACCCGATCGTCAACGAACTGGTGATCCTGCCGGACATCGAGAAACGCCTGGAAGCCTTCGTGCGCGTGGGCCATGGCATCATCATTTTCCCGGGCGGCGCCGGCACAGCCGAAGAGTTCCTGTACCTGCTCGGCATCCTCATGCACCCGGACAACGCAGGCCTGCCCTTCCCCGTGGTGCTCACCGGGCCGAAACATGCGGCGCCGTATCTGGAGCAACTCGACGCGTTTGTCGGCGCAACGCTGGGTGACGCCGCGAAACAACACTACGAAATCATCATCGACGACCCGGCCGAAGTCGCGCGCCAGATGACCCAAGGCCTCAAAGCGGTCAAACAGTTCCGCCGCGAGCGCAATGACGCGTTCCATTTCAACTGGCTGCTGAAAATCGACGAAGGCTTCCAGCGCCCGTTCGACCCGACCCACGAAAACATGGCCAACCTCAAACTCAGCCGCGACCTGCCACCCCACGAACTGGCGGCAAACCTGCGCCGCGCGTTCTCCGGCATCGTCGCCGGCAACGTCAAGGACAAGGGCATCCGCCTGATCGAAGAACACGGCCCTTACCAGATCCGTGGCGATGCGGCGGTCATGCATCCGCTTGATCAATTGCTCAAGGCCTTCGTTGCGCAGCACCGGATGAAACTGCCGGGTGGCGCGGCTTATGTTCCGTGCTATCAGGTGGTTGCATAACAAAGCTTATGTGAGCTGTAACATCGCGAGTCGGCCTTGTGAGAGCAAGGTTGCTCGCGATGAGGCCGGTACATCCAACTGTGCTGTTGCCTGTACGACCGCTATCGCGAGCAGGCTCGCTCCTACAGGTTGAACGGGTAAATCCGGGGAATCTGTTCGGCCCGAAGGCCGCCAAGATCAGCCGCCCTGATTGCCACACGCCGCAAACTTGCTGTAATCCCATACCTTCTGCGTACCGCTCAAATCCAGATACGTCATCCGCGCATTCACAATCCCGCAATTTTCCCCGCCGTCTTCTACAGTGGAAATCACCTTCTTGATATCCCCATTTAAACGGCCGGAGGTATCTTCCATGTGTCGTAAAACCGGGACTACTAAGGCGTAAGGTGTCACACAGGGCAGCCGATACAGTTCAATACACCCGCCCCTGAAAAAAACCGACTTGTATGCCCCTGTATCAAAGTCATCTCCAGATACAGTGAGATACAAAGGCCGGCAGGCAGGTGCGGCGTGGCTCCCTAGAATGCGCGACGTGCGAATAACAAGAGGTTTGAGCAATGGAACACGTGAACCACATCCTGATCGTCGATGACGATCGCGAGATCCGTGAACTGGTCGGTAATTACCTGAAAAAGAACGGCCTGCGCACCACCGTGGTTGCCGATGGCCGGCAGATGCGCAGCTTTCTTGAAACCAACACCGTAGACCTGATCGTGCTCGACATCATGATGCCCGGCGATGACGGCCTGCTGCTGTGCCGCGAGCTGCGCTCAGGCAAACACAAGGCCACGCCGATCCTGATGCTCACCGCCCGCAACGACGAAACCGACCGCATCCTCGGCCTGGAAATGGGCGCGGACGATTACCTGACCAAACCGTTCTCCGCCCGCGAACTGCTGGCGCGGATCAACGCCGTACTGCGCCGCACCCGGATGCTGCCGCCCAACCTGCTCATCACCGAAAGCGGCCGGTTGCTGGGCTTCGGCCGCTGGCGCCTGGACACCACCGCCCGCCACTTGCTGGACGAAGACGACACGATGGTTGCACTCAGTGGCGCCGAGTACCGCTTGCTCCGGGTATTCCTCGATCACCCGCAGCGCGTGCTCAGTCGCGACCAGTTGCTCAACCTCACCCAGGGCCGCGACGCCGACCTGTTCGACCGCTCCATCGACTTGCTGGTGAGCCGTCTGCGCCAACGGCTGATGGATGACTCCCGGGAGTCGACCTACATCAAAACCGTGCGCAGCGAAGGCTACGTGTTCTCCTATCCCGTGGAATTGCTCGGCGCCGAATCATGAAACGCTACCTGCATTGGCCACGGACGCTGTCGGTGCGCAATATGCCTTGGCGTTTACTCGCATCCAAGGTGCGCAACAGCACTTCCAGGCACACCTGAAACTCGCCGACGGCAGCCCGCTGACCATCGACGTCCGGCCATCGGTGATGCCGTTGTCCTCGTGGCTGCCGATGGTGCTGCTGGTGCTGCTGGTGCAACTGACCCTCTTATTGATCTGCACCTGGCTGGCGGTCAGGGTCGCCATCCGCCCCCTCACCCGCCTCGCCCAGGCAGTGGACACCCTGGATCCGAACACCCACGCGGTGCATCTGGACGAAAAAGGCCCGACCGAAGTCGCCCATGCCGCCAAGGCGTTCAACGCCATGCGAAGGCGGCGGCCTGTGCGCCGAGCTCACCCTCGCGGCACAACCCTTGTCGCAGCTTGGGGCAAGGGTTTTGTATCCGTCTGTATAAGAACCCCGAACGGATACGTATAAGCCGATTTCAGCGCGTTCAAGCACACATCACCGATACACCCGGGCGTTTAACTGTGTTCACCGGATAGCAGCAGCTACCGACCCACACACATTCAAGCGCACGGAGAATCACCCATGTTCAACTTCTCGAAAGTCTCGTCCCTGGTACTCGGTCTGGCATTGGTTGGCGGCCTCGGCCTGTCGAACCTGGCGTCGGCCAATACCGTCAGCGCTGCGTCCCACAGCCAGATCCAGCAACTGTTGGTGGAAGGTGGCTCGGACCGGTTGCAACAGAATCGCGTCGCAGAATATGGCTCTGAAAACCTGCAAAACAACCGTGTTGCTGAAGGTGGCTCCGATCGCCTGATCGAGAACCGCGTTGCCGAAGGCGGCGCTGATCGCCTGCAAGAGCTTCGTGAGCGTGTGGCTGAAGGTGGCGCGGATCGCCTGCAAGAACTGCGCGAACGTGTCGCGTCGATCAGCCCGAAGAATGCCGTACAAGGGGGGGTTGTCGTCGCGGAGAATCGCCCTGAGTTCGGCTCCAAATATCAGCGTTACTGATCAAACTCTGCAAACCGCCAGAGATCAAATGTGGAAGCGAGCCGGCCCCAGGCGGCGTGGTGGTGATGGCGCGCTGGCAACAGGCGCTGGATGAAATGAGACGCGACGGACGTCTCGAACGACTCAGGCAGCGTTGGCCCAGCACCCCCCCGCTGACAGTGGATCAACGCGCTCGATATCAACTATGCGCAAGGGTGTTTTCTCATCGGGACGCTCCAGCACTACAGTGGCCACATCTTCTCCCCACTCTACTGGAGCAACATCATGAAAAGCATCATTGGTCTTGGTTTCGCCCTGTCGGTTCTTGGCGCTACATCCGCCATCGCCGCCCCACATGCCACCTCGCAAGTCGTTGCGGCAGCCAAAGTCAGCCAACCGGCAACATTGAACGTGAACACTGTCGGCGTTGATCACAAAGACAGTCAGGCCAGCAAACTCTACGTCGCGGAAAACCGCCCTGAGTTTGGTTCGAAGTATCAGCGCTATTGATTAACGGCTTTGGGCCGTTTGAAACAGGAAACCCCGGGTAGATCCGATCTACCCGGGGTTTCTCGTATCCGGGCAGACGTGTAACCGAATCACAGTAGATCGTAGGCTCCAGCGGCGCAGGCGCTGCCAAAGTCTACGATCATGTTCGCGCTTCAGGCCGCCAGCTGGCCGCTGGCAATCGCCGCCGACGCGGCCAGCATCGCCCGCAACAACACCGCACACCCTGCCGCCAGATCATCCGGCGCGGCATTTTCGATTTCGTTGTGGCTGATGCCGCCTTCGCACGGCACGAAGATCATCCCGGCCGGGCCGAGTTCAGCGAGGAAGATCGCGTCGTGCCCTGCTCCGCTGACGATGTCCATGTGCGACAGCCCCAGACCCTGCGCAGCCCCGCGTACTGCTTCGACGCAACCCTTGTCGAAGTAGAGCGGCGGGAAGTCGGCGGTGGGTGTCAGTTCGAAGGTCAGGCCGTGCTCCTCGCAGGTGGTTTCGATGACTTCACGGACTTCGGCGATCATCGAGTCCAGGCGCGCCGGTTCCAGATGACGGAAATCCAGGGTCATGCGCACTTCGCCGGGGATGACATTGCGTGAGCCGGGATAGGCTTGCAGGCATCCGACGGTGCCGCAGGCGTGAGGTTGATGGCCGAGAGCGGCGCGGTTCACTGCGCCGACAATCACGGCAGCGCCGACCAAGGCGTCCTTGCGCAGGTGCATTGGCGTCGGGCCGGCGTGGGCTTCGACGCCGCGCAGTTTCAGGTCGAACCATTTCTGGCCGAGGGCGCCCATGACAATGCCGATGGTTTTGTGTTCGTCTTCGAGGATCGGGCCTTGCTCGATGTGCGCCTCGAAATAGGCACCGACGGCATGGCCGCTGACCGTGCGTGGGCCGGCGTAACCAATGGCATTCAACGCTTCGCCAACGGTGACGCCATCGGCATCGACCTTGGCCAGGGTTTCTTCGAGGGTGAATTTTTCCGCAAACACGCCGGAGCCCATCATGCACGGGGCGAAGCGCGAGCCTTCTTCGTTGGTCCAGACCACCACTTCCAGCGGCGCTTCGGTTTCCACGCCGAGGTCGTTGAGGGTGCGCAGCACCTCGACGCCAGCCAGCACACCGAAGCAGCCATCGAACTTGCCGCCCGTGGGTTGGGTGTCGATGTGGCTGCCGGTCATCACCGGGGGCAGGTTCGGGTTGCGGCCGGGGCGGCGGGCGAAGATGTTGCCGACGGCGTCGACGCTGACGGTGCATCCGGCCTCCTCGCACCAGTTGACGAAAATGTCCCGGGCCTGACGGTCGAGGTCGGTCAGGGCGAGGCGACAGACGCCACCCTTGACCGTGGCGCCGAGTTTGGCCAGGTCCATGAGCGACTGCCACAAGCGGTCGCGGTTGATGTGCTGATGGGTGGACTGCAGAACGTCTACAGCAGCGTTCATGGTGATCTCCTCAGGCAGTTCTTATGAATATTTGTTTGGTGTTTTTGAGGCCGTCTTCGCTAGCAACTTCGCTCCTGCAAGGAATACGCGAACCTGTAGGAGCGAGGCTTGCCCACGAAGAGGCCAGTGCTCACACCGCAGATTTCGCGATTGACGCGCTAGGCCGCATCGAGCACAACCCGTAATAAATCAGCCCCCCCAGCGCCGAGCCGGTAAACCAGCCATAACTGTAGAACCAGCTGAACGCATCGCTGCCCAGGGACAGCAGCGTCAACGCCACCGGCACGCCAAAGGCGATAAACCCGAACCAGTTCCACGCCGGGTACACGTCATCGCGATACAGACCGGCCAGGTCCAGTTGCTGTTTCTTGATCAGGAAATAGTCCACCACCATGATCCCGGCGATCGGCCCCAACAGGCTCGAATAGCCCAGCAACCAATTGGAGTAAACCGTCTCCAGGCTCAGATCCGAAACGATCAATCCAAGCTTCTTCAACAGCTCATGGGCCATCAGCGCCAGGCCGACCAGGCCAGTGAGGATCACCGCCTTCGTGCGGTTGATGAGCTTGGGCGCGACGTTCTGGAAATCGTTGGTCGGCGACACGATGTTGGCCGCCGTGTTGGTGGACAACGTGGCAATGATGATCAGCGCCATGGCTACCGCGACCCAGACCGGGCTCTGAATGTGACCGATCAGGGTGACCGGATCGGAGACGCTGACGCCCACCAGTTTGACCGAGGCCGCCGTCATTACCACGCCCAGCGAGGCGAACAGGAACATGGTCAGGGGCAGTCCGATGATTTGCCCGATGATCTGGTCCTTCTGGCTTTTCGCATAACGACTGAAGTCCGGAATGTTCAGGGACAACGTGGCCCAGAACCCGACCATCGCGGTCAGCCCGGCGGCAAAGTAACTGACCACGCTGGCCCCTTCCGGGCGCTTGGGCGGGATCGCCATCAGTTCGGTCATCGACACGTTCGGCATGGCCCACACCAGCAGGCCTGCGCCCACCAGCACCAACAGCGGTGCGGAGAGGGTTTCCAGCCATTTGATCGAGTCCGCACCGCGAATCACCACCCACAGGTTCAAGGCCCAGAACACCATGAAGCCAATCACCTCGCCGGTGCCGCCGAGGGCTTTCCAGCCATCGAACACCGAGCCGAGAAACAGGTGAATGGCCAGTCCGCCAAACATTGTCTGAATGCCGAACCAGCCGCACGCCACCAGCGCCCGAATCAGGCAAGGAACGTTGGAGCCGAGGATGCCGAAGGACGAACGCAGCAGCACCGGAAACGGAATGCCGTACTTGGTACCGGGGAAGGCGTTCAGGGTCAGCGGGATCAATACGATGATATTGGCGAACAGAATCGCCAGCAGTGCTTCGCCGACACTCAGACCGAAATAAGCAGTGAGTACGCCGCCGAGGGTGTAGGTCGGCACGCAAATCGCCATGCCAACCCACAGGGCGGTAATGTGCCATTTGTTCCAGGTTCGTTCACGCACCTTGGTCGGCGCCATGTCGTGGTTGTAACGGGGACTGTCGAGGACGTCGCTGCCGGCTTCGAGCTCAAACAAGCCGTCGCGCTCGGTCACTTGCGATCTGATCTGTTGCATGGCCGCTCCACTGTTCTTTGAATTATTTTTTGCTCATCAGGGGCTGTTGGCATCAATAAGCGTGCCGGGCACCCCGTTTGCGCATCGGGCAGTTCCACAAAAACTTCGCAACCAACTGATGTTTATCAGTTTTTATATACCGTCCAAATAGTCCCTCGGTTACTTGCCTGTTCACTCAGGCCGAATGCCGGGCAAGTTGTCCGAACCGTCAGGGCTCAATCTGGTGCATGGGTCTTTTTTTTCAAAGTTGCGCATCAACCATAGACCATCCTCAAGCAGCTGATTTCACATAAGAAATCTCGTTCATTTTGAGAACCTGTCAAGTGCGTCAAAATGGTTCAGGACCACACCATTTTGGTGATTTCACAATTTAATCGTTATTTATCAATATGTTAAAACAGCAATAAGCTTATAAAAAATATTCTTGCTCATTCCATAAACTCAGACTAGTTTCTATTCCTGACAGCGCTGACAGGAATACACCTGTTTGCGCCGGCTTCATATAAAACATTTAGAACCGACATAAGTCGGTCATTGCCTGCGAGGAACTCGGAATGTCTCTGTTGATCCGTGGCGCCACCGTTATTACCCATGATGAAAGTTATCGCGCCGACGTCTATTGCGCCGACGGCGTGATAAAAGCCATCGGCGACAATCTTGATGTTCCGGCCGGCGCCGAAGTGCTCGACGGCAGCGGCCAATACCTGATGCCCGGCGGCATCGACCCGCACACGCACATGCAACTGCCCTTCATGGGCACCGTGGCCAGTGAAGACTTTTTCAGTGGCACTGCGGCAGGCCTTGCCGGTGGCACCACGTCGATTATCGACTTCGTGATTCCCAACCCACAGCAATCCTTGATGGAGGCGTTTCATCAGTGGCGCGGCTGGGCCGAGAAGTCGGCGTCGGATTACGGTTTCCATGTCGCCATTACCTGGTGGAGCGAACAGGTGCGCGAGGAAATGGCGGAGCTGGTCAGCCAGCATGGGGTCAACAGCTTCAAGCATTTCATGGCGTACAAGAACGCGATCATGGCCGCTGACGACACCCTGGTAGCGAGTTTCGAGCGCTGCCTGGAGTTGGGCGCGGTTCCGACCGTGCACGCGGAAAACGGTGAGCTGGTCTATCACCTGCAACGCAAGTTGATGGCCCAGGGCATCACCGGTCCCGAAGCGCATCCACTGTCGCGACCTTCTCAAGTGGAAGGCGAAGCCGCGAGCAGGGCAATCCGCATTGCTGAAACCCTGGGCACGCCGCTGTACCTGGTGCATGTCTCGACCAAGGAAGCGCTGGACGAAATCACCTACGCCCGCAGCAAGGGCCAGCAGGTCTACGGCGAAGTGTTGGCCGGGCATCTGCTGCTGGACGACAGCGTCTACCAACACCCGGACTGGCAGACCGCCGCCGGTTACGTGATGAGCCCGCCCTTCCGTCCTCGCGGCCACCAGGAAGCGCTTTGGCACGGTTTGCAATCAGGCAACCTGCACACCACCGCCACCGACCACTGCTGCTTCTGTGCCGAACAAAAAGCCGCCGGGCGAGATGACTTCAGCAAAATCCCCAATGGCACTGCCGGTATCGAAGACCGCATGGCTGTGCTCTGGGATGAGGGGGTCAACACCGGCCGTTTGTCGATGCAGCACTTCGTGGCGCTGACCTCCACCAACACCGCGAAGATCTTCAACCTCTACCCGCGTAAAGGTGCGATCCGCGTGGGCGCTGATGCGGACCTGGTGCTGTGGGATCCGGAGGGCACGCGGACCATTTCGGCGAAGACTCACCACCAGCAGGTCGACTTCAACATCTTCGAAGGCAAGACCGTGCGCGGTGTGCCGAGCCATACCGTGAGCCAGGGCCGAGTGGTGTGGGCCGATGGTGATCTGCGCGCTGAGCGTGGTGCCGGGCGGTATGTCGAACGGCCGGCGTATCCGGCGGTGTTTGACTTGCTGAGCAAGCGGGCTGAGCAGAATAAGCCGACTGCCGTGAAACGCTGAAAATCGAGACCTTCGGCCTTCGCGGGCAAGCCTCGCTCCTACAGTGGCACGCAATCCAAAAAACAGGAGCGAGGCTAGCCCGCAAAGAGGCCGGCCGCGACAACACAAAACCAATGCCCATCAGAGGCAGTACCTCAATAACCGTGAGGCCAACACCGTGATCAAGTCCCTGAACCACCTCCCGCATCCCTATGAGAATGCGGCCGCCCTCGCCGGCCATTTCACCGACCTGGCACCGCCACTCAACGACCGTCAGGCGCATCTGGAAGCTTCGCGCTGCCTGTATTGCTATGACGCGCCGTGCGTGAATGCCTGCCCGAGCGAGATCGATATCCCGTCATTCATCCGCAACATCCATCAGGACAACGTCCAGGGCGCCGCGCAGAAAATCCTCTCCGCGAACATCCTCGGCGGCAGCTGCGCACGGGTGTGCCCGACGGAAATCCTCTGCCAGCAAGCCTGCGTGCGCAACAACGACCACGAGTGCGCACCGGTATTGATCGGCCTGTTGCAACGTTACGCCGTCGACAACGCGCACTTCAGCGAACACCCCTTCCAGCGCGCCGCCACCACCGGCAAACGCATCGCTGTGGTCGGTGCCGGCCCGGCCGGGTTGTCCTGCGCTCACCGCAGTGCGATGCATGGCCACGACGTGGTGATTTTCGAAGCACGGGAAAAGGCTGGCGGCCTCAACGAATACGGGATCGCCAAGTACAAACTGGTGGATGACTATGCGCAGAAGGAGCTTGAGTTCCTGCTGCAGATTGGCGGCATCGAAATCCGTCACGGCCAGAAACTCGGCGAAAACCTGACCCTCAGCGAACTGCATCAGCAATTCGACGCGGTGTTCCTTGGCCTCGGCCTGGCCGCCAGCAAGCAACTCGGTTTGCCTCATGAAGACGCACCCGGCCTGCTCGCTGCCACCGATTACATCCGCGAACTGCGTCAGGCCGATGACCTGAGCCAACTGCCGCTGGCCGATCATTGCATCGTCCTCGGCGCCGGCAATACGGCCATCGACATGGCCGTGCAAATGGCCCGCCTCGGCGCTCACGACGTGAATCTGGTGTACCGCCGTGGTGTCGAGGAAATGGGCGCCACCGGTCACGAGCAGGACATCGCCAAGGCCAATCAGGTGCGCTTATTGACGTGGGCGCAACCCGAAGAAGTGCTGCTCGATGACCAAGGCAACGTGCGCGGCATGCGCTTCGCCCGCACGCACCTGGTGGACGGTCGTCTGCAAACCACCGGCGAAACCTTCGAGCTGGCCGCCGACGCGATCTTCAAAGCCATCGGCCAGGCCTTCGACGCCAGCGCCCTCGCCGATCCGCTGGCACGCGAACTCAAACGCCAGGGTGATCGAATCCAGGTCGATGAACAGCTGCGTACCAGCATTCCCGGCGTGTATGCCGGTGGCGACTGCACCAGCCTCGATCAGGACCTCACCGTGCAAGCCGTGCAGCATGGCAAACGGGCGGCCGAGGCCATCAACGCTCAACTGATGCTCAACGTGGAGGCTGCGTAAATGGCCGATCTTTCGATTGTCTTCGCCGGCATCAAATCGCCGAATCCGTTCTGGCTGGCCTCCGCGCCGCCGACCGACAAGGCCTACAACGTTGTTCGTGCCTTTGAGGCTGGCTGGGGCGGCGTGGTCTGGAAAACCCTGGGTGAAGACCCGGCAGCGGTGAACGTGTCATCGCGTTACTCCGCGCTCTTCGGTGCCAACCGTGAAGTGGTGGGCTTCAACAATATCGAGCTGATCACCGACCGCTCGCTGGAGATCAACCTGCGGGAAATCACCCAGGTCAAAAAGGACTGGCCGGACCGCGCGCTGATCGTGTCGCTGATGGTGCCCTGCGTCGAAGAGTCGTGGAAGTTCATCCTGCCGCTGGTGGAAGCCACCGGCGCCGACGGCATCGAATTGAACTTCGGTTGTCCCCACGGCATGCCGGAACGCGGCATGGGCGCGGCGGTCGGCCAGGTGCCGGAGTACGTCGAGCAGGTCACCCGTTGGTGCAAGACCTATTGCTCGCTGCCGGTGATCGTCAAGCTCACGCCGAACATCACCGACATTCGCGTCGCCGCCCGTGCGGCCCATCGCGGCGGGGCCGATGCGGTGTCGCTGATCAACACCATCAACTCGATCACCAGCGTCAATCTGGAGCGCATGGTCGCCAATCCCGCCGTGGGCAGCCAAAGCACCCACGGTGGTTATTGCGGTTCGGCAGTGAAGCCGATTGCGCTGAACATGGTCGCCGAAATCGCTCGTGATCCGCAGACTCAGGGTTTGCCGATCTCCGGCATTGGCGGCATTGGCAGCTGGCGTGATGCCGCGGAATTCATCGCCCTGGGCAGCGGCTCGGTCCAGGTGTGCACCGCGGCGATGCTGCATGGCTTCCGGATTGTCGAGGAGATGAAGGACGGTCTGTCACGCTGGATGGACAGTCAGGGTTACGCCAGCATCCCGGAGTTTTCCGGTCGCGCAGTGGGCAATACCACGGACTGGAAGTACCTGGACATCAACTATCAAGTGATTGCGAAGATTGATCAGGACGCGTGCATTGGCTGCGGACGCTGCCACATTGCTTGCGAAGATACCTCGCACCAGGCGGTGGCCAGTTTGAAGCAAGCGGACGGAACGCATAAGTATGAAGTGATTGATGATGAGTGCGTCGGCTGCAACCTGTGCCAGATCACCTGCCCGGTGGAGGATTGCATCGAGATGGTGCCGATGGAGAACGGCAAGCCGTTTCTGGATTGGAATCATGACCCACGAAATCCCTACCATGTTGCCGTTTGAGATCTGCGTCGCCTGAGCCTTCGCCTGCGTCTTCGCGGGCAAGCCTCGCTCCTACAGGTTTTGTGTCGATCCACGATTAATTAATCGACGCTGGCCCTGTAGGCGCGAGGCTTGCCCGCGAAGAGGCTGTCAGCTGCACCGCAAACCTCAAGGCTCCAACCCGATCCCCCGCAAAATCACACTCGTCACCGTCTGCACCGCCCGTTCGAACTGCATGTCCGACAGTGGCTGATGGTCGTTGAGGATATTCACCTGATGATCAAAGTCCGCGTAATGCTGGGTCGACGCCCAGATCATGTACAGCAGGCTTGAAGGCTCCACCGGCAGGATGCGTTTGTCGTCCACCCACTGGCGGATTTTCGCTTCTTTCATCTTGGCCCAGTCGTACAGGCTCGCGTCCAGCGCCACGCCCAGGGTGGGGGCGCCGTGGATGATTTCATTGGCCCAGACTTTTGACCCATAAGGCCGGCTGCGCGAGTGGTTCATCTTGGCGCGGATGTAGCTGCTGAGCACCACGCGCGGATCGTCGAACATCTCGAAGCACAGCGCGTCCTGCTTCCACACTTCCAGCAAACCCAACAGCACGGCGCTGTACAGCTCGCTTTTGGTGCTGAAGTAGTAATGCAGGTTGGAGCGCGGCAGTTGCACTTCGGCGGCAATGTCGGCCATGGCGGTGCCGCCGAAGCCTTTTTCGGCGAAGACCTTTTCGGCCCCCAGCAAAATCTTCTCGACGTTACTGCGACGAATCTCGATCTTGTGATTGCCCATGAGGGCTCCCTGACAACAGCGTTGGCCAAGACTAGCATCCGCTCTACCTCGCGGCGACAAGGGAAAAACGAAACTTCACTCGCAGGTAAACTGGCGCTCCTTTCGACCGGCCTCCGAGGCAGCGGCGGTGCTTCCTCGGCTCCTTGCCCCCGATAATCGTGAGCCGAACCGGATCCCACAGGGATTCGAGCACACCGGCGCAAGTCATCGTATAACTTCTGATTGACAATCCCTGAACGCCCCGCAAATAATCGCCCCAATGTTGTACGACGACGTATGACAAAAAATAAAAACAACAAGAAACAAGGGAGCGTCACTGTGAGCAAACTCGTCCGCAATTCCTTCGCCAGCACCCCTCGCCCGACCTTTGTATGCCGCACCACCCTGAGCCTGATCGGTTGCAGCGGCCTGGCCTTCGCCTTGCCGATGACCAGCTATGCAGAAGGTTTCGTTGATGACGCCAAAGCCACGTTGAACCTGCGTAACGCCTACATCAATCGCAATTACACCAACCCGGCCTATCCCCAGGGCAAGGCTGAGGAATGGACGCAAAACTTCATCCTCGACGCCAGGTCCGGATTCACCCCGGGCCCGGTCGGTTTCGGTGTGGATGTGCTGGGCTTGTACTCGCAAAAACTCGACGGCGGCAAAGGCACAGGCGGCACCCAGCTGCTGCCGATCCACGACGACGGCCGCCCGGCCGACAATTTCGGCCGCATGGGCGTGGCCCTCAAAGGCAAAATCTCCAAAACCGAAGTGAAGGTCGGGGAATGGATGCCGGTGCTGCCGATCCTGCGCTCCGACGACGGCCGCTCGCTGCCGCAAACCTTCCGTGGCGGCCAGGTGACGTCCACCGAGATCAGCGGCCTGACGCTCTACGGCGGCCAGTTCCGCCAGAACAGCCCGCGCAACGATGCGAGCATGGAAGACATGTCCATGAACACCAAGGCCGCATTCACCTCGGACCGCTTCAACTTCGGCGGCGGCGAATACGCGTTCAACGACAAGCGCACCCAGGTCGGCGTCTGGTACTCGGAACTCAGCGACATTTACCAGCAGCAATATTTCAACCTGAGCCACAGCCAGCCCATCGGCGACTGGACCCTGGGCGCCAACCTCGGTTACTTCATCGGCAAGGAAGACGGCAGCGCTTTCGCTGGCGACCTCGACAACAAAACCGCATTCGCCATGCTCTCGGCCAAATATGGCGGCAACACCTTCTACGTCGGCCTGCAAAAACTCAGCGGCGACGATGTCTGGATGCGGGTCAACGGCACCAGCGGCGGCACCCTGGCCAACGACAGCTACAACTCCAGCTACGACAACGCCAAGGAAAAATCCTGGCAGTTGCGTCACGACTATAACTTCGTCGCCCTCGGCGTCCCTGGCCTGACGATGATGAACCGCTACATCAGCGGCGATAACGTGCACACCGGGACGATCACCGATGGCAAGGAGTGGGGCCGCGAGTCGGAACTGGCCTACACCGTGCAAAGCGGCCCGCTGAAGAACCTCAACGTCAAATGGCGCAACGCGACCATCCGCAAGAGCTTCAGCACCAACGAATTCGATGAAAACCGCATTTTCATCAGCTACCCGATTTCGTTGCTGTAAGGCAGACATCCCTTGCAGGCTCACATCAATCCTGTGGTCAGAAGATCCTCTTATCACAGGGATGTGTGAAATGACCCTCCGTCATTTTCAACCAAAGTCGCGTTGACAAGACTCGGAAAGCCTTACGATACTTCAACAAAGTCATACGACAACCTACAACAATAATAGCGCCCCAAGGGACTCCCATGACCACCACTTCCACAGCCCCTTTCAATCGCCTGTTGCTGACCGGTGCCGCCGGTGGCCTCGGTAAAGTGCTTCGCGAAAGCCTGCGCCCTTATGCCAACGTCATTCGCCTGTCGGACATCGCCGACATGTCCCCCGCCACCGATGACCGCGAAGAAGTCGTTAAATGCGACCTGGCGGACAAGCAGGCCGTCCACCAACTGGTCGAAGGGGTGGACGCGATCCTGCACTTTGGCGGCGTCTCGACGGAGCACTCGTTTGAAGAGATCCTCGGTGCCAACATCTGTGGCGTCTTCCACATCTACGAAGCCGCACGCCGCCATGGCGTGAAACGGGTGATTTTCGCCAGTTCCAACCACGTCATCGGCTTCTACAAGCAAGGCGAAATCATCGACGCCCACTGCCCTCGCCGCCCGGACAGCTATTACGGCTTGTCCAAGTCCTACGGCGAAGACATGGCCAGTTTCTATTTCGATCGCTACGGCATCGAGACCGTCAGCATCCGCATCGGCTCCTCGTTCCCGGAACCGCAGAACCGCCGAATGATGAGCACCTGGCTGAGTTTCGGCGACCTGACCCACTTGCTCGAACGCGCGCTGTACGCGCCGAACGTCGGGCACACCGTGGTGTACGGCATGTCCGACAACAAGAACGTCTGGTGGGACAACCGTTTCGCGACCGCCTTGGGCTATGCACCGCAGGACAGCTCTGAAGTGTTCCGCGAAAAAGTCGAAGCGCAGCCGATGCCTGCGGCGGACGACCCGGGCATGGTTTACCAGGGTGGCGCGTTTGTGGCGTCCGGCCCGTTCGGTGACTGAAGCCGCTGACTTCACTTGATCCCCACAACAAAAATCCAAGGGAATGAGTTGCCATGCAAGCCGAATTGATTGTTGATGCCCGTAACGCGGTAGGAGAAAGCCCGGTCTGGGTCCCCGAGGAAAACGCCCTGTACTGGGTGGATATTCCTGCCGGTGGATTGCAGCGCTGGAGCGCCGACAGCGGTCATGTCAATGCCTGGAAAACCCCACAAATGCTCGCCTGCATCGCCCGTCACCGCGATGGCGGTTGGGTGGCCGGGATGGAAAGCGGCTTCTTCCATTTGCAGCCGCACAACGACGGCAGCCTCGACAGCGAACTGCTGGCCCACGTCGATCACGCCCGCGTCGACATGCGCCTGAACGACGGTCGCTGTGATCGTCAGGGCCGTTTCTGGGCCGGCAGCATGGTGCTGAACATGGGCGCCAACGCCGCCGATGGTACGTTGTATCGCTACAGCGCCGGGCAACGCGGACCGCTCGAAGCGCAACTCGGTGGGTTCATTGTGCCCAACGGCCTGGGCTTCAGCCCGGACGGCCGGACGATGTACCTGTCTGATTCCCATCCCCTGGTCCAGCAGATCTGGGCCTTCGATTACGACATCGACAGCGGCACGCCATCCAATCGGCGGTTGTTCGTCGACATGAATCAATTCCCCGGACGCCCCGACGGCGCCGCCGTTGATGCTGAAGGCGGCTACTGGATCTGCGCCAACGACGCCGGGCTGATTCACCGCTTCACCCCGGACGGTCGACTGGACCGTTCCCTCGCCGTGCCCGTGAAAAAACCCACCATGTGCGCCTTCGGTGGCAGTCGACTGGACACGCTGTTCGTGACCTCGATCCGCCCCGGTGACGACGATGACCCGCACTCACTGGCCGGCGGCGTGTTTGCGCTCAATCCCGGCGTCAAAGGCTTACCGGAACCGCTGTTCAACGATCTGCTTTAACCGCTTCTGCTACACCCTTGCGCCTTGAATACAAAAAAAATAACAAACTGGAGACACCCCCATGGACTTCAAACGCACCTTGCTCGCCGCTGCACTCCCTTTGGCCTTCACCCTCAGCAGTGCCGCTCAGGCGCTGGAAATCAAGTTCGCCGACATCCACCCCACTGGTTATCCGACCGTGGTGGCCGAGGAGCAACTGGGTAAAACTCTGGTGGCCGACAGCAACGGCGCCCTGACCTTCAAGATGTTCGCCGGCGGTGTGCTCGGCTCGGAAAAAGAAGTGGTTGAACAAGCCCAGGTCGGCGCCATTCAGATGGCGCGGGTCAGCCTCGGTATCGTCGGGCCGGTGGTGCCGGACGTGAATGTGTTCAACATGCCGTTCGTGTTCCGCGACCAGGCGCACATGCGCAAGGTCATTGACGGTGAAGTCGGCGACGAGATCCTGGCCAAAATCACCGATTCCGAGTTTGGCCTGGTTGCCCTGGCGTGGATGGATGGCGGTACTCGCAACATCTACACCAAAAAACCGGTCAACAACCCCGAAGATCTCAAAGGCATGAAGATCCGCGTAATGGGCAATCCCATGTTCATCGAAACCATCAACGCCATGGGCGGTAACGGTATCGCGATGGACACTGGCGAAATCTTCAGTGCCTTGCAGACCGGTGTGATCGATGGCGCAGAAAACAACCCGCCAACGCTGCTTGAGCACAACCACTATCAAAACGCCAAGTTCTACAGCCTGACCGGCCACCTGATCCTGCCCGAGCCTATCGTGATGTCGAAAATCACCTGGGAAAAACTCACCCCCGAGCAGCAGACGCTGGTGAAGAAAGCCGCCAAAGCCGCACAGGCGCAAGAACGCATCTTGTGGGATGCGAAGACGGCCAGCAGTGAAGAAAAACTCAAGGCCGCCGGGGTCAAGTTCATCACCGTCGACAAGAAACCTTTCTATGAGGCAACCGCCTCGATCCGCGAAAAATACGGCGCACCTTATGCCGACCTGATCAAGCGCATCGAAGCCGTTCAGTAACCCTCCTTGCCCTCATGAAAGGCCCGGCGCCATTGACGTGGGTATATGTCAGTGCGCGCCCGGTTACGGTGAAACCCGATGAAGAATCTACTGCTACGCATCAACGACAAAATTTACATGACCTGCATCTGGGTAGCCGGTCTGTCGGTCCTGACCATTTCCCTGATCATTCCCTGGGGCGTCTTTGCCCGTTACGTCCTCGGCACCGGCTCAAGCTGGCCGGAGCCCACCGCCATCTTGCTGATGATGGTCTTCACCTTCATCGGCGCCGCTGCCAGCTACCGCGCCGGCGCGCACATGGCCGTGGCCATGCTCACCGACCGCATGCCCCCCGGAGTGCGCAATGCGATGGCGATTGTCTCGCAACTGCTGATGGCGACTATTTGCCTGTTCATGACTATCTGGGGCACCAAGCTCTGCCTGTCGACCTGGAACCAGTTCATGAGCGCCATGCCGACGCTGCGCGTGGGCATTACCTACATGCCGATCCCGATTGGCGGCTTGCTGACGCTGATCTTTGTCCTGGAAAAACTCTTGCTCGGTGACCAGAGCAACCGTCGGGTCGTGCGTTTCGACCTGGTTGAAGAAAGCGAAGGGGCTGCCTGAATGGACGCGTTGATTCTGTTGGGCAGTTTTATTGCACTGATCCTGATCGGCATGCCGGTCGCTTACGCACTGGGGCTTTCCGCCCTGATCGGTGCGTGGTGGATCGACATCCCGTTCCAGGCGCTGATGATTCAGGTCGCCGGCGGCGTGAACAAATTCTCGTTGCTGGCGATTCCGTTCTTTGTACTGGCCGGCGCGATCATGGCCGAGGGCGGCATGTCCCGCAGGCTGGTGGCCTTTGCCGGTGTGCTGGTCGGGTTTGTCCGTGGCGGCTTGTCGCTGGTCAACATCATGGCGTCGACCTTCTTCGGCGCAATCTCCGGATCTTCGGTGGCGGACACCGCCTCGGTCGGCTCGGTGCTGATTCCTGAGATGGAACGCCGCGGCTACCCGCGGGAGTTTGCCACGGCCGTCACGGTCAGCGGCTCGGTGCAAGCGCTACTGACCCCGCCCAGCCACAACTCGGTGCTCTACTCACTGGCCGCTGGCGGCACGGTGTCGATTGCGTCGCTGTTCATGGCCGGCGTCGTCCCGGGCCTGCTGATGAGCGCGTGCCTGATGGTGCTGTGCCTGATCTTCGCGAAAAAGCGCAACTACCCCAAGGGCGAAGTCATCCCCTTGAAGCAGGCGCTGAAAATCTGCGGCGAAGCCATGTGGGGCCTGATGGCGATGGTCATCATCCTCGGCGGGATTCTCTCGGGTATTTTCACCGCCACCGAATCGGCGGCGATTGCGGTGCTGTGGTCGTTCTTCGTGACCATGTTCATCTACCGCGACTACAAGTGGAGTGAACTGCCGAAGCTGATGCACCGCACCGTGCGGACGATTTCGATCGTGATGATCCTGATCGGCTTCGCTGCGAGCTTCGGCTACATCATGACGCTGATGCAGATTCCGTCGAAGATCACCACGATGTTCCTGACCCTGTCGGACAACCGTTACGTGATTCTGATGTGCATCAACGTCATGCTGCTGTTGCTCGGCACCGTGATGGACATGGCGCCGCTGATCCTGATCCTGACGCCGATCCTGATGCCGGTGATTCTGGGCATTGGCGTTGACCCGGTGCAGTTCGGCATGATCATGCTGGTGAACCTGGGGATCGGATTGATCACGCCGCCGGTGGGCGCGGTATTGTTTGTGGGGTCGGCCGTGGGCAAAGTCAGTATCGAAAAAACCGTGAAGGCACTGCTGCCGTTCTATGCCGTGCTGTTCCTGGTGCTTTTGGCCGTGACCTACATTCCGGCGCTGTCGCTGTGGTTGCCAAATTTGGTGTTGTAAAACCTTTTCTGCAGGAGCCAGGCTTGCCGGCGAAAGCGTCCCTGAGTGCGCCTTCGCCGGCAAGCCTGGCGCCTACAAACAGCCTGTTCACCCATTACCGAAAAACCTGAATATCGCGGGTCAACATGACGCCAGAAATTCTCGAACTCAAAGACGAACTCACCCACCTCACCCTCGCCCCCGAACTCGGCGGCAGCGTTGTCAACTGGACCGTTCGCAGTACCGGGCAACCGCTGCTGCGCCACAACGACGCCCATGCGCTGAACACCGGCCTGCCGGGCAAACTGGGTTGCTATCCCCTGGTCCCCTGGTCTAACCGCATCGCCGAAGGAGGTTTTGACTGCCCCGAAGGCTGGCTCGCCTTGACGCCCAACAGCCTCACCGATCCGTTACCGATTCACGGCAGCGCCTGGCAACAACCGTGGCAGGTGATGTCGCAGACCCATGACGAAGTCGTCCTGCAACTCAACAGCATTGCCCCCTTCGCCTATCGCGCCCGGCAGCGGTTTCATCTGAAAGAGGGCCGATTGAGTATCGATCTGCACGTCACCCACTTGGCCAAACACCCCGCGTGGCATGGGCTCGGCCTGCACCCGTACTTTCCGCGCACCGCCGGCACGCGACTACAGGCCCAAGCGGAAAAAGTCTGGTTATGCGATCAATCGAAACTGCCGACCGAACGGATGGACGTGCCCGACGAGTGGGACTTTCATCAGCTCAAAACCCTGCCGGACACGCTGGTCGACAACGGTTTCTGCGAATGGGACGGTCATTGCCTGATCCAGCAACCCGAGCTCGGTTATGAACTGGAATGCCAGGCCACCGGCAGCGATAACTACCTGCTCTACTGCCCGGTGGGCCTGGGTTTTTTCTGCATCGAACCGGTCAGCCATCCGGTCAACGCCCACCACTTGCCGGGTCGGCCGGGGCTGCGTCTGCTGGAGCAAGGTCAATCCACCGAACTGGGTTTCAGCCTGCACTATCGCCGGCTTGATCAGCCCAACATCTGACTGAGCACTGCACGCAGCTTGCCGGGTTTCACCGGCTTGTTCAGCAGCGGCGCGTCGAGTCGCTGCAACGAGCGCCGACATTGGTCGGTGCGGTCGGCGGTGATGATCACCGCTGGAATCGTCCGGTTGAAATGCTCGCGCAAGTGCCGCACCACATCACAGCCCACCACCCCGTGATCGAGGTGGTAGTCCGCCAGAATCAGTTCCGGCGCCCGCCCCTGCAAGGCCGCCAGCGCTGAGTGTTCATCCGTGGCAATGACCACCTCGCACCCCCACTGCCCGAGCAACGCGCTCATGCTCTCCAGAATGCTCACTTCGTTGTCCAGCACCAGCAGGCGCCGGCCCGGCAACGGGTTACCCGTACCCGGCTGCGGCGCGGCCAGACTGATCGGTAGCGGAATCTCATGGGAAATCGGCACGTCAATGCTGAACATCGAACCGCGTCCCGGGCGCGAATGTACGCCGATTTTATAGCCGAGGATCTTGGCGATACGCTCGACAATCGCCAGTCCGAGCCCCACGCCCTTACGGTCAGCGGCGCGCCCGACGTCCAGTTGATTGAATTCCAGGAAGATCGAGTCCAGCCGGTCCGCCGCGATCCCGCGCCCGGTGTCCCACACTTCCAGGCGCAGCATGTTGCCGCGCCGTCTGGCCCCCAGCAGAATGCAGCCCTCATCGGTATATCGGCAGGCGTTGCTGAGAAAGTTGCGCAGGATGCGGGTCATCAAGCGCAAGTCGGTGTGAATGGCGTAGTCGCCCATGTGCACCCGCAGGTTCAACCCGGCGGCCTCGGCCACCGACTGGAACTCCGAGACCAGCGGCGCGAGCAATTCGTCGAGGCGGTACAACGCGACGTCCGGCTTGACGGCGGCCTGATCGAGCCGGGAAATATCGAGCAAATCGGTGAGCAAATCTTCAGCGCCTTCCAGGGCCTGGTGCGTGCGCTCCACCAGCACCTGTTCGACATCCGGCAATTTGCGCTCGCGTAACGTCGAGATCAGCAAACGGGCGGCGTTGAGCGGTTGCAGCAAGTCATGGCTGGCGGCAGCGAGGTATTTGTCCTTACTGCGGTTGGCGGCTTCGGCGGCGTCCCGGGCGTCGCGCAACGCTTCTGCGATCTGTTTACGCTGGGTGATCTGCTGTTGCAGGTTGCGATTGGCTTCGAGCAGTTCGTCGGTGCGCGCGGTCACCCGCTGCTCCAATTCGTCATTGAGTTGTTGCAGGCGCTGCTGGGCGATTTTGCGTTCGGTGATGTCGGCGACAAAGCCCTCTACCAGCCCTTCCTGATCGGGTTTGAGCAACAGGTTCATCAACACGTCGAGGCTGCTGCCGTCCTTGCGCCGCAATTGGGTTTCATAACCGTGCAGGCTGCCTTGGTGGCGGAGGATTTCGCCGATGTTCTCCAGCTCCCGGGCACCGCCGACAAACAGGTTGCTCGCCAGGTCCGCCAGCGAAAACAACACTTCTTGCGGGTCCTGATAGCCAAGCATTCGTGCCAGTGCCGGGTTGGCGGCGCGCATGCCTTGCAGCAGGCTGGCCTGGAAGATCCCGTGCACGGCGTTTTCGAACAGCCACTTGTAGCGGTTGCGCTCGGCTTCCAGCTCGTCCAGCCGTGCGGCGAGTTCCGGGTAATGGCTCTTGCGCGCCGAGTGGCTGCCTAATCCCAGTAGCCCGGCGAGCGCGCGTTGCTGCTCGTCAGAGGGCTTCGCCATAGACGACCTCGACATCACGCTGACTGGATTCGCGCGGGTTGGTGAGGATGCAGGGGTCGTGCATGGCGTGTTGCGACAGGAACGGAATGTCCGCGGTGCTGACCCCGTGCAACCCCAGGGTTTCATGGAAGCCGATCGCGTGTTTCAGGGCGATCAGGTGCTCGACCAGCCGTCCGCTGATCTGCCGGTGATTGAGGCCACGGCAATCGATGCCGAGGGTCTCGGCGATCACCTTGAAGCGATCCGGCGCCGAGCTGTAGTTGAACGCCACCACGTGTTCCACCAATACCGCGTTACACAAGCCGTGGGGCAAATCGAGGAAGCCGCCGAGGCTGTGGGACATCGCGTGCACCGCGCCCAGAATCGCGTTGGAGAACGCCAGGCCGGCCTGCATGCTGCCCAGCATGATTTTTTCGCGCAGGGCGATGTCGCCCGGGTTGGCGATCATCTGCACCAGGTTGCCGTTGATCAGGCGCATCGCTTCCAGGGCGTGCGGGTCGGTCAGTGGCCCGTGGCCGGTGGAGACGAACGCTTCGATGGCATGCACCAGCGCATCAATGCCGGTACAGGCCGACAGGAACGGGTCCATGCTCAGGGTGGTTTCCGGGTCGATCAGCGACACGTCCGGCACCACGGCCTTGCTGACGATGGAGAACTTCATGCGTTCTTGCTGGTTGGAAATGATCACGAATTGCGAGACATCGGCCGAGGTGCCGGCGGTGGTCGGAATCAGGATCAACGGCGGGCTGGGCACACGAATGGTGTCCACGCCTTCAAATTCAAGGATGTTGCGCCCGTGGGCGACGACGATGCCGATGCCTTTGCCGCAATCCATCGGGCTGCCACCGCCGACCGCAACGATCACATCGCAGTGGTTTTCCTTGTACAACTCGGCGCCGAGCATGACTTCCTCGACCCGCGGGTTGGGTGACACGTCGCTATAGAGAAAGTAGTCGATGCCCTGGGCTTGCAGGCTGGCTTCGACATCGGCCACCCAACCGGCGGCAATCACACCGGGGTCGCTGACCACCAGCACCTTGCGCGCACCAAAGGTTTTGGCGCAGTTGCCGACGTTATGCCGGCAACCGGCACCGAAGATGATTTCAGGCGAAACGAATTTACGCAGCTGGCTGAGACTCTGGCTCATTGGAAAGCCTGTTTTTATTGTTTTGAAGGTAGAACCACACTAACCCATCCCGACGCGAATGCAATCAGACCAATGGGTAGCAAGCAGGCCGATATTGTATTCACCGTAAATCCCCTGTGGGAGCGAGCCTGCTCGCGAAAGCGGTGGGTCAGGCAATGTAGATGTTGAATGTGCAGGCCTCTTCGCGAGCAGGCTCACGCCTACAGGGGATTTGTGTCGTCTTGGTTTATCCGCGATAGATCAGCCGCGATGCTTTCTCGTTACGCAACGTAAGATGCTCCATGCCCTGCCCCGGCGCGTCCGCTTCGTCGCGGGCCTTGAGGATCACCCCGTGGTGCGCCGACTTGCTGCACACCGGGTCAGCGTTTTCGGCATCACCGGTCAGCATGAACGCCTGGCAGCGACAGCCGCCCAAATCCTTGTGCTTCTCATCGCAGGAGCGGCACGGCTCTTTCATCCAGTCATCGCCACGAAAGCGATTGAAGCCGAAGGATTCGGTCCAGATGTGCGAGACGCTATGCTCGCGCACGTTGGGAAACTCCACCGGTAACTGGCGGGCGCTGTGACAAGGCAGTGCCGTGCCGTCCGGGGTGATGTCGAGAAACAGGTTGGCCCAGCCGTTCATGCAGGTCTTGGGGCGCTCTTCGTAGTAGTCCGGGGTGACGAAGATCAGCTTGCAGGGATGCCCTTGGGCCTCGAGCCGCTCGCGGTATTCGTTGGTGATGCGCTCGGCACGCTGCAATTGCTCGCGGGTCGGCAACAGGCCGACGCGGTTGAGTTCGGCCCAGCCGTAGAACTGACAGGTGGCCAGCTCGACGAAGTCCGCTTCCAGTTCCAGGCACAGGTCGATGATCTGCGCGATCTGGTCGATGTTGTGCCGGTGGGTGACGAAATTCAGCACCATCGGGTAACCCTGGGCCTTGACTGCTCGGGCCATGGCGAGCTTCTGGGCGAAGGCCTTGCGCGAGCCGGCGAGCATGTTGTTGACCTGTTCGTCGGCGGCCTGAAAGCTGATCTGGATGTGGTCCAGCCCGGCGACCTTGAAGTCGCGGACTTTCTGCTCGGTCAGGCCGATGCCCGAGGTGATGAGGTTGGTGTAATAACCCATGTCCCGCGCCGCTTTGATCAGCTCGGCCAGGTCCTGTCGCACCAATGGTTCACCGCCAGAAAAACCCAGTTGCGCCGCGCCCATCTCCCGGGCTTCGCGGAACACCCGAATCCATTCTTCGGTACTCAATTCCTCGCCTTGCTGGGCGAAATCCAGCGGGTTGGAGCAATACGGGCACTGCAACGGGCAGCGGTAGGTCAGCTCGGCCAATAACCACAAGGGCGGACCGGGTGGCTGTTCGATCAGGTTCACAGGGCGATCCCCCGGTGCCAGACATTCTGCTTGGTGACGGTGTGATACGGCGGCCGACCCAGCTCATAGGCCATGCTCATCGCGTCGAGCATGCTCCACAGCACGTCGAGCTTGAACTGCAGAATCTCCAACATGCGTTGCTGGCCTTCGACCGTGACGTAGTGCGCCAGGGTGATGCGCAAACCATGCTCGACATCGCGCCGCGCCTGGCTCAGGCGCGTGCGGAAATAGTCGTAACCGGCCGGGTCGATCCACGGGTAATGGGTGGGCCAGGCGTCGAGTCGGGACTGATGGATCTGCGGCGCGAACAGTTCGGTGAGCGAACTGCTGGCCGCTTCCTGCCAACAGGCGCGACGGGCGAAATTGACGTAGGCGTCCACCGCGAAGCGCACGCCAGGCAGCACCAATTCCTGAGAAAGGATTTGCTCACGGTCCAACCCCACCGCTTCACCCAGACGCAGCCAGGCTTCAATGCCGCCTTCGCTGCCGGGGACGCCATCGTGGTCGAGGATGCGTTGCAGCCATTCACGGCGCACGTCGCGGTCCGGGCAGTTGGCGAGGATCGCGGCATCCTTGAGCGGGATGTTCACCTGGTAGTAGAAGCGATTGGCGACCCAGCCCTGAATCTGCTCGCGGGTAGCACGGCCGGCGTACATGGCTTGATGGAACGGGTGGTGGATGTGGTAATAGGCGCCTTTGGCGCGCAGGGCTTGCTCGAACTCGGCGGGGGACATGGGTTGGTCAGTCATTGCGGTTCTCCGGATTTCTCGGTGTTACGGCTGACACCTTCGCGGGCAAGCCTCACTCCTGCAAGGTTTCGCCGACTGCAGAAGTGGCGCACGACACAAAACTTGCAGGAGCGAGGCTCGCCCGCGAAGAGGCCATGAGCTACAGCTCAATACTCATGCCATCAAAAGCCACCTCAATCCCCCGCCGCGCCAGCAACGCGCGCTCAGCCGAGTCTTCATCGAGGATCGGATTGGTGTTGTTAATGTGGATCAGCACTTTGCGTTGACGGGTAAACCCTTCCAGCACTTCAAGCATCCCGCCAGCACCGCTTTGCGGTAGATGCCCCATTTCACTGCCCAGGCTCTGGCCGACTTCACACACGCGCATCTCGTCGTCGCGCCACAGGGTGCCGTCCAGCAGCAGGCAATCGGCGCGTTGCATCCAGCTCAGCACCTCGTCGTCGATTTGCCCAAGGCCCGGGGCGTAGAACACGCTGGCGCCGCTGCGCCGGTCTTCGATAAACAAACCGATGGTGTCGCCCGGTTGCGGATGGCCGCGATTGGGCGAGTACGGCGGCGCGTTGCTCACCAGCGGAATCGCGCGAAATTGCAGGTGTTCGCAGGCTTTGATGCGGAATGGTTCACCGTCCAGCCCGACCGGTTGCCAGTGCAACCCGCCGTTCCAGTGCTCAAGCATGGTGAATAAGGGAAAACCACTGCTCAGGTCTTGATGCACGCGTTCGGTGCACCAGACCGAATGCGGGCAGCCTTCGCGCAGGCTCAACAGACCAGTGCAATGGTCGATCTGGCTGTCCAGCAGGACGACTGCGGCGATCGCCGTATCGCGCAAGCGACGGGCCGGTTGTAGTTCCGGGAAACCTTCAAGCTGCGCGCGAATGTCCGGTGACGCATTGCACAGCACCCACTCCACACCGTTGTCGCTCAGGGCAATCGACGACTGCGTGCGCCGTTGCGCCCGCAGGCTGCCATTGCGCATCCCGGCGCATTGGCGGCAGTTGCAGTTCCATTGCGGAAAACCGCCACCAGCGGCGGAACCGAGAACGCGGATGTGCATGGGAGGCTCCAGAAGGCAGGCCCGGCCAACGCGACGGCTGGCCGGGTGGACAATCAACGGTTGGCGAAATACATCGTCACTTCAAAACCAATGCGCAGATCGGTAAACGCGGGTTTATTCCACATGGGTCAATCCTCTTCTTGTGCCGGGACATTCCGGTAAAGCCATTAATGCACGGGGCACGAGACGACCGAATGCTACTTTCGAACGAGGTGGCGGCGTGCGTTGGTAGGGGGTCTTCAGGCACACAAAAACCAATGTGGGAGCGAGCCTGCTCGCAAAGAGGCCAGCACATTCAACATGGATGTTGACTGTCAGGCCGCCTTCGCGAGCAGGCTCGCTCCCACAGGGGATTACGGTGTGCCTAGGGGATCAGAAAAAGCCCATCGGGTTGATGTCGTAGCTCACCAGCAGGTTTTTGGTCTGCTGATAATGGTCGAGCATCATCTTGTGGTTTTCACGGCCGACACCGGACTTCTTGTAGCCACCGAACGCCGCATGCGCCGGGTACAGGTGGTAGCAGTTGGTCCAGACACGCCCGGCCTTGATCGCCCGGCCCATGCGGTAGGCGCGGTTGATGTCGCGGGTCCACAGGCCGGCGCCGAGACCGAACTCGCTGTCGTTGGCAATCGCCAGAGCTTCGGCTTCGTCCTTGAAGGTGGTGATACCCACCACCGGGCCAAAGATTTCTTCCTGGAACACGCGCATTTTGTTGTGGCCCTTGAGCAGGGTCGGCTGGATGTAATAGCCGCTGGACAAGTCGCCCTCCAGACGCTCGGCCGCGCCGCCGGTGAGCAGTTCGGCACCCTCCTCCTGGGCAATTTTCAGGTACGAGAGGATCTTGTCGTATTGCTGCTCGGACGCCTGGGCGCCGACCATGGTTTCGGTGTCCAGCGGGTTGCCGCGCTTGATCTTGACGATCTTCGTCATCACCACTTTCATGAAGTCGTCGTAGATCGACTCCTGCACCAGGGCCCGGGACGGACAGGTGCAGACTTCACCCTGGTTGAAGAACGCCAGCACCAGGCCTTCAGCGGCCTTCTCGATGAACTGCGGCTCGGCTTGCATGATGTCTTCGAAGAAGATGTTCGGCGACTTGCCGCCCAGCTCGACGGTACTCGGAATGATGTTCTCGGCCGCGCATTTCATGATGTGCGCGCCAATCGGCGTGGAACCGGTGAAGGCAATCTTGGCGATGCGCTTGCTGGTGGCCAGCGCCTCACCCGCTTCACGGCCGAAGCCCTGAACGATGTTCAAAACGCCGGGGGGCAGCAAGTCGGCGATCAGCTCGGCGAAGACCATGATCGACAGCGGCGTCTGTTCGGCGGGTTTGAGCACCACGCAGTTGCCGGCAGCCAGGGCCGGGGCGAGTTTCCAGGCGGCCATCAGCAGCGGGAAGTTCCACGGGATGATCTGCCCGACCACGCCCAGCGGCTCGTGGAAGTGATAGGCGGTGGTCAGCTCATTGATCTCGGCGGCGCCGCCCTCTTGGGCGCGGATGCAGCCGGCGAAATAACGGAAATGGTCGGCGGCCAGCGGCACGTCGGCGTTCAGGGTCTCGCGCACGGCCTTGCCGTTGTCCCAGGTTTCGGTGACAGCGAGGATTTCCAGGTTCTGTTCGATACGGTCGGCAATTTTCAGCAGCACCAACGAGCGATCCTGGGCCGAGGTCTTGCCCCAGGCATCCGCCGCCGCATGGGCAGCGTCGAGGGCTTTTTCGATGTCGGCGGCGTTGGAACGCGGGAATTCGGCGATGACTTCACCGGTGACCGGCGAGGTGTTGGTGAAGTACTCGCCATTGACCGGGGCAACGAACTCGCCGCCGATGAAATTGCCGTAGCGCGCTTTGAAGGAAACGACGGCGCCGGGTGTTCCGGGTTGTGCGTAGATCATGGTGGGCCTCTGTCTGGGTCGATGCCTGTCGGGCAAACAGGCGATGAACCGATAGTAGAGAGCCCCGCGTGCCAGACGAATGCGCCGTTGGCAGGGGGACTCTCGTTATTTGGTCGTAGAAAACGCTTCGGTTCTTGATCGTTCCTACGCTCCGCGTGGGAATGCCTCAACGGACGCTCCGCGTTCGGCTCTTGGGACGCAGAGCGTCCCGGGCTGCATTCCCACGCAGAGCGTGGGAACGATCAATGCGGTGGATTCAGGGTTAGTGTTTGGCCACGACGAGGTCTTTGGGCAGCTTGAAGGTCCAGAGCATCCCGCCCTGGTTGAAGTCCTTGATGCGCTTGGCTACTTCGCCGCCCCACAACGGCACGGCGCCACCCCAGCCGGACAGCACCGAAACGTATTGTTCGCCGTCCATTTCCCAGGTCACAGGCGAGCCGAGAACGCCGGAGCCGGTCTGGAATTCCCAGACTTTCTCGCCGGTCTTGGCGTTGAACGCCTGGAGGAAACCTTCCGGCGTACCGGTGAACACCAGGTTGCCCTTGGTGGTCAGCACCCCGCCCCACAGCGGCGCGAAGTTCTTGTGGCGCCAGACTTCCTTGCCGGTCTTCGGATCGATGGCGCGCAGCACACCGATGTAGTCATCATTCAACGGCTTGATGGTGAAGCCTGCACCGAGGAACGCCGCGCCTTTCTTGTAGGCGATGCCTTCGTTCCAGATGTCCATGCCCCACTCGTTGGACGGCACGTAGAACAGTCCGGTGTCCTTGTTGTAGGCCATCGGCATCCAGTTTTTCGCGCCGAGGAACGCCGGGGCGACGAACACCGAACTGCCTTTGGCTTCGGTGCCCGGTGCGCCAGGGCGGCTGGCTTCGTTGTAGATCGGCCGGCCCTCTTTATCCAGGCCAGTGGCCCAGGTGATCTTGTCCACGAACGGGAAGCCACGGATGAATTTGCCGTTGGTGCGGTCCAGCACGTAGAAGAAACCGTTACGGTCAGCGGTGGCGGCGGCTTTGATTTCTTTGCCGCCTTCGGTGTAGTTGAACGACACCAGCTCGTTCACGCCGTCATAGTCCCAACCGTCGTGAGGCGTGCTCTGGAAGTGCCATTTGATGGTGCCGTCGTCCGGGTTGAGCGCCAGGCGCGACGACGAGTAGAGGTTGTCGCCAGGACGCAGGTGCGAGTTCCATGGCGCCGGGTTGCCGGTGCCGAACAGCAGCAGATTGGTTTCCGGGTCGTAGTAACCGCCGAGCCAAGGCGCCGCGCCGCCGGTTTTCCAGAGATCGCCGGGCCAGGTCTTGCCGGCTTCACCGCCGGAGATACCGTTCTCTACCGCTTTGCCGTCCTTGTAGGTGTAACCCATGTGGCCTTCGACGGTAGGTCGGGTCCACAGCAGATCGCCGTTTTTCGGGTCGTAGGCTTCGATCTTGCCGACCACGCCGAATTCGCCACCGGCCACGCCCGTGATCAGTTTGCCGTTGATCACCAACGGCGCGGCGCTGATCGAATAACCTTCTTTGTGGTCGGCAACTTTCTTGCTCCAGACCACTTTGCCGGTGTCCTTGTTCAGGGCCACAAGCTTGGCGTCGAGGGTGCCGAAGAACACCAGGTCGCCGTACAGCGCGACGCCGCGGTTGATCACGTCACAGCAAGGACGGATGTCATCGGGCAGGCGCGCATCGTATTGCCAGAGTTTCTTGCCGGTGCGCGCATCCACGGCGAACACCCGCGAGTAGGAGCCGGTCATGTACATCACGCCGTCCTTGATCATCGGCTGTGCTTGCTGACCGCGCTGTTTTTCCCCGCCAAAGGAGAACGCCCAGACCGGGCGCAAGTCCTTCACGTTACTGACGTTGAGGGTGTCCAGCGGGCTGTAGCGCTGACCCTGGACGCCCAGACCGTTGGTGACGATCTGCTCCGGGTTCTTGGGGTCCTGGAGAATGTCCTGGTCGGTGACGCCGGCCAATGCCTGGCCGGACAACAGCATGGCACTGAGCAACAGGCTCAAGACGAAGGGTTGGCGACGTGCGGGTTGGGTCATGACGGCTGCCTCTGCGGTTTTTGTTATACCCGGGAAATTTTCCCGGTCTGGTGCAGATTCTTGGGCGCCGCCGCCCTCGCAACAATTGCCCGCAGTGTGGAGATTGCTAGTTCCTTAGTAGCGGGTCGGAGCAAATGAACACCGGTAATGTAAGTCGACACCGGCCCCTGTGGGAGCGAGCCTGCTCGCGAAGGCGCCGTGTCAGGCAACATTATTGTCAATCGGCACACTGCTTTCGCGAGCAGGCTCGCTCCCACAAAAAAGTTGTGTGGGTCATTTGTTTGCGGTGGAATCGACTCGCGTCATCTGCGCGCGCTCATAGCGCGGATACAGATGGCTGACGCTGCGAATCAGCTCATAGCGACTCAGGCTGATGCCAGCAAACCGCTCGGGAATGGGGCTGCGGATCATCTCGCTCATGTCACTGCCATTGGCGGCGCCGTCGCGCATGAGCTGATCGAGCCAGGTGAGGTAGTCGCGCATTTGCTCGAACGGTTTTGTGTCCGTGGCCACCGGTCCATGGCCGGGCACGATCAGCGTCCACGGCAGGCCTTGTAGCGTGGCGATGTCCGCCAGCCACACCGACAGCCCCGGACTGTTGGGCGTGGTCAGCGCCCTTTGATAAAACACCAGGTCCCCGGCAAACAGCACGCCGGTTCTCTGGTCGAGAATAGCCAGATCCGCACCGGTGTGCCCACCCAGGCTCAGCAGGCGCAGATCGTGATTCCCAAAATTCAATACGCCAGGCTCCAGCGTCCGGGTCGGCAGCAGCACTTCGGTGCCGCGCATCCAGTCCCCCACCAGTCGATACATATTTTCGGCCATGGCGTCACCCTGCCGATGCAACAGCTCGGTGGTGCCGGCCAACGCACCGATTGGCACGTCGCTGAAGGCCTGGTTGCCCAGCACATGGTCCGGGTGGTGATGGGTCAGCAACACCTCGATCACCGGTTTATCAGTGGTCGCGGCGATGGCTTTGCGCATCGCTTCGCCGTAGCGCCTGGACGGCCCGGTATCGATCACCACCACCCCGCGGTCAGTGACGATGAACGCGGTATTGACGATGTTGCCGCCGTTGGCCTTGGCGAAATTGTCGGTGCTGCCTTCGAGCAGCCAGGTGTCTTCGGCGATTTGCCGGGGCTTGAGCACATAGTCGAGGTCCGCCAGGGCCGGCAGGCTCAGGCTCATGAACAACAGCAGCATCCAGCGCATCACGCGCTCCTTGGGGTCAGGGTATGGCCGCATCGAATTGATTGCCGCTGTTGTCGCGCAGCACCAGGCGCGTCTGCCCTGCCCCTTCGATGTCGAAGGCCAGGTTGGGGTTCTCGCTGACGGCGGGAAACAGCTCCAGTCGGGCCAGCAGCTGATCATTCCCGTCGCGTAATTCAGCATGGTTGATAAAGAATTCAGGGATGCCGCTGACCATGCCGTTGTCCATCGGATGCGCCACTTGCAAGCGCACCCGGCTGAACTCACCGCGTGGATAACGACCGCCCAGTACTTCGCCGATGTGCTCTTCCCAGCCAGGCTCGGTGCGCACGACGCTGGGCGCAGTGCAACCACCGCCCGCCGCATCGATCAGTGTCGAGCCGACATGCCAGAGGCCGTCACGGGTCAGCACCGCCGCGCGCAACGGCGTGGCTTGTTCGATACGGATGCGGATCGACAGCCACGGCAATACGCGATCCAGCGGTTGGAAATCGACTATTTTCGGCAGCGGATTGAGTTCCGCCCAAGCGAGGATTTTCACCACCTCGCCGTTGAACGCCCGGGCGTCGATTTCCAATGGCACTTGCCGGGCATCTTCGGCGAACGGCGGCGCCAGCAGCTTGACCCGGTCATCGAACACGAACGGTGCATTGCCGAGCATCTGCTTGTGGTAGAAGGCCCACATCACCGAAGGCACCGGGTCTTTGCCCGGCTCGATACCGGCAGCGTGCGCCGCCAGGGGCAACCAGCAGAGCAACAGGCAACTCGCTCGCCAGTTCACGGTTGGTACATCTCGGGCACGTCATAGCGCAGGCCGTAATGACCGTAAATGGTGTTGACCGCCCCTTCACGGATCAAGCCCTCCAGCGCCTCTTCCACGGCATAGGCCAGTTGCCGGTTGCTTTCATGCACCGCCATGCCGATCTCCCAGAGTTGCTTGCCCATGTTTGGGTAAGCGTTTTGCGCCAGCGCCACTTGTGGATCGTTGGCTTGGTGAACTTGCCAGTCGATCTCGCCACGCATGGCCATCACCGCATCGACTTCACCGGCCTTCATCGCGGCGAAGGCTTGCGGTACACCGGGATAGTGGTGGGTTTTGCCGGCGAGCATGCCGTTAAACACCGAGGTCAGGTAGAACGACGGCACGCTGTCGACTTCGACGCCAATCGGATGGTGTTCGAACACGGCGACGCTGCCTACCTTGTCGAGACGGCGGCGATCATAGGCGACCTGCCATTGTTCGTTCTGGTACGGCCCGAACATCACCACATGGCCGTTTTCCAGCTCACCCAGTTCGTTGCGTTTTTGCGCGTAATCGCGGTCATACGGCACGCGCATCATCAGGTCGGCCAGTTGCAGATCATGCAGCTGGCTGGCCCGCCAGATGTAGTCGCGCAGGTCGTCATCGAGCTTCTCGCCGGCGGGCGCCCAGATCAGCGTCAGGCGCACGCCCAGCGCTTTGGCCAAGGCTCCGGCGAGCTCGACATCCACCCCGCGCGGCTGGCCGGCGTCTTCAAAACTGTAGGGGGCGAAGTCCTTGTAGACCGCCACTTTCAACTCCCCGGCAGCGATCATTTCGTCATAGGTACGGACCTGCGCCTGCACGACCTGGCAGCACAGCAACACAGCGCTGAAAAATACAGCGAGCAGGCGCATGGAGTTACTCCTCGACGTGAACGGTGTCCAGGTAGGTGCGCACCGCCCATAACGCTTCCTGGCTCAGGTAATCCGCCATTTTCGGCATGTAGACCCGGCCATCCCGCACAGCGCCGTGACGCACGCGTTCGACGAACCATTCATCCCCCGCTTCGCCAACATCGAGCATGCGCAAATCGGGGGCGATGCCGCCAGACTTGGCTTCCAGGCCATGACAGGCGGCGCAGTTCTGGTTATAGGCCGAGGAGCCGATTTCCACGGCTTTCTCATGTTCCGGGGAGGCACGATACGGATTCACCGCCGCCCAACCGTCGGCATCCACCTGCACGCCGGCATCTTTGATCGGGGTCAGGCCTGGGGTGGCGATCGCCTGCGGTACCACGTTGCCGTGGGCCCAGACGGAGCCTGCACTGATAAAGCCGGCCAGCAGTCCGGCAACGAGCAAGGCGTTGCGTTTTGTTGTCATTGTTATGCCCTCAAGATTGCACGCAAAACCTCTTTGAAGAGGCTATGGCACCCATATTGGTACCGGCCTCGCGCAATCCCCATGCTGCTTTGGTGGTCGCCTTCTAGTCCCTTGGTAGTAGGGCTTGTGACGCACACCCAAATCAGGTGCCGTTCGGGAAGTCTTCCCGGCCACAGCGGGACTTTTTCCGTATCCGGCAACCGGCCGGGCGCACCACCCTGTGCAGGCCAAAACCTCCACTGGGAACCGCAACCATGACAATAAGATCGCTACCCGCCCTTTCCCCTCTGTCTATCGCCGTGCAGGCTTTTCTGCTGGTGGGCAGCCTGTCCCTGAGTGCTGCAAGTCACGCCGCAACCGCACCGGCCACGCCCACCCGCGACGTGACGTGGGAAGACATTGCCAACGATCACCTGACCACCAAGGACGTGCTGCAATACGGCATGGGCACCAACGCTCAACGCTGGAGCCCGTTGGCTCAGGTCAACGACAAGAACGTGTTCAAGCTGACGCCGGCCTGGTCCTATTCGTTCGGCGATGAGAAGCAGCGCGGCCAGGAATCCCAGGCCATCGTCAGCGATGGCGTGGTCTACGTCACCGGTTCCTATTCGCGGGTGTTCGCCCTGGATGCCAAGACCGGCAAGCGCCTGTGGACCTACAACCATCGCCTGCCGGACAACATTCGTCCGTGCTGCGATGTGGTCAATCGCGGGGCGGCGATCTTTGGCGACAAGATTTACTTCGGCACCCTCGATGCGCGGCTGGTCGCCCTGGACAAGAACACCGGCAAAGTGGTGTGGAACAAGAAGTTCGGCGATCACGCCGCCGGCTACACCATGACCGGCGCCCCGGTGCTGATCAAAGACAAGACCACCGGCAAGGTGCTGCTGATTCACGGCAGCTCCGGCGATGAGTTCGGCGTGGTCGGCCAGTTGTTTGCGCGCGACCCCGATACGGGTGAAGAAGTCTGGATGCGGCCCTTCGTCGAAGGCCACATGGGCCGGCTGAACGGCAAGGACAGCACCACCACCGGCGACGTCAAGGCACCGTCCTGGCCGGATGACCCGACCACCGAAACCGGCAAGGTCGAAGCCTGGAGCCACGGCGGCGGTGCCCCTTGGCAGAGCGCCAGTTTCGATCCGGAAACCAACACCATCATCGTCGGCGCCGGCAACCCCGGCCCGTGGAATACCTGGGCGCGCACCGCCAAGGATGGCAACCCCCACGACTATGACAGCCTCTACACTTCTGGCCAGGTCGGCGTCGACCCGAGCACCGGCGAGGTGAAATGGTTCTATCAGCACACGCCAAACGATGCCTGGGATTTCTCCGGCAACAACGAACTGGTGCTATTCGATTACAAGGACAAGGACGGCAAAACGATCAAGGCCACCGGCCACGCGGACCGCAACGGTTTCTTCTACGTGGTCGATCGCAACAACGGCAAATTGCAGAACGCATTTCCCTTCGTCGACAACATCACCTGGGCCAGCCACATCGACCTCAAGACCGGCAAACCGGTGGAAAATCCAGGCCAGCGTCCGGCCAAACCGTTGCCGGGCGAGACCAAGGGCAAGTCAGTGGAAGTGTCGCCGCCGTTCCTCGGCGGCAAGAACTGGAACCCGATGGCGTACAGCCAGGACACTGGGCTGTTCTACATTCCGGGCAACCATTGGAAAGAGGAATACTGGACCGAAGAGGTCAACTACAAGAAGGGCTCGGCCTATCTGGGCATGGGTTTCCGCATCAAACGCATGTACGACGATCACGTCGGCTCCCTGCGCGCCATGAACCCCACCACCGGCAAAGTGATTTGGGAACACAAGGAAGCGCTGCCGCTGTGGGCCGGCGTATTGGCCACCAAAGGCAACCTGGTGTTTACCGGCACCGGCGACGGTTTCCTCAAGGCGTTCGACGCGAAAACCGGCGCTGAGCTGTGGAAGTTCCAGACCGGCAGCGGCATCGTCTCGCCGCCGATCACCTGGGAACAGGACGGCGAGCAATACGTCGGCGTGACCGTCGGTTACGGCGGTGCGGTGCCGTTGTGGGGCGGTGACATGGCCGAGCTGACCAAGCCGGTGGCTCAGGGCGGGTCGTTCTGGGTGTTCAAGATTCCGAGTTGGGACAACAAGACTGCGCAGAAGTAATCCACTTGCCCCCTGTGCTCACAGGGGGTTTTCTGGTGCTCAACAAGCTTTTCTGTGGCGAGGGCGCTTGCTCCCGCTGGGCTGCGAAGCGGCCCCCTCATTTTTCAGCAACACCGAGTTGCCTGGATTTACGACTGCTGCGCAGCCGGGCGGGAGCAAGCTCCCTCGCCACAGGAACCCACATAACCGTTGTTTTTTGTGTATCCAGCTGCCCTCCACCTTTCGAGGACCTGTCATGAAGTACCTGCCTCTACTGCTATTGCTTGCCGCCCTTCCGGTTTTCGCCGACAACGGCGACGACTCCCCACTCATCATCAACGGCTGCACCATCGCCGATCACAGCCAATGCCCCGGCGCCAATCTCAAAGGCGCAAACCTGAGCAATCAGGACCTGCGCAACATGAACCTCAGCGGCGCCGACCTGCGCGATGCCGACCTGCGGCACGCCCGACTCGACCTCGCCAACCTGGAAAAAGCGCAGCTGCAAGGCGCCAACCTGACCCGCGCCAGCCTGCAACAAAGCAACCTGCGGCTGGCGGATTTCACCGGTTCAACGTTGATGGCGATTCAGGGCTGGGGGATGTTTGCCCAAGGCGCGCAATTCCAGGACGCCAACCTCAGCGGCGCCTACCTGCAATTCGCCCGCCTCTCCGGCGCGAGAATGCACAACACCAATCTGCGTGCCGCGGACCTGGAAATGACCTGGTTGAGCAAGGCTGACCTCAAAGGTGCCAACCTCAGTGACGCCAACCTGCAAGAAGCCAAATTAAGTGAAAGCAATCTGGAACAGGCCAACCTCAGCGGGTCGCGGCAGCATTATGCGAATTTTCAGGATGCGAACATGGAGGGCTGCAGCGGTTGCCCGACGACCTGGAACAAATGAACTGTATGCACACAAAACCATTGTGGGAGTGAGCCTGCTCGCGATAGCGGTGTAACAGTCAACTGAGAGGTTGAATGTGCCGACGTATTCGCGAGCAGGCTCGCTCCCACAGTGGATATGGGTTGCCGGCACTGTCGAGTCAGCCCGCCTTGCGCACCACCCCCATATCAATCCCCAAATGCACCAGTTCGGCATGGGAAGTGACCTGCAATTTGCTCTTGAGCAAGGTCAGGTGGTTGGAGACGGTTTTGCTGCTGATGCTCAACTGTTCGGCAATCAACCGCGCTGGCGTGCCTTTGGCGAGCATCACGAAAATCTCCAGCTCGCGCTGGGTCATGCTCTGCAATCGCGGGTCGCTGGCGTCCTGTTGCGGGTGGCACGCCAGTTGGGTGGCCAGGGGCTGTTCGATGTAGGCATGGCCGGCGAGGATCCGCTGCACCGCCTCAATCAGCACTTGCGGCGCCGAGCTCTTGGTCAAGTAACCCGAGGCACCCGCCTCCAGCGCCTGGCGCACCAAGGGCAGTTCATCGTGCATGCTGAAAAACAGCACCCGCAGTTGCGGCAGCCGTTGACGCAAACGTCGGGTGGTTTCCAGCCCGCTGATCCCCGGCAAACCGAAATCCATGATCACCAGGTTCGGCACGGCTTCCTGAACCCGGATCAGCGCGTCTTCGCCGGTGGCGGCTTCACGCACTTCCATTGCCGGCAACAACGCCCGCAACAAACTCGCGTAGCCCTGACGGACCACCGCATGGTCATCGACCAGCAGAATATTCATGACACCTCCAAAGGCATGCTCAAGGCCAGCGCCCATCCGGCGCCGGGGTGGCTGATGACCCGCAATTCGCCGCCGACGCTGCGGGCGCGTTCGTACATCGAATACAAACCGACGCCGGGCCGCTGCGGTTGTGTGGCGCCGCGCCCGTTATCGCGAATCAACAGGTGCAGATGCGCGCCTCGATGTTGCAGGCGAACCCGCACCCGGGTGGCCTGCGCATGCCGGGCGACGTTGGTCAGCGCTTCCTGCAACAGGCGATAGAGCTGGGTTTTGTCCGGCGCGGACAAGGGCGGCAATTGCGCGCCGATCCGCAGCTGGCAGTCAATGCCGTGCCGCCCCTGCCATTGCTCCACCAGCAGGCCAAAGGCTTCTGCCAACGGCAGGTGTTGCAGTACCACCGGATAGAGGTCATGCACCAGCGCCCGAAATCCCTGTTGCAGGTGTTCGCAGTTGTGTTCCAGCTCACGCACCGTGCGTTCCATCACCACGGGTTGATCCGTCACCAGCCGCAACAGACAGGCCTGGGCGCGAATCCCTGCCAGGTACTGGCCGAGATCATCGTGCAGGGTCTGCGCCAGATGAGTGCGCTCCTGTTCCTGCACCGCCAATAACGTCTGTGTCAGATGGGCATTATCGGCGCGCGACTGCTCCAGCGCAGTGGTCATGCGATTGAAATGCGCTGCCAGCTGCCGTACCTCCGGCATACCTTCCGCGCGCAATCGCACCTTGAGCTGGCCGCCCGAGACCTGCTGCAACGCGCGCAACAATTCATCGAGCAAGCCCATGCCACGGCGCACGGCCCAGCGGATGGTGAGCAGGCTCAAGATCAAGGCGAGGCCACACAGGCCCAGCAATTGCTGCAGCGAATCCCAGACTTCGTCGATCTCATCCCGTGGATCGACCGCGATCTGCACGCGCCGGCCATCGTGCAAATCCAGAACTCGCGCACTGTGCCGGGCTTCGGCGAACAACAGCCGCCCGAGCCACGCATCGAGTCCGGCCTGAACCGGCAGCCGTGCCGCTTCGCCGGGCTCCAGCCAGCGCACCCGCACATGCCGCAGGCTGCCCGTCAATCGCGGCTGGAGGCTGGCGGGATCACGCTCGGCGGTTTCGCTCAGGTACTCGACCACCGCCTCGGCGGATTGCAGCTCACGCTCCACGTCCGCCAGCGCCTGATGCACCAGCAACCCCATGCACGCCAGGGTGACCAGGACGAAAAACCCGCAGACCCAAAGGTTGATCCGCCACAGGGCCGACACGGTTAGCGCCCCGGTGTCGCGGGCAAGACCAGCAATGACACCGGGCGGGGGCTGTGGAGCTTGTCGACGCCGATCAGGGTCAGGATCAACAACAACGGCAGGAGCAGCGCTTTGAGAATACGCATGGTCAATCTCCTCCAGTGTGATGGCCGTGATGACCCATGCTAAAACCGCGCCGCTCCGGGCGAGCTACTACCTTGGTACTGCCTGACTGGTACTTTCTGCATATTTCAATCTGCCTCGCAGGCTTCCTATGCTGGCGCTACCTGTAATGGAGTGCCTTTATGCGCCAGCTTGCCCCTTACGCCCTGATCTACCTGCTGGCGATTGCCTGCGCCGCCGGGCTGGCGACGCAGAGCCAGGCGGCGGATGCGCCGTTGCAGGTGCGGATCGGCTACCTGGGCTACCGGCCTGACCCCGGTCCGCTGCTGTCCAACGTGATTCCCGAACCGGTCGATGCCGGGCTTCGCGGCGCCGAACTGGCGATCACCGACAGCAACAGCACCGGGCGTTTTCTCAACCAGAGTTACAGCCTCGTCACGGCCAATGCCGACAGCCCGGATGCCCTGATTGAAGCGGCCAAGGCCCAACATGCACAGGGTCTGCGCCTGTTTGTGGTGAATGCGCCGGTGGAGAGCCTGCGTCGGCTCAGCGCCGTGCTGCCCGACAGCTTGCTGTTCAATGCCGGCAGCCCGGATGACAGCCTGCGCACCACCGACTGCCTGCCAAACGTGCTGCACAGCCTGCCGAGCCGGGCGATGCTCGCCGATGCCCTGGCGCAATTTCTGGTGCTTCGCAAATGGCAACGGGCGCTGCTGATCGTCGGCCCGACCCCGGACGATCAGGCCTACGCCGCCGCCCTGCGCCGCGCCGCCAAACGCTTCGGCCTGACACTGGTGGCGGAAAAAGCCTGGAGCTTCGACAACGATCAGCGTCGCAGCGCCCAGGCCGACATGCCGCTGTTCACCCAGACCGCCGAATACGATGTGGTGCTGGTGGCGGACGAACGTGGCGATTTCGGTGAATACGTGCCCTACCAGACCTGGTACCCACGGCCGGTCGCCGGCACGCAGGGCCTGACCCCCGTGGGCTGGCACAAAACCGTGGAAACCTACGGTGCCGCCCAATTGCAGAAACGCTTCGAAGCCCTGGCCGGGCGCTGGATGAATGACCGCGACTTCGCCGCCTGGATCGCCGTGCGCAGCATCGCCAGTGCGGTGAGCAAACTGCGACAGGTCGATCCCGTGGCGATCCGCACCCTGGAAATCAGCGATCAATTGCCGCTGGACGGTTTCAAGGGGCGCAAGCTCAGTTATCGCCCGTGGAACGGTCAGTTGCGCCAACCGATTCCCATCGTCCAGCCCCGAGCGCTGGTCAGCACGTCGCCGCAAGACGGCTTCCTGCACCCTTTCAACGAAATGGACAGCCTTGGCTACGACAAGCCCGAGGTCAGCTGCCGCTTTCCCTGAGCCAGCTTCCCACAAGAACTACAACAAAAAGGAATCCGCCATGCGTCGCACTCTGCTCTCTTGCGCCCTGCTGCTCGCCGCCGGGCACGCCGCTGCCAGCACCGCCTGGGTCTCCAACGAAAAGGACAACACCCTGAGCCTGATCGACCTGCAGACGTTGCAAGTCACCGACACCCTGCCCGTCGGCCAACGGCCGCGCGGTTTGCTGCTGTCCCACGACAACAAGCTGCTGTACATCTGCGCCAGCGATTCGGACCGGGTCCAGGTGATGGACGTCGCCACCCGCAAGATCATCAAGGAGTTGCCGTCGGGCAAAGACCCCGAGCAGTTCGCCCTGCATCCCAACAATCGCTGGCTCTACGTTTCGAACGAAGACGATGCACTGGTGACGGTGATCGATACCGAAACCTCAAAGGTGCTAAGCCAGATCAGCGTTGGCGTCGAACCCGAAGGCATGGCCGTCAGCCCAGACGGCAAGTGGGCGGTGAACACCAGCGAAACCACCAACATGCTGCACTGGATCGACACCAGCACCCAGACCCTGGCCGACAGCACCCTGGTCGATCAGCGGCCGCGTTTCGTCGAGTTTTCACCTGAAGGCTCGCAACTCTGGGCCTCGGCGGAAATCGGCGGCACGGTGACCATTCTCGACGTCGCCACCCGCAAGGTCCTCAAGACCCTGACTTTCCAGATCAAGGGCGTGCACCCGGACAAGGTCCAGCCGGTGGGCATCAAGCTCAGCGCCGACGGCAAGTACGGTTTCGTCGCCCTCGGCCCGGCCAATCATGTGGCGGTGATTGACGCCAAGACCTTCGAGATTCTTGATTATCTGTTGGTCGGTCGTCGGGTCTGGCAGATGTCGTTCACCCCCGATCAAAAACAGTTGCTGGCCACCAACGGCGTCAGCGGCGATGTATCGGTGATTGATGTCGACAGCCTCAAAGTGACCAAATCGGTGAAAGTCGGGCGCTATCCGTGGGGCGTGGTGGTGACGCCATGAACGCACTGGAAGTCAGCGAGCTGAGCTTCGCCTATGGCGCGCGGGAGGCGTTGCGGCAGGTGAATTTCAGCCTGGCGCCCGGGCGTTTCGCGGCGTTGCTGGGGCCGAACGGCGCGGGCAAATCGACGCTGATTGCCCTGCTCACCCGGCTCTATGATTTGCAGCGTGGGGACATCCGGGTCGGCGGCTGCTCCTTGCGCAACGCGGCGCGTCCGGCGCTCAAGCAATTGGGCGTGGTGTTCCAGCAAAGCACGCTGGACCTGGACCTCAGTGTCGAGCAGAACCTGCGTTATCACGCCGCGCTGCATGGCATGTCCCGGCGCCAGACCGGCCTGCGGGTCGACGCCGAGCTGGCGCGGCAGGCGCTGACCGAACGCCGTCGCGAGCGGGTGCGTGAACTCAATGGCGGTCACCGGCGCCGGGTGGAAATCGCCCGCGCCTTGCTGCATGAGCCACGGCTGTTGCTGCTCGACGAGGCCAGTGTCGGCCTCGATCCGGCCAGCCGGCTGGCGCTCAATCAACACATTCGCGACCTGTGTCGCGAGCAGCACATCAGCGTGCTCTGGACCACCCACTTGCTGGATGAAGTGCAGCCGAGCGATGACTTGCTGATTCTTCATCAGGGCCGTCTGGTGGCCAGCGGGCAGGCTGATGCCTTGAGCCAGGCGCATGGCGGCGACCTCGGTTCGGCCTTCACTCGCCTCACGACATCAGGAGCCGCCCGATGAATGCGTATTGGCAATGCTTCAGCGGCATCGTGCTGCGTGAATGGCTGCGCTTTGTGTTGCAGCGCACGCGGTTTCTCAGCGCGCTGGTGCGGCCATTGCTGTGGCTGCTGGTGTTCGCCGCCGGTTTTCGCGCGGCCCTCGGGATCGCGATCATTGAGCCCTACGACACCTACATTCCGTATGAGGTCTACATCATCCCGGGGCTGACCTGCATGATCCTGCTGTTCAACGGCATGCAAGGTTCGCTGTCGATGGTTTACGACCGGGAGATGGGCAGCATGCGCGTGCTGCTGACCAGCCCCCTGCCCCGGACCTTCCTGCTGTGCAGCAAACTGTTGGCCACTTCGCTGATTTCGCTGTTGCAGGTGTATGCCTTTCTGGCGATTGCCTGGGTGTACGGCGTGCAGCCACCGGCCATGGGGCTGTTGATCGCCTTGCCGGCGTTGTTGCTGGTGGCGTTGATGCTCAGTGCGCTGGGCCTGCTGCTGTCCAATGCGATCCGGCAACTGGAGAACTTCGCCGGGGTTATGAATTTCGTGATCTTCCCGCTGTTTTTCCTGTCGTCGGCGTTGTATCCGCTGTGGAAGATGCGCGAATCCAGCGAGTGGCTGTACTGGCTGTGCGCGCTGAACCCGTTTACCCACGCTGTGGAACTGGTGCGGTTTGCCCTGTATCAGCGTTTCAATCTACTGGCGCTGGCGGTGTGCATGGGGCTGACGCTGCTGTTCGCCCTGCTCGCAGTCCTCACTTTCAACCCGCAACACGCCGCCCTGCGCAAAACCAGCTGACACCATCAATCCCCTGTGGGAGCAGACTCGCACCCACACGGGATTTGCGTCCTACAGATATTGCGAACAAATGAAGACCCCCTGTGGGAGCGAGCCTGCTCGCGATAGCGGAGTGTCAGTCAATAGAGATGTTGAATGTTAAGCCGCCATCGCGAGCAGGCTCACTCCTACAGGGGATTTGTGGTGCACTGGCGAGGGAAATTACTACTTTAGTACTGGTTTTCCTGTCTATCGTCGCATTCCCAACGCCCCGAGACTGGCATGTAATGGGTTCATAACTATAAGGATTGAACCCCAATGCCGCGTGCCCAACGTCGTCTGTTGCGCCCTTCCCTTGCTGCGCTGTCGCTGAGCCTGCTGCTGGGCGCCGCGCACGCCGATACACCGCTGTTCTCCGCCGACGGCTATCGCATCAACCTCTATCGCAGCCCGACCCCGAATCAGCTTCAAGGCGCGGCCATCGTCGACACCGCCGCCCTGCAAACTCTGCTCACCCAGACACCGCGTCCGGTGCTGATCGACGTCTATCGCCGCCAATGGCTGCAAGGACGATTCATCGAAGACCAGCCCCACGAGAACCTGCCCGGCAGCCATTGGCTGGCCAATACCGGCGACGGCGACCTCACAGCTGACTGGCAGGGCTATTTTGCGCGTAACCTGAACGCATTGACCGCAGGAGACTTGGCGCAACCGCTGGTTTTCTACTGCCGCTCCGACTGCTGGCTGAGCTGGAATGCGGTAAAACGCGCCGCGGCCATGGGCTATAAGACACTGTATTGGTACCGCGACGGCCTGGACGCCTGGCAAGCCGCCAACCTGCCCGTTGAACCGGCCCGGCCCGAGCCCTTCCCCTGACCTTTACGCGTGCGTGTTGTTGCCACACCATAATGAAAATAATGAGGTGAAAGGCTATGTACAAAATTCTGATTGCCGACGATCACCCGCTGTTTCGCGAAGCCATTCATAACGTCATCAGCGATGGTTTTCCGGGCAGCGAGGTGATGGAAACCGCCGACCTCGACAGTGCCCTGCTGCTGACTCAGGAGCACGACGACCTGGACCTGATCCTGCTCGACCTGAACATGCCGGGCATGCACGGCCTCAATGGCCTGATCAACCTGCGCAACGAGGCGCCGACCATTCCGGTGGTGATTGTTTCAGCCGAGCAGGACAAGCAGATCGTGCTGCAAGCCATCACCTATGGCGCAGTGGGTTTCATCACCAAATCCTCGCCCCGGGTGCAGATGACCGAGGCCATCCAGCAGATTCTCAATGGCAATGTGTACTTGCCGCCGGACATCATTCGCACACAAAAGTCAGGCACCCATCGGCGCATGAATGACAACCCGAGCTTCCCGCCCGAACTGCTCCAGGCGCTGACCCGCAAGCAGTTGCTGGTGCTGGAACGCATGACCAAAGGCGAATCGAACAAGCAGATCGCCTACACCCTGGAAATCGCCGAAACCACAGTCAAGGCACATGTCTCGGCGATCTTGCGCAAACTCAATGTGCACAACCGGGTGCAAGCGATTCTGAGTGCCGGGGATATTGATTTCGGGTCTTATCTGCGGCGTTGAATGTTGGGCATTCCCAGATCCCTGTGGCGAGGGAGCTTGCTCCCGTTGGGTCGCGAAGCGGCCCCCTTCAAACTTCCAGGTAAACCGAGTCGCCTGATTTACGACTGCTTCGCAGCCGGACGGGAGCAAGCTCCCTCGCCACAGAAAGCCTAGTCACCACAGGTCTGATGCCCGACGCGGCTAACGGGATGGGCCAAGCAAATGACTCATCGCCGTTTTCAGCTTCATCGGCCGTACAGGCTTATGCATCAACGTATGCCCCAACTCGCGAATCTGCTGCTTGAGCTCATTGCTGTAGTTGGCGGTAATCATCATCGCCGGGATCGCTGAACCGCGCCGGGCGTTGATCCGGGCCACGGCATCGACGCCGTTCTGCTCGTCATCGAGGTGATAGTCGGCGATCAGCAAGTCGGCTTCTTCGTGGTAGTTGTCCACCTGCCGCGCCAGGTCCTGCTCCGACAGTGCCGTGACCACCCGACACCCCCACCCTTCCAGCAACGTGCGCATGCCAGCGCAAATCGCCGCGTCGTTATCCAGCACCCACACCCGCGCTCCGCGCAGACGCTCGAGCATCGGCTCACTCATCAACAACGCTGGCTGAGCCTTGGGAGCCGTGGCGCTCAACGGCACCTCGACGGAAAACATCGAGCCCTTGCCCGGCCACGAACGCACGTGAACGCGATGACCGAGAATCCCGGCAATCTTCTCGACGATGGCCAGCCCCAGCCCCAACCCGCGGTCCTGATCCGGACGCTGCACATCGCCCCGTTTGAACTCCTGGAAAATCTCTTCCAGTCGATTTTCGGCAATGCCCATCCCGCTGTCCCAGACCTCGATCGTCAACCGCTGATGATGACGCCGACATCCGAGCACCACCCGACCGCTGTAGGTATAACGAATGGCGTTGCTCAGCAGATTGCGCAGGATCCGCGCCAGCAACTGAATGTCGCTGCGCACCAGCGCCGAACACGGGATGAAATGCAGCTCCAGCCCTTCATTGCGGGCCACCTGTGTGTACTCGGCCGCGAGGTTTTCCAGCAGCTCGCTCAGGGCGAACGGCGCGATGTCGGCTTTGATCACCCCGGCATCCAGTTTGGAAATATCCACCAGCGTGCCTAGCAGGTTTTCCACGTCCTCCAGCGAATTGCTGACATTGCGCACCAAAATCGCATTGGCCACCGGCTCGCGACGTTCCAGCAAAGCGCTGGTGAATAGCCGAGCCGCGTTGAGCGGTTGCAGCAGGTCGTGACTCACGGCGGCGAGAAACTTGGTTTTTGACAGGTTGGCCTGCTCCGCCTCAAGTTTGGCCTCGCGCAAACGCGATTCCACGCGCCGGCGCTCGTCGATTTCACGCAGCAATTGGTCATTGAGGGTGGTCAGTTCGGTGGTCCGTTCGCGTACCCGCAACTCAAGATTCTGATAAGCCTGGTGCAGCGCCTCGGCCGTGCGGCGGCGCTCGGTGATGTCACGAATCAACACGAAGATCCCCACCACTTCCCCGGTGGCCAGGCGATTGGGCACGTAGGAGCGCAGCATGTAGCGCTCCTGATTGTTGATGTTGGTTTCGGCAAATTCGAACGTCACGCTCTCACCGGCCAAGGCCCTGGCCACGTAGGCCTCGAGGCGCTGGTAATGCTGCGCGCTGTGAACTTCGCGCAGGCTCTGCCCGAGCATCACGCCGCGAGGCCAGCAGTACCATTCTTCGTAGACCTTGTTGGTGAATTCGTAGACCAGATCGGCATTGAGGTAGGCGATCAGCGCGGGGACATGGTCGGTGATCAGGCGAATCCAGCGCTCGCTTTCGCTGAGGGCTTCGGCGTGCTGGTAACGTTCGGTGATGTCGGTGAAGGTGTTGACGAAGCCACCGGTGGGCAACGGATGCGTGCGGATTTCCAGCACCCGGCCATCGTAAAGACGTTGCTCGCATTCCTGCACGTGCCGCCCGTTGGCATCGCGACTGGCCGGGGTCAGCAGGGTCAACTCGCTGTCGCCGATCACTTCGGCAAACGGCCGATGGGCCGCCACCGGGGCGAGCCCGCTCAGTTCGAGGAAGCGTCGGTTCCACAGTTCCAGGATGCCTTCGGCATTGACCATGGCCACGCCTTGGGACAGGTTGTCGACCGCCCGTTGCAGCAAGTGCGATTTCTGCGCCACGGCTTGCTCGCGGCGCACGGTTTCGCTGAGTTTGACGTCAGTAATGTCGGTGAACAGGATCACCCGCCCACCTTCCTGCGTGGGCCGTTCGCTGACTTGCAGCCAGCGGCCGTCCTGCAAGCGATAGATCAGGTTTTCGTCGGCATGCCCACGGGGTTCTTCCGTGAACAACCCGGTGGCAGACATCAGCCGTTTCACCTCGACCAGGCGCATGCCGGCGTTGATCCGCACCCGGCTGTTGTCCCAGAACGCCTTGAAACGGCTGTTGAACAAAACGATGCGCTGCTCGGCATCGAACAGCACAAAGGCATCGGAAATGCTCTCGATGGCATCGATCAGATGCTGATGCGCGGTTTCCGCCCGCAGGCGCGCTTCGCTGAGCAAGTGATTGCCCGACTTGAGCTCGGCCATGGCCTGGTTCAAGGCGTCGGTGCGCTCACGCACCTGCTCGGCCAGCACCACCGAATGTTGGAACGCCGCGTAGGGATCATTGCCGCGCGTGACACCGGATTCGATCCGCTCGATCAGCGCGCCGTTGATGCGCTGCAGTTTATGATTGTCGTGGCGCAGGCTGGCGAGCTGCGCCTGCAGCTCAACGATGTCCAGGGGACCGGCCTCGGGCAATGGCAACCCCGGTGAAGGTCTGGTTGATGTGCATGCCATTGAACTGTTCTCCGTAGGTGTTGAAACCCATCACCCGTTGGTCGCGCAAAAACGTTCCGATCTGCTCCAGGCTGCCGCCGTCTTCCAGCTCCAGACGCCTGAGAAAACAGTCGCAGCCGATGGTCAGTAACAGATCGCCGAGGCGCTCCTGCAAGCCTTCGAACAAGGTTTGCAGGTTCGGCAGCATCGGGCCGGGGGTCATGACGGTGAGGACGATGCCGTTTTCCACGGCACAGTAGAAACTCAGGCTCAGGTCTGGATGAACCTGCTGGATCGCCCGCACGTAATACTGATCGTTGATCCGCACCGCCAAGGGGTGTGCGGCGAAGACCCGGTGATCGAGTTCGGCCACCGGCACGCCGATGTGTCGGGCGTACTCCTCGGCAGCCGGCTCGGCATTCAGTTCAAAGACCCGGCGCGAGGCGCTGTCGGCTCCGGTGACCACCAGTTTCTCCGCCCTCGGCAAGATGTGGTGCGTGGTGAACACCTCGAAATCCAGCCAGGTGTTGACCAGCACCACCACCGCCGCGCCGCTGTGAAACTCGCCGCCGAAATAGACGTGGGTGTGGGTCAGGTAGTTGTCATCGCCGGCCGAACCGCCGAAATGCGGGATGTCGCCCAACGCCGCGCTCAACGCAGCGAGGACCATTTCTTCGCGGCTGGACAGACCATCGAGCAAGGTCAGGGCAAAGCTGTTGCCCTTGATCGGCGCCAGGGTGTTGCTGCGACAGCCGCTGGCCAGGCGCTCGACCATTTGCTGGGCGTCGATCAGGCTGAAGCGCTCCATCTCGCTGATCAGTTCGGCGTCGATGGAAAAATGCCGATGGTCGAATCCCACCGCCGTCACGCAATTGCGGCCGTAGCCCAGGGGCGTGATCTCCCCGGCGCTGGTGCAGCCGACCAGGCGAATGCCGCCGAAGCTCAGATGCAAGGCCTGGCCCAGCGCCTGCAAGTCGTACTCGGCGGAGCAGAAGAACAACACGAAGCCCAGATGCGGGTGCAATAACTGCCGCGCGAGCTCCTGAGCCACTTGTTGGGCATCGGTGGCCTGGGACATGCCGCTGACCACCCCTTCACTCTGGACCTGCTGCATGACCACCCCCGCAGGTGCGCGTGTATGAGACACGAGTGTACGAAGCCTGCGGGCTGCGACGTATGCTACTTGGGTAGCGGGTAGCCGCTTCGATGGGATGAGAGTCGGCGGGTTGGCGGCTTGATGGCTGAAGCTTTTGTGGCGAGGAAGCTTGCTCCCGCTGGACTGCGCAGCAGTCCCCCAACCGGCCGATGCGCGACCAGAATAGGGACCGCTACGCGCTCCAGCGGGAGCAAGCTCCCTCGCCACAGGGGTAGGGTTCACAGATCAGCTTGTTACCAGTTCAACACCGCCCCCACCGCGAAGGTATCGGTGTCTTCGTTCTGGGCGCTGGTGTCGTGGCCGTTGATTTCGAACTGGTTGTACTCGGCCACGAGTTTGAGGTTGTCGTTGACGTCATGGAACAACGCAATGCCGCGGGTTTCATAGTCCGCGCCGCTGCCGACCACACCATTGCCGTCGTCATTAGTCTTGCCATAAGACAAGGCCAGGCGGTTTTTGCCCAGTTTGTACGAGCCTTGCAGCAAGTAGCCGTCGCTGTCGACGTTGCGCAGGGTCGGTTCGCCGGCGTTGTTGGTGAAGAACGGGTTAATCCCTTTGGCCTGGAAACCGGAGCCGGTCAGCGACAACCCGCCCATCTTCGCCTGCACACCGTAGCCGACGCCTTTGGAGGTGACCGATTCAACGGTGGAGTCGGTATTGTCCGAGGTCTGGTAGCTGCCGTTGACCCAGCTGTAAATCTTCGCGCCGCCGACATCGAACTGATAGGTGACCTCGCTCTCGGTACGCGGATTCTCCTGATACGCCTTGCCCAACGGGCTGCTGTCGTTGGTGTCCACCGGGTCGAGAATTCCCACGGCCACCCGCAACCCCTCCATCACCGGGGTGCGATAGGTGATCTGCGAGGTCGGGAACGGGTACGGGTAACCCGTACCGATATTGCCGAACGACACGCCGCCACCGTCCACCAACCCCAGGGTATCGCTCACCTGGCCGTAACCGGCGAGCATTTCATCGAGCAGAATGTTGGAGCGGGCGAACAGGCCGAAGTCCTTGCCGATCAACACTTCGCCCCATTCCGGATTGGCCACGGTGCCGTAGAACTGCCGCACGTCGATGGCGGTGTCGGTGCCATTGGTCTGGCTGTCGTTGATGGTCACCCAGAACGAGGCCCGCGCACCGAGCTTCAGGTCATCGACCTGTTTGCCCATGTTGAAACCCAGGTAATTGGGCAGATAGCCCATCTTCACCCGCGCCTGTTTCCGGTCGTACTGGTCGCCGGCACGGTCCACATCGCTGTTCACGTAGAAGGCGTTGATGTAGCCGTCGGTTGAGAACGTGGTCTGGTCCTTGTCGTACAGCACGATCTCGGCCTCGGCCATCGTGCTCAAACCGAGGGTCGAGAGGCTGGCGATGAAGGCAGGCAAGTAACGATGCTTGAAGTTCTTATTGTTGTGCATGACGCGCTCCGCAGCGGGGGACTGGATGTCGGAGGCGATTATCGAAAGGGGACGGGCGGCGGCATACGCTGCCTTGGGGGCGGTTTTGAAGTGCTTTGGAGTGGCCGGGCGTGAGCGACAAATTCGGTGTAAGACCGGGCTCAGGCACGGCCCGGAACTTTAGGTGTAAGACCGGCTAGGTCGCCGCTCTGAACAGCATGTAGGCCGCGACCACGACACACACGCTGGCAAAACCGATTTGCAGGGCCCGAGCCGGGACGCGCGCGCTCAGTTGTCGGCCGACGATCATGCCGACTACGCTGGCGACAATGAACGTTGCGCCCAGGGCATCAATCCTGACCCCGGCATGAAATGCCCCGATCACACCGATGGCGGAAATCAGGCTGATCACCATCAAGGAGGTGGCGACGATGCCGCGCATCTGCACATCGGTCAGTTGCTTGAAGGCCGGGACAATCAAGAAGCCGCCACCGACCCCGAGCAACCCGGAAACAACGCCGGTCACCGCGCCCAATGCCGCGAGGGTCGCGGTGCATTTGGCGGTCCAGGAAAAACGCCCGGTCTGCTGATCAAGCATGCAGTTCTTCTGACCCCAGTTGGCGTGGCCGTGGTCGCTCGGTCCTTCTTCTTGGCGCTCGCGACGCAACATCCGCCAGGCCACCATGACCATCAGCAGACTGAACAGGATCATCAGGATTTTTTCCGGCAACTGATGGGCGAAGTAGATGCCGACCGGCGAAAAAATCGCCCCCAGCAGTGCGATCAGCAACGCCGCGCGATAGCGCACCAGGCCATGGCGCAAACCATCAATGGCCCCGACCGCTGCCGCGCTGCCCACCGCAAACAACGCCACCGGCGCAGCCTGGGTCATGGTCAATCCCAGCCCCAGCACCAAGGCCGGCACTGCAAGAATGCCGCCCCCTGCCCCGGTCAATCCCAGGACGAGGCCCATCACCACGCCAAAAAAACCTGCCAACAGCATAAAACGCTCGTAATCCGTGGGAAAAAGCCGGGAACGCCCGGTATCGATGTCTGACAGGATAGAGCGCGTGCGAATTTTTTCCTTCAGCATTTAACGCGGGGCTGGTCAGCGCAGGGAAAATGACACTACCCTCTTGGCTCGTCCTGAAAGAAACGGCCACCATGCCTGCCTTGATTGAAGCTTTTTTAGACCCTGCCTCCTCGACCTACAGCTACGTGATTCATGAAGGTGCTGGCAGTCAATGCGCCATCGTCGACCCGGTCCTCGACTACGACCCCGCCGCCGGTCGCACCGCCACCACCCAGGCGGACAAAATCATCGCCTTCGTTCGCAAGCATCAGTTGCAAGTGCAATGGCTGCTGGAAACCCACGCCCATGCCGATCACCTGTCCGCCGCACCGTATCTGCGTCGCGAGCTGGGCGGCAAAATCGCCATCGGCCAGTCGATCAGCAAGGTCCAGGGCGTGTTCAAGGCCCTGTTCAACCTTGAGCCGACATTTCGCAGTGACGGTTCGCAATTCGACCACCTGTTCGCCCCGGACGAATCATTCATGATCGGCCACCTCAAGGCCACGGCCCTGCATGTGCCCGGCCACACCCCGGCGGACATGGCCTATTTGATCGACGGTGACGTGATTCTGGTAGGCGATACCTTGTTCATGCCAGACGTGGGCACGGCCCGTTGCGACTTCCCCGGCGGCAATGCCCACCAGATGTTCGCCTCGATCCAAAAACTGCTGGCCTTCCCCGCCAGTGTCCGGCTCTACGTCTGCCACGACTACCCACCCGAAGGCCGCGAATCCCGCTGCATGACCACGGTCGGCGAGCAACGCAAAAGCAATATCCACGTCCATGACGGCATCGACGAAGCGGCGTTCGTCGCCATGCGCACCCAGCGTGATGCCGGGCTGGGCATGCCAACGCTGTTGCTGCCGGCGATTCAGGTGAATGTGCGGGCGGGGAATCTGCCGCCGGCGGAGGACAATGGCGTGACCTACCTGAAAATCCCCCTGAATAAACTCTGAAGCGATCGTTCCCACGCTCTGCGTCACATCCAGAAGCGGAACGCGGAGCCGTCCCTGGCGGCATTCCCACGCAGAGCGTGGGAATGATCACTCTAGGCCCCCAAGGTCAGGCCGTTGGCGGGCAACGGCAGTGCGGTTTTATAGCGCACTTGCTTGAGCGCAAAGCTTGAACGGATGTTGGCCACTCCAGGCACTTTGGTCAGGAAGTCCATCATGAAGCGTTCCAGCGACTGAATGGTCGGCACCAGCACCCGGATCAGATAGTCCGGGTCCCCCGCCATCAAATAGCATTCCATTACTTCCGGGCGATCCGAAATCGCTTCCTCGAAATGCTGCAACGCCTCTTCCACCTGTTTCTCCAGGCTGACATGAATAAACACGTTCACGTGCAGACCCAGCAAGTCGGCGTCCAGCAGCGTCACTTGCTCGCGAATCAGCCCTAATTCTTCCATCGCCTTGACCCGGTTGAAGCACGGCGTTGGCGACAGGTTCACCGAGCGTGCGAGGTCGGCGTTGGTGATACGGGCGTTCTCCTGAAGGCTGTTCAAAATGCCGATATCGGTACGGTCCAGTTTGCGCATGAGACAAAACCACCTGTTTTTTATGTTTATGCAGGTTTTTTATCCTCAAATGATCTCCCGCGCAACGAAACAGAGATAAATATTCTTCTGCGCCGGGCCTATGATTGTTGTAGGACAAGATTTCTTTTATCGAAGAATGACGGTCAGCTCACTACAAGAAATTCACAAGATCGAGCGTAGAAGCCATGAACCAAGCGTATGAACCGCTGCATCTGCACGTTCCCGAACCATCGGGCCGTCCTGGCTGCAAAACCGACTTCTCCTACCTGCGTCTGACCGACGCCGGCACGGTGCGCAAACCCCCAATCGACGTTGAACCCGCCGACACCGCCGACCTGGCCAAAGGCCTGATTCGCGTGCTCGACGACCAGGGCAATGCCCTCGGTCCATGGGCTGAAGGCGTACCGGTCGAGATCCTGCGAAAAGGCATGCGCGCCATGCTTAAGACGCGGATCTACGACAACCGCATGGTGGTCGCCCAGCGTCAGAAAAAAATGTCGTTCTACATGCAGAGCCTTGGCGAAGAAGCCATCGGCAGCGGCCAAGCCTTGGCGCTGAACGTCGATGACATGTGCTTCCCGACCTACCGCCAGCAAAGCATCCTGATGGCACGCGATGTACCGCTGGTAGACCTGATCTGCCAACTGCTGTCCAACGAGCGCGATCCGCTCAAGGGCCGTCAGTTGCCGATCATGTATTCGGTCAAGGACTATGGCTTCTTCACCATTTCCGGCAACCTCGCCACCCAATTCGTACAAGGTGTGGGCTGGGGCATGGCCTCGGCGATCAAGGGCGACACCAAAATCGCCTCGGCGTGGATTGGCGATGGCGCCACCGCTGAATCCGACTTCCACACCGCCCTCACCTTTGCCCACGTTTACCGTGCGCCAGTGATCCTCAACGTGGTCAACAACCAGTGGGCGATCTCGACGTTCCAGGCGATTGCCGGTGGTGAAGCCACTACGTTCGCCGGTCGTGGCGTGGGTTGCGGCATTGCCTCCCTGCGGGTCGACGGCAACGATTTCGTCGCGGTCTACGCCGCCTCTGCCTGGGCCGCCGAACGCGCTCGCCGCAACCTCGGCCCCACGATGATCGAATGGGTCACCTACCGCGCCGGCCCTCACTCCACTTCCGATGATCCGTCCAAATACCGTCCTGCCGACGACTGGAGCTACTTCCCGTTGGGCGACCCGATTGCGCGCCTCAAGCAGCACCTGATCAAGATCGGCCACTGGTCCGAAGAGGAACACGTTGCCGTCAGCGCCGAACTGGAAGCCGAAGTGATTGCCGCCCAGAAAGAAGCCGAGCAGTACGGCACCCTGGCCGGTGGCCAGATTCCAAGCGCCGCGACCATGTTCGAAGACGTCTATAAAGAGATGCCGGAGCACTTGAAGCGCCAGCGTCAAGAGTTGGGGATCTGACATGAACGATCACAACAATAATATCGAGTTGGAAACCGCCATGACCACGACCACCATGACCATGATCCAGGCCCTGCGCTCGGCCATGGATGTGATGCTTGAGCGTGACGACAACGTCGTGGTGTTCGGCCAGGACGTCGGTTACTTCGGCGGTGTGTTCCGCTGCACCGAAGGCCTGCAGACCAAGTACGGCACCTCCCGGGTGTTCGATGCGCCGATCTCAGAAAGCGGCATTGTCGGCGTTGCCGTGGGCATGGGTGCCTACGGTCTGCGCCCGGTCGCCGAGATCCAGTTCGCCGACTACGTGTACCCGGCGTCGGACCAGATCATTTCCGAAGCCGCGCGCCTGCGCTATCGCTCGGCCGGCGAGTTCACCGCACCGATGACCCTGCGCATGCCTTGCGGCGGCGGCATCTACGGTGGCCAGACCCACAGCCAAAGTATTGAGGCAATGTTTACTCAGGTCTGCGGCTTGCGCACGGTCATGCCGTCCAACCCTTACGACGCCAAAGGCCTGCTGATCGCCTCCATCGAAAACGATGACCCGGTGATCTTCCTCGAGCCAAAACGCCTGTACAACGGCCCCTTCGACGGCCACCACGACCGCCCGGTAACCCCGTGGTCGAAACACCCGGCCGCCCAGGTCCCGGACGGTTACTACACCGTGCCGCTGGACGTGGCCGCCATCGCCCGTCCCGGCAAGGACGTGACCATCCTGACCTACGGCACCACCGTTTACGTGTCGCAAGTCGCCGCAGAAGAAACCGGGATCGACGCTGAAGTCATCGACCTGCGCAGCCTGTGGCCTCTGGACCTGGACGCCATCGTCAAATCGGTGAAGAAAACCGGCCGCTGCGTGATCGTTCACGAAGCGACCCGCACGTGCGGCTTCGGCGCCGAACTGGTCGCCCTGGTGCAAGAGCATTGCTTCCATCACCTGGAAGCGCCGATCGAACGCGTCACCGGTTGGGACACTCCCTACCCGCACGCGCAAGAGTGGGCGTATTTCCCTGGTCCGTCCCGAGTGGGCGCGGCGTTGAAACGGGTCATGGAGGTCTGAATGGGCACGCACGTTATTAAAATGCCGGACATTGGCGAAGGCATTGCAGAAGTTGAATTGTCGGTATGGCACGTCAAGGTTGGCGACATGGTCGTCGAAGATCAGGTGCTCGCCGATGTCATGACGGACAAGGCGATGGTCGACATCCCGTCTCCGGTGCACGGCAAGGTGATTGCGCTGGGCGGACAGCCAGGCGAAGTCATGGCGGTGGGCAGCATCCTGATCAGCATTGAAGTCGAAGGCGCGGGCAACGTTAAAGAGCCGGCTCAGCCGGCAGCCCCTGCGGTGAAAGAAGCGCCGGTTGCGACGCCGAAAGTTGAGCCCGTGGTTGCAAGCAAACCGGTCGCTGCAGCAGCGCCCCGAGCCGCCGTTTGCCAAGGCCCGATGGTCGCTCGCGAAGCCGACGAACGCCCGCTGGCCTCCCCCGCCGTGCGCAAACATGCGCTGGACCTCGGCATCCAGTTGCGTCTGGTCCGTGGCACCGGCCCTGCCGGTCGCGTGTTGCACGAAGACCTCGACGCCTATCTGGCCCAGGGTCAGCAGCCGCAATCGACCGTGGCCGCCGCTTACGCCCAGCGTAATGACGAAGAACAAATCCAGGTCATCGGCATGCGCCGCAAGATCGCCCAGCGCATGCAGGATGCCACTCAGCGTGCCGCGCACTTCAGTTATGTCGAAGAAATCGACGTCACCGCCGTTGAAGAACTGCGCGCGCACCTGAACGAAAAACACGGGGCGACCCGAGGCAAGCTGACATTGCTGCCGTTCCTGGTCCGTGCCCTGGTTGTCGCCCTGCGCGACTTCCCGCAGATCAATGCCCGTTACGACGACGAAGCCCAGGTCATCACCCGCCTCGGCGCCGTCCACGTGGGCATCGCCACGCAAGCCGACATCGGCTTGATGGTGCCGGTGGTGCGTCACGCCGAAGCCCGCAGCCTGTGGGACAACGCAGCCGAAATCGCCCGTTTGGCCACGGCCGCACGGAATGGCAAGGCCAGCCGCGATGAACTGTCCGGCTCGAGCATCACCCTGACCAGCCTCGGCGCGCTGGGCGGCATCGTCAGCACGCCGGTGCTGAACCTGCCGGAAGTGGCGATCGTCGGCGTCAACAAGATCGTCGAACGCCCGATGGTGGTCAAAGGCCAGATCGTGATTCGCAAGATGATGAACCTCTCCAGCTCCTTCGATCACCGCGTGGTCGATGGCATGGACGCGGCGCAATTCATCCAGGCCATCCGTGGTTTGCTCGAACAACCCGCCACCCTGTTTGTGGAGTAAGAGATGCAGACTTTGAACACCACTCTGCTGATCATCGGCGGCGGCCCTGGCGGTTATGTGACGGCGATCCGTGCCGGCCAGTTGGGCATCTCGACCATTCTGGTGGAAGGCGAATCGTTGGGCGGTACGTGCCTGAACATCGGCTGCATTCCGTCGAAGGCGTTGATTCATGTCGCTGAACAGTTCCACCAGACGCAACACCACAGCCAGCACTCTGCGCTGGGCATCAGCGTCTCCGCGCCAACTCTCGACATCGGCAAAAGCGTCGAGTGGAAGGACGGCATCGTTGATCGCCTGACCACCGGCGTCGCGGCGCTGTTGAAAAAGAACAAAGTCCAGGTCATTCAAGGCTGGGCGAAAGTGATAGATGGCAAAACCGTGGAAGTAGGCGATACGCGAATCCAGTGCGAGCACCTGGTGCTGGCCACGGGCTCAAAAAGCGTGAACCTGCCGATGTTGCCGATTGGCGGACCGATCATCTCCTCCACCGAAGCCCTGGCCCCGACGTCCGTGCCGAAACGCCTGGTCGTGGTCGGTGGCGGTTACATCGGTCTGGAGCTCGGAATTGCCTATCGCAAACTCGGCGCTGACGTGAGCGTGGTCGAGGCGCAGGAGCGCATTCTGCCGGCCTACGATGCCGAACTGACCCAGCCGGTACACGACGAACTGAAAAAGCTCGGTGTAAAGCTTTACTTGAAGCATAGCGTCCAAGGCTTTGATTCTTCTAGTAATACACTGCAAGTTTTGCAACCGGGTGGCGACACCCTGAACCTGGAAACGGATCAGGTGCTGGTAGCCGTCGGTCGCAAGCCGAACACCCAGGGCTGGAACCTTGAAGCGCTGAATCTGGACATGAATGGCTCGGCGATCAAGATCGACCACCGCTGCCAGACCAGTATGCGCAACGTGTACGCCATCGGCGACCTGAGCGGCGAACCGATGCTCGCGCACCGGGCCATGGCTCAGGGCGAGATGGTGGCCGAACTGATCAGCGGCAAATCCCGCGAGTTCAACCCGACCGCCATCGCTGCCGTGTGCTTCACCGACCCGGAACTGGTGGTGGTCGGCAAGACCCCGGACGACGTCAAGGCTGCCGGCCTGGACTGCATCGTTTCCAGTTTCCCGTTCGCGGCCAATGGCCGGGCGATGACGCTGGAATCGAAAAGCGGCTTCGTGCGCGTCGTGGCACGCCGTGACAATCATGTGATTGTTGGCTGGCAAGCGGTGGGTGTGGGCGTTTCGGAGTTGTCGACGGCGTTTGGCCAGAGCCTGGAAATGGGCGCTCGGCTGGAAGACATTGCCGGCACGATTCATGCGCATCCGACGCTGGGCGAGGCGGTGCAAGAAGCCGCGTTGCGCGCTTTGGGGCATGCACTGCACCTGTGATTCAGAACATGGATGGCGGCATAGATGACCCCATCGCCAGCAGGCCAGCTCCCACATTTGCAATGCCTTCTCCCGTGGGAGCCAGCCTGCCAGCGATTTCTTGAGGTCAACTCGATTTATCTGTCTGTCATCCGATAGTCCGGGCTGCGAAACAGGCCCGTAATGAAGTATTGTTGTCCCCATCCAGAAAAACGTCAGAAGCCTTGAACCGTTTCGGCGGTTGTTAAGTGATAGAGGGTGTCATGGGTAACGAAAGCATCAATTGGGACAAGTTGGGTTTTGACTACATCAAGACAGACAAGCGCTATCTGTCGCACTGGCGTAATGGCGAGTGGGACACAGGCACCCTGACCGAAGACAACGTGCTGCACATCAGCGAAGGCTCCACTGCCCTTCACTATGGCCAGCAATGCTTCGAGGGCCTGAAGGCTTATCGTTGCAAGGACGGTTCGATCAACCTGTTCCGCCCGGATCAGAACGCCGCCCGCATGCAACGCAGCTGCGCCCGTCTGCTGATGCCGCAGGTGTCCACCGAGCAGTTCGTCGAAGCGTGCAAGGAAGTGGTCCGCGCCAACGAGCGTTTCATCCCGCCTTACGGCACCGGCGGCGCGCTGTACCTGCGTCCGTTCGTAATCGGCGTGGGTGACAACATCGGCGTGCGTACCGCCCCCGAGTTCATCTTCTCGATTTTCTGCATTCCGGTCGGCGCTTACTTCAAAGGTGGCCTGACCCCGCACAACTTCCTGATCTCCAGCTACGACCGCGCCGCTCCACAAGGCACCGGTGCAGCCAAGGTCGGTGGCAACTACGCGGCCAGCCTGATGCCAGGTTCCCAGGCCAAGAAAGCCCACTTCGCCGACTGCATCTACCTGGACCCGATGACCCACACCAAAATCGAAGAAGTCGGCTCGGCCAACTTCTTCGGGATCACCCACGACAACAAGTTCGTCACGCCGAACTCGCCGTCGGTCCTGCCAGGCATCACCCGCCTGTCGTTGATCGAGCTGGCCAAATCGCGTCTGGGCCTGGAAGTGGTTGAAGGTGACGTGTTCATCGACAAGCTGTCCGACTTCAAGGAAGCCGGCGCTTGCGGTACCGCTGCGGTGATCACACCGATCGGCGGCATCAGCTACAACGACCATCTGCATGTGTTCCACAGCGAAACCGAAGTCGGCCCGGTCACCCAGAAGCTCTACAAAGAGCTGACCGGTGTTCAAACCGGTGACGTCGAAGCGCCAGCGGGCTGGATCGTCAAGGTTTGATCTGACGCCAGCGGCATCGAAGCCCTCCATCGCTTTGGCGATGGGGGGCTTTTTTATCAGCGCTGCCCGGCTTCTCCCCGCGCAATACGTTTACCTCCCCTGCCCTTGATTCCACTCGCCTGGCCGTCCTGTTGCTTACCCGTGCGTGCCTGGGTGATCAGTCCCGGAATCAGCGCTCCTTCCGGCAGGTTTTTCCAGAACCGGGCCGGCAAATGCCCTTGCATGACTTTCGGATTCAGGCGCGCCGGATTGAAGATGTGGCTGTAGTAGGTCAGCCACATGTCGCTGTGCGGGTCGTCGACGTTTTGCGCCAGCTGCTGCCATTCAATTGGGCACTGGCGTTGGTGGATCAACTGCTCACCGTCGTAGTAGACCCCGTCCCTGGGCGTTGCAATCAACCAGCGATGCCGGCCCATGCGCCCGATAAAATGTTCACTGGCGCTGTGCAGGATGTCGTGGGCCGGTTCATGCCAGGCAACGTATTGCGGGCCCTCACCTTCAGGCATTGCGACGAATCGTACGAATGCATGTAAGTGATGAGATTCACGCTGTACCTGTTTGATTCTTCTATGAAATTCACTGCCTAATTTGTCTCCGGCCAGCATGGCGGTGCGGTCTCCATGACTGACCCGCCACAGCACTTCGTACAACAGACTCCAGCGCTGATCCCCCCGATAACGAGCGGCGCGCTCCAGGGTGTCCAACAGCGTTCGCGGTATTCGTGCGTGAAACGGCCCCTGGGTTTGAGGTGGCGCATCGTCGCTGGCGAACAGATCGCAGATGCCTTCACTGGCCCAACTCACCCGGCTCGGGTCCACCTCATGGCTGAGCAGCCAGCGCGCCTGCTGGCGCCACGTGTCGAACAGGTCATCGCAATCGAGGCTGATCATCCCCATAACCCCATTTGTTGCGGCTGCGGCCGGTCGCGCAATTGCTGATACAGCAAATGGCTGGTGACCTCGGCCTGCTGCGGGTGGTAATCGCTGGTGATGAAGAACGGTTTGGCCTTGGCCAGCACGCAACGCATCCGGGTCAGGTCTTCGTAGCGGATGCGGCGCTGACGGCGCAATTCCACCAGACGCTCGGTGGTGCGAAGGCCAATACCGGGAATGCGTGCGATCAACGATGCCTCGGCGCGATTGAGGTCCAGTGGGAAGATCTCGCGGTTCTCCAATGCCCACGCCAGTTTCGGATCGATGTCGAGCGCCAGGTGCCCGGGCCCCTTGAACAGTTCGCCAGCGGTAAAGCCGTAGCTGCGCAACAGGAAGTCCGCCTGATACAAACGGTGCTCGCGCATCAATGGCGGCGCGGCCAGCGGCACGCTTTTCGGGCTGTTGGGGATCGGGCTGAACGCCGAGTAATAGACCCTTCGCAAACTGAAGTTGCCGTACAACGCCTGGGCGCTATGGAGAATGGTGCTGTCATCGGTGTCATCAGCACCGACGATCATCTGCGTGCTCTGCCCGGCCGGGGCAAATTTCGGTGCGCGGGGTTCGTTGAGTACGGTCTGGACACCGGTGTAGATGGTTTGCATCGCTTGCTTGATCGAGCCCAGCTGTTTCTCCGGGGCCAGGGTTTGCAGGCTGGCGTCGGTAGGCAGTTCAATGTTCACGCTCAAGCGATCGGCATAGCGCCCCGCTTCCTCGATCAGCGCCGGATCGGCTTCGGGAATGGTCTTGAGGTGGATGTAGCCCCGGAACTCGTGGTCTTCGCGCAGCAGTTTGGCCACGCGGATCAGTTGCTCCATGGTGTAGTCCGCCGAGCGAATGATCCCGGAACTGAGAAACAACCCACTGACGCAGTTGCGCCGGTAGAAATCCATGGTCAGCGTCACCACTTCTTCCGGCGTGAAGCGTGCGCGTGGCACGTCGCTGGAACGTCGATTGACGCAATACTGGCAGTCATAGAGACAGAAGTTGGTCAGCAGAACCTTCAGCAACGACACGCAGCGGCCGTCCGGCGTGTAGCTGTGGCAAATGCCCATGCCGTCGGTCGAGCCCAGGCCGCTCTTGCCCTCGGAACTACGCTTGGGCGCGCCACTGCTGGCGCAAGACGCGTCGTACTTGGCGGCGTCGGCGAGAATGCTGAGCTTGTCGATGAGTTCCATGGGGCACGCCTATTACTGTGTGGATATACAGTATAGGGTCGACCTTCAAGGCACAAGTCATCAGCGAACCCTTGGTCGGGTCAGACCACATCACGCGCAGGTTGCGGTGGGCGTTGTTCGCGGATGGGTTGCACGGTTGGCTGCGCCAGCGTCAGGTCGAACTGTGCACCCAATTCCTTGCGCCCCAGCGCCGTCAACGCCAGCGCCCTGCTGTCCAGATCCTGCGTCACCCATTTGCGCTTGATCGCGATTTGCAGCAACGCCGCCCCCAGCGAACCTCCCAAATGTGGCCGACGCATGCTCCAGTCCAGGCATGGGCACGCGAAGCGGCGACGCAAGGTGTTCAGGTCATTGACTTCAATGCCCAACCTTTCCATCAACGCCTCGCCGCTGTCGCTCAGGCGATAAGCCTGCTCGTCAGTTTCCAGCAACCAGCCTTTTTCCAGCATTCGGTCGTGCAGCAGCACCGCCAGCGTCCCGGCCATGTGGTCATAGCAGGTGCGGGCGAATTGCAGGCGATCCGGTGTACGCGAGTTGAAGGTCGGCGCAGTGTTCTGGCCGATCACCATCAGCGCTTCCAGGGCCTGGGCCACGCGCTGGTCGGCGAGGCTGTAATAACGATGGCGACCCTGCACGTGCAAACGCAGCAGCGCCAGCTCCTTGAGCTTGGCCAGGTGAGCGCTGGCGGTGGAAGCGCTGACATCGGCAATCGCCGCCAGCTCAGTGCTGGTGCGGGCGTAGCCGTCCATCAGCGAACAGAGGATTTTCGTCCGGGCCGGTTCCGCGATGGCCGCGGCCACTTGAGAGACGCCGATGTCGTGTTGTTCAACGTTCATATTTCGCTCCCGGACGAATCAAGGCCGTTTCGAACTGGAGATAGTAGCAACACTTCTCCCACCACGAACAAGGCTGCGACCCATGGACCCGATCATCGCTGCGACTCATACCGATCCCTATCCCTATTACGCCCGGCTGCGCGCCGAGGGTGGGCTGGTGTTTCACCAAGGACTGAAATTGTGGGTGGCGAGCAGCGCCCAGGCCGTTGCGGCTGTGCTGGCGCACCGGGATTGCCATGTCCGACCGGCCGCTGAGCCGATACCCAAAGGGATTGCCGACGGCATGGCCGGCAAGGTATTCGGGCAATTGATGCGGATGAATGAGGGCGAGCGCCAGCGTTGCCCGAGGTCGGCGATTGAGCCGGGTTTGGCGCTGATTGATGTGGACGAGGTCAACGCACTGGTGAGCGCGCGGTTGATCACGCCGGATGCCGACGGGTTGTATAACGCCATGTTCCGAGGGCCGGTTTGTGTGGTGGCGGCGCTGTTGGGGTTTTCACCGGCTCAGGGCCGGGCGATCAGTGAGCTGACGGCGGATTTCGTGGCGTGTCTGTCGCCGCTCAGTGATCCGCTGCAATTGGAGACTGCCCACGCTGCCGCTGAGAAATTAAGGGGGCATTTCGTTGAATTGCTGGATGATTCGGGCAATAAAAGCTCACTGCTCAGCGGGATTCGGACGCGTTGCGCGGGTGATCCTGAAATGTTGATTGCCAATCTGATCGGGCTGTTTTCCCAGACGTATGAAGCCACCGCCGGACTGATTGGCAACGCAATGTTGGCGTTGATTAAAAACCTGTCGCTGCTACGCGACTCGACACCCGTTGACGACTTGATCGCCGAAGTTCAGCGCTTCGACCCTTCGGTGCAGAACACCCGCCGGTTTGTCGCCGCACCGTGCGAAATCGAGGGTGTAAGTCTCAATGCCAGCGATGTGATTCTGGTGCTGCTGGCTTCGGCCAATCGAGACCCCCAACTCAATGAGAGTCCCGACGCATTTATTCTGGATCGCCCGCAGCGGCGCAGTTTTACGTTTGGTGCGGGGCGGCATCAATGTCCGGGGCAACTGCTGGCGTTGGGGATTGCCAGTGCCACGTTGAGCGAAATTCTGCTGCATCCCCCTGCACTGGATCGATTGGCCTGGAAGTACCGGCCTTCGCTGAACGGGCGTATTCCAGTCTTTAGCGAGTATTCCCCGTCGCCGCAATGAAGGTCATCGCCACCAAGTGTCATTTTGACTACCGCGCAGTCGTTACGACTACTTTTCAATGGAGTCAAAGTAACAACATAGCCCCCACAACCCGCGTCCTGCCTGACATCCCGGACTGGCCCGTTTTTTGATCACACATTTACGCTTTCGATCAACCAACGATCGCCCCGTAAAAGACAGGCTGGATTATCAGGAAGAGGATTACTGCATGCTCAACGAATTTCACAATCGCTTGGCCGTCGTTACTGGCGCGAGTTCCGGCATCGGCCTGGCTGTTACCGAACAGCTATTGGAGCAAGGCGCTCGCGTATTGGCGATGTCACGCCAGATAGGTGGCCTGGGCGAATTGGCGGAACGCTACAAGGATCAACTCGCCTGGGTGGCCGGAGATATCACCCGCCAAGAGGACCTCGCCCGGCTGGGCACCCGCGCCGAAGCCTTGGGGCCAGTGGATTTCGTGGTGCCCAATGCCGGCATTGCGCAACTGGCCGATGGCCTGGATGTAGCCGCCTTCGACCGACAGTGGGCGGTCAACGGCGCCGGTGCGCTGAACACCTTGGCCTGCCTGCGCAGCCACCTTGCGGCGACCGCGTCGGTGGTGTTCATCGGCACGTTCCTGGCCAACGTGACCTTTCCTGGTCTGGCCGCCTACATCGCCTCGAAAGCAGCGCTGATGGCGCACGTCCGGACCCTGGCCGTAGAATTGGCGCCTCACGGCATCCGTATCAACACCGTATCGCCAGGCCCTACGGCTACCCCGATCTGGTCGACGCTAGGCTTGAAGCCTGCGGAACTGGGCGATGTCGCCAACTCGGTGAACCAGCGGCTGCTCGACGGAGAGTTTCTAAAACCGGGTGCCGTGGCAGACGTCATCCTGTTCCAATTGAGCCGTGGCGCACGTAGCGTGTACGGCCAGGATTGGGTGGTCGACAGCGGGTACACTCTGCGCTAGGCCCGCATTTGTCTGCGCTTCAGGACGCCACGATCACGCCAGTCGATCCGCGACAAACTCGACAAAGGCGTGCAACTTTGGCAACGATTTCCTGGAGCGCGGATACACCATCTGCACCGGTTTGGGCGGCGGTACGTAGGCGTCCATGATCCTCACCAGCTCACCTTTGGCCAACGCCGCCGACACCAGAAAGTCGGGCTGCATCAAAATCCCCTCCCCAGCCACGGCCGCCTGCAACAACACCTGACCGTCATTGCTCTTCAACACGGCGCTTTCGGGCCAGGGCACTTCGCTGGCGCCGTTTCTCAGCGGCCAGGCAAACCGGTTGTTCCAGGACGTATGAGTGAGGATTCGGTGCCGGTGCAGGTCCTCGGGGGACTGCGGTTCCTGCCATCTTTCCAGATACCGGGGCGAAGCGCAGATCACCATGCGATACGGCGGCAACGGCGTGGCCAGCAGGTTGACGCCAATCAGCTCGGAAATCCTGAACGCCAGATCGAATGACGTCTCGTACAGATCGATCACTTCATTGCTCAAAATCAGCTCGACCTGGATCTGCGGATAACGCTGCATGAATTCGGACACCAGCGGCCCGACCAGGGAAACGCCGAGACTCATCGGCGCGGTGATGCGCAACAGGCCGCTGGGTTCCGGGCTGGACGCTTCCACCCGACTGAACGCGTAGTTCACTTGCTCCAGCGCCAGTTTGGCTTCTTCGTAAAACAGCCGCCCCTCGCCCGTGATGGATTGCCGACGCGTGGTGCGTTTAATCAGCTGGGTATTGAGGGTTTTCTCCAGCCCCTGGATATGCCGCCCGACCATGACCGCCGACATCCCGACTTCACTGGCCGCATCGGCGAAGCTGCCCGCCTCGACCACGGCGACGAAGACTTCCATTTGCCTGAGTTTGCTCATGTCCCTGCCTTGCATTCAATACATCAGGTTAAAGGAGTAATAACCGGCGATGCGTTTATCACCCGGGACTTTGTCCCTAGAGTCACTGCAATAAAGTGCATAACGAGGCGCCATTGATGCAAACCTTACTGGACATGTCACTGAGTTCTTTTGCGCGGGCAGACCTGTTGCAAGGCCCGACGCCGATTCAGCGCGCCGAACGCCTGGAACAGCTGCTGAGTTTGAAGGCACAAGGCATCGGCCTGTTCCTCAAGCGCGATGATCACATGTTGATCGGCGGTGGCGGCAACAAACTGCGCAAACTCGAATTCCACCTCGGCGCGGCGCTGGCGGCCGGGGTCGACACGGTCATCACCATCGGCGGTCTCCAGTCCAACCATGCACGGCTAACGGCCGCCGTGTGCGCCCGCCTGGGCATTGCCTGCGAATTGATCCTGACCCGCTAGGTGCCCAAAGCCGAAGTGGACTACGAGCTCAACGGCAACGTCCTGCTCGATCAGTTGTTCGGCGCCGACATACGGGTGCTTGCCGGCGGCAGCGACTCACTCGCCGAGGCCGAGAAACGCGCCGCCCACCTTCGGGAAGCCGGGCGCACAGTGTTGGTGATACCAACGGGTGGCTCAACGCCGCTGGGCAGCCTCGGTTACGCACGCTGCGCTGCGGAGATCGCGCAGCAGGAAACGCAACTCGGCCTCACCTTCAACCAGGTGGTCGTGCCCAATGGCAGCGCCGGCACCCACGCCGGACTCGCTGCAGGGTTCCAGTTGCTGGGTCGGGGTACGTCGATGGTCAAATCGTATTCGGTCTTGTCTGATCGGGACACGTCAGCGGACAGAACCGTGCGACTGACTCAGGACGCACTGACGTTATTGGGCAGCAGCGCCGTCGTTGAGGCGTCAGAGATTGTGATTGATGGCAGTCAACTGGGCGACGGTTACGGTCTGCCGACCCCCGCCATGCTCGACGCGGTGCGCCTGATGGCTCGCGCGGAAGGTCTGTTGATTGACCCCGTGTATTCCGGGAAAGCGTTTGCCGGGCTGTTGGGTGATATCAGGCAGGGACGTTTCCAGCGCGGTGACAATCTGCTGTTTGTGATGACCGGGGGAACGCCGGGGTTGTATGCGTATCGGGAGACGTTTCAGGTCTGATCCGAAAGGTTAACGGGAATCTGTGGTGAGGGTGCCTCTTCCCTCACCAAATTTGGAAAAAACGACCGAACATTCAGAAAAAACTTACATCCATTTAATGCCCATTGCTATAGCGTCCGCATCGTTTACAAAAGTTGAAACAAGGATGCTCATGGCTAGCAAGACAGACACACCTGCGGTTCAAAACCCACCGTCACGCGACGGGCACCCGGCTTGCAACAACCGCCAGGATCACTCGGGAATAGATCAGCAGGCCCACTACGTTTTCTGGATCAGTGGATTTTCAAAAGGTGATGATGAGGGTGACTTCTTAAGGTACGAACTGACCGTTCTACCTGAATTTGAAGCTGCAATATTGAATGTACTTGGCTGGAACAATCTTGATGAAAGCGCCTATGGGGATTGTTTACTGACTGCCGAGCAAATTATAAAAATCGCCATCGCCATTGATGTGCAGCTACCGACTGACCTGGACCTCTTCATAGGCGTGCGGGAATAGTGGGGAAAGCTGTTTGATTGCAGCGAGGGGCTTGCCTCCTCGCAGCACCAGCCATTTCAGCCCACGCGCCAATCAATCATCCCGCGTCAGCACTTCCAGCAATTCAATCTCGAAAATCAAATTCGAATTCGGCGTGATCGCGCCCATCGTCCGCTCGCCGTAGGCCAAATGCGCCGGCACCCACAATTTGCGCTTACCGCCCACCTGCATGCCCATAATTCCCTGATCCCAACCCTTGATCACCCTCCCTGTGCCAATCACACACTGAAAAGGTTTGCCACGACTGTAGGACGAATCGAATTCGGTGCCGTCTTCCAGCCAGCCGCGGTATTGGGTGGTGATCAGTGCGCCTTTGACGGCGGCTTTGCCGCCGCCCACTTCAAGATCGATTATCTGCAATTCATCATTCATCACGTTCACTCTATTGTTCTCACACCCGACAGGCCCCAATGGGCGCCGTTTTCCCAGAAATGTGCGCCATTGGCAACCCATTCGGAACGGTTTTCGGCATTAACCTCAACTAAGATAAGCAACACCAAGACACTCGGATCAATACGACACGATGGCAACCCCTGAATGAATGACGTCTGGACCAGCGCAGCCATCGGCTCAGTGATGCTTGCCCTGATCATTGCGCTGATCTGCCGCGAGCGCTCGCTGCAAAAGCAATTGGCCGAGCAACGCGCGCTGATCGCCAGCCTGTCCGAAGGCCTGCACATTCGCCAGGACGGCGACGCCGAGCGTTTCAAGCGCAGCCAATACTTCGCCCGCATCGGCACCTGGGACTGGGATGTCGACACCGACAAGCTCTACTGGTCGGACGCGATCTACGGGATGTTCGGTTTCAAGATCGGCGAAGTCACACCCTCCTACGCACTGTTCTGCGCCTGCGTACACCCGGACGACCGGGCCAACGTTCGGGCCGGGGAGTTGCGATGCCTGGAAACCGGTGAAAACCATGACGAGGAATACCGCGTGGTCTGGCCCGACGGCAGCATTCGCTGGCTGCGGGAAACCGGCAACGTGGTCAAGAACGACCATGACGCAACCATCAAGATGATGGGTGTGGTGCGCGACATCACCGAGGAAAAAGCCTCGGCCAGTTACCTGCAACACCTGGCCCATTACGACCCGTTGACCGGCCTGCCCAATCGCCTGGTGCTTGAAGAACGTCTGTGCGAAGCGCTCGAACAGGCACGGGTCAGCGCCACCCGGGTGGCATTAGTGTTTGTCGATCTCAACGGGTTCAAGGCGATCAACGACCACTACGGTCATGCGGCCGGCGACCGGGTCCTGATCACGACCGCTACGCGATTGAAGAAAATCCTGCGCTCGACCGACACCGTTGCCCGGATCGGCGGCGATGAATTCGTGGTCATTCTGCAAGGGTTGCCCCAAGGCGTCAGCCTGCAAGACGAGGCTCGCACCATCTGCCAGAAAATCTTCGTCGAACTGTCACCGCCCATCACCATCGGCAACGACCAACGCCACATCGGCACCAGCCTCGGGGTCGCGGTATTCCCGGACCATGCGCCGAGCATGGACCGGTTGATTCATATAGCGGACCTGGCGATGTATGAGGCGAAACGCAGCGGGAATAATCAGTATCGATTGGGCACTGAAAGCCCGGTGCGCGCTCACAGCGAGTAGCCGTTCGACCTAACGCTCAACCGGCGTAATGTCCACAATCGTGCCGTTGGTGATCATCACCATCATGTACTTGTCATTGATCTGCACCCACTGAGCCTGTTCCTTGGGTGCTTTCAGGCCTTTCGCCTTCCAGTTGCGCAGCGCTTTATCTGTGTGTTGATACATGTCCGGGGCGCGGTCGCCGACCACCAGTTCGCGGGTGTTATTGACGCCGGGCTGGACGGTTTTTGCGGCGGGTTCATCCGCCTGAACGAGGGGGCTGATGCCGGCAACGCCAGCAGCGATAGCCAGGGCGGCGATGAGGGATTTGCTGTTCATGGGTGATCCTTGGTTGATGGCATACCCAACTCCGACTGTGTCCGCGGTGAATCATTCCGTTCGCACACATTGATCCGCTTCACGCATTAATGCATGCCAACAATGCACTTATCATATCGATCACCCTGCTCCACCATTCGCCTCAATAAGAACCGTGCACTGCGCCCAGGCAATGCACGTCATAAAAGCGGTGGAGTACAGGTCAATGACAACAGCAATCCCTTCCGGGCGCTCTCGCGCCGGAGCAATTTTCCGGGTCACTTCCGGCAACTTCCTAGAGCAGTTCGACTTCTTCCTTTTTGGCTTTTACGCCACGCAGATCGCCGCTGTCTTCTTTCCAGCCAGTAGCGAATTCGCCTCGCTGATGATGACCTTCGCGGTGTTTGGCGCAGGCTTCCTCATGCGTCCGTTGGGCGCGGTGGTGCTGGGTGCCTACATCGACGATGTGGGTCGGCGAAAAGGGTTGATTGTGACGCTGTCGATCATGGCCAGCGGCACGATATTGATTGTGTTGGTGCCCGGTTACGAAACCATCGGGCTGTTCGCACCGGCCATCGTCCTGATCGGCCGATTGCTGCAAGGCTTCTCGGCCGGTGCGGAAATGGGCGGGGTCTCGGTGTACCTCTCGGAGATCGCCACGCCCGGCAACAAAGGCTTTTTCACCAGTTGGCAGTCGGCCAGTCAGCAAGTGGCAATTATTGTCGCGGCGGCCTTGGGGTATGGACTGAATCAATGGATGGCGCCGGCCATGATTGCCGACTGGGGCTGGCGGATACCGTTTTTCGTTGGCTGCCTGATCGTGCCGTTCATTTTCTTCCTGCGGCGCAACCTGGAAGAAACCGAAGAATTCACCGCGCGCAAACACCGTCCGAGCATGGGCGATGTATTCCGCACACTGGCGCAGAACTGGGTGATCGTCTTCGCCGGAATGATGATGGTCGCGCTGACCACGACCGCCTTTTACCTGATCACCGTGTACGCACCGACGTTCGGCAAAACCGTGCTGCACCTGAGCACGTCCGATGCGCTGCTGGTGACCTTGCTGGTGGGGGTGTCGAACTTCTTCTGGCTGCCCCTGGGCGGGGCCTTGTCCGATCGTATCGGACGACGTCCGGTGTTGATCGCCATGGCGTTGCTGACCCTTGCCACCGCGTATCCGGCGCTGACCTTCCTGGTCAACGCGCCGAGCTTCATGCACATGCTGCTGGTGTTGCTGTGGCTGTCGTTCATTTACGGCTTGTACAACGGCGCGATGATCGCCGCGCTGACGGAAATCATGCCGGTCGAGGTGCGGGTCGCCGGTTTCTCCCTGGCCTACAGCCTGGCCACGGCGGTATTCGGTGGATTCACCCCGGCGATGTCGACCTTCCTGATTCAGTACACCGGCGACAAAGCCGCGCCCGGCTACTGGATGAGTTTCGCCGCGCTCTGCGCCTTGTGCGCGACGCTGTATCTCTACCGCCGCTCGACCGGTCGCCTGCAACCGGCGATGTCTTGAACCCGTCCTTTTCGAGAAGATGCCCATGAAGAAGCTATTTAACCTTGCAGCCCTGGCCTTGGCGGCCAGCCTTGGCCTGAATGCTGTCGCCCAGGCCGAAGAGATTCGCGTGATGACCTCCGGTGGCTTTACCGCTGCCTACAAAATCCTCGGCCCCAAGTTCGCCGCATCCACCGGCAACACGCTCGACACCGCCCTGGGGCCATCGATGGGCAAGGCACCGGAAGCGATCCCCAATCGCCTCGCTCGAGGTGAAAAGGCCGACGTGGTGATCATGGTCGGCTACGCCCTCGACGACCTGATCAAACAAGGCAAAGTGGACCCTGCTTCACGGGTGGAACTGGCGGATTCGCGGATCGGCCTGGTGGTGCGCGAAGGCGCGCCGAAGCCAGACATCAGCTCGGTGGACGGCTTGAAAAAGACCCTGCTTGACGCCCGGTCGGTGGCGTACTCCGACAGCGCCAGCGGCGTATACATCGAGAATCAACTGTTCAAGCGCCTGGGCATCGAAGATCAACTGAAACCCAAATCCACAATGATCCCGAAAATCCCGGTCGGCTCGGTGGTTGCCACGGGCGACTATCAGTTGGGATTCCAGCAAGTCAGCGAATTGCTGCCCGTGCCGGGGGTCAGTTTTGTAGCGAAGCTTCCGGAATCGGTGCAGTCGGTGACACGTTTTGCCGCTGGCATTCCAGTCGGCGCGCAACACCCCGCCGAAGCCAAGGCACTGCTCGACTATATGGCCTCTGCAGCCGCCCAGTCGGACGTGAAAGCAACCGGCCTGGATTCGGTCAGCCGCTGAGAACAGGTGGCTGCACTTTCATTTCCACCACTAGCCGTTCCAGCTCCAACGCCGCCGGGGTCAGGGTTCGCCCCCGGCGTTTGATCAGACCGACACTGCGCATCACCTGCGGATCGGTCAGCGGCACTCGTGTCAGGATCGGGTGATCGGCTGCCGGCATCGCCATCGACGGCACTGCGGCCACCCCTAATCCCGCCTCCACCAGCCCAATCATCGTCGTGACATGGCGGGTCTCGCAGATACTCGGCCGCTGCGGCACGATGCCGGTCAGTGCCTGGTCCAGCAAAAAACGATTGCCGGACGTCTTGTCCAGCGAGATGTAATCCTGCTGATAAAACTCATCCCAGGTCACGCTGCTACGGCCGGCCAACGGATGATCGCGCCGACAGGCCACCACGTAACTTTCTTGCACCAGCGGCTCGAACTCGACCTCGGTCTCCAGCGCGCCCATGAAACTCAGACCGAAATCCGCCTCACCGTTGACCACTGCGCTGAGCACGTCATGTGCGCTGGAGTCGAGTACCTTGACTTTGATCCGAGGAAATTGCCGGTGGTAATGGGCAATCACGCGCGGCATGAAGTAATAAGCCGCCGAGGGTACACAGGCGACCGTGACATGGCCGAGCCGGGTTGAAGCCACTTCACTGATGCCCAGCAACGCGACGTCGAGGTCATCGAGCAATCGCTCGACACTCGGCATAAAACCACGGCCGGCCTGGGTCAGGCTGACCTTGCGGGTGGTGCGCTCGAACAAGCGCACACCGAGGGCATCTTCGAGTTTTTCAATTCGCCGGCTCAGTGCTGGCTGGGAAATGCGCACGGTATCGGCCGCCTTGCGAAAGCTGCCCTGCTCGACCACGGCACGGAAGGCTTGCAGATCGTTGAGGTCGAAATTGATCGCCATGGTGTGCACTCGAAGGACAGACAGATTGATCAGCTTATCCTATGAATGTAACCAATTGATGCAAGTTGTAACAGCATGACTCCCGCTCTTTGCTGACGTGTGAAGTCCCAACCTTTATCCTGTCGCCCCCGCCGTACCGAGTAGCTGGAGTTTTGTCATGCCCCATGAAGGCAACCTTTTACAAGCCGCCGTTGTGTTCCTGTTCGCCGCGGTGCTCACCGTGCCCTTGGCCAAACGCCTGCAATTGGGGGCTGTGCTGGGTTATCTGTTTGCCGGTGTCATCATCGGTCCATCTGTGCTGGGATTAATCGGCAATCCACAAAGCGTCAGTCACATCTCCGAACTCGGCGTGGTGCTGCTGCTGTTCATCATCGGCCTGGAATTGTCGCCGCGTCGCTTGTGGGTGATGCGTAAATCGGTGTTTGGCGTGGGCCTGGCGCAGGTGTTGCTGACCGGTTCGGTGATCGGCGTGCTGGCGCTGTTTGTCTTTGGCCAGCCGTTGAACAGCGCCATCGTCCTCGGCCTGGGGTTGGCGTTGTCATCTACCGCGTTTGGCCTGCAAAGCCTGGCCGAGCGCAAGGAACTGACCAGCCCTCACGGGCGTTTGGCGTTCGCGATTCTGCTGTTCCAGGACATTGCCGCGATCCCCTTGATTGCCATGGTGCCGCTGCTGGCGGGCGGTGATCACACCACGACGGCGACCGAGGATTTGAATCACGGTTTGCGGGTGTTGGGCAGCATCGCGGTGGTGGTGATCGGCGGGCGGTATCTGCTGCGTCCGGTGTTTCGCGTGGTGGCCAAGACCGGTTTGCCCGAGGTGTCTACCGCCACCGCGTTGCTGGTGGTGATCGGCACGGCGTGGCTGATGGACCTGGTCGGCGTGTCGATGGCGCTTGGGGCGTTCCTCGCCGGGTTGCTGCTGGCGGACTCTGAATACCGTCACGAACTGGAAGCGCAGATCGAACCGTTCAAGGGCCTGTTGCTGGGCCTGTTTTTCATCAGCGTCGGCATGGGCGCCAACCTGAGCCTGCTGCTCAGCGCGCCAATCACGGTGTTGGGCCTGACCCTGTTGCTGATCGCAATCAAACTGCCGCTGCTGTTTGTGGTGGGCCGATTGGCCGGCGGGTTGGGCAGGGTCAGTGCGATTCGCCTCGGCATCGTGCTCGCTGCCGGTGGTGAATTCGCGTTTGTGGTGTTCAAGATTGGCCGCGACCAGGGGTTGTTCGAGGCGCGTCTGTACGACTTGCTGGTGCTGACGATCACCCTGTCCATGGCGGTCACGCCGCTGCTGTTGCTGCTGTGCGCACGCCTGTATTCGCCGAAGGTGCAGCCTGTGGTGGTGCCGGAGAAATTCCGCGACATCGACACCGACGCACCGCGTGTGGTGATCGCCGGCATGGGCCGGATGGGGCAGATCGTGGCGCGGATTCTGCGGGCACAAAACATCAAGTTCGTGGCGCTGGACACGTCTGTGGAAACCATCGAGCTGTCCCGCAGTTTCGGCGGCGTGCCGGTGTTCTACGGCGACCCGATGCGCCCGGAAATCCTCAGCGCGGCCAAGGTCGAGCAGGCGGAGTACTTTGTCATCGCCACCGATGACCCGGACACCAACATCAAGACCGCCGAGGTGGTGCACAAGCTCTATCCGCACATCAAGATCATCGCCCGGGCCCGTAACCGTCAGCACGTGCACCGGCTGGTGGACCTGGGCGCCGAGGCGATTCGTGAAACCTATTATTCGAGCCTGGAAATGAGTCGTCGCACCCTGGTCGGACTGGGGCTGACCCAGGCGCAGGCCGATGCGCGGATCAAGCGCTTCAAGCATCACGATGAACAGGTGCTGGAGGCTCAGCATGCGGTTTATGACGATGCCGCGAAGGTGCTGCAGACCGCCCAGGAAGCTCGGGCGGAACTGGCGCGGTTGTTTGAGGCGGATGAGATGGAGGAGCGGGAAGCGGGCAAGGCTTGAGTCATTGGGTGAGTCTTATGCCGCTTTCGCGGGCAAGCCTCGCTCCTACAAGGACACCAGACCTGTAGGAGCGAGGCTTGCCCGCGAAGAACGATAACGCGGTGTAATGTCAGGCCAACTTCTTCAGCCCAACGCGCTCCTCGGCAAACCGATCCGCCAAGAACGGTGTGATATCCAGCGGCAGCGGTTCGTTGTTAACCAGTTTATCCAGCAGCACCCCGGTAATCGCCGACGTCAGAATCCCCGTGCGGAAATGCCCACAGGCATTCAGATAACCCTCCACCCCGTTCATCGGCCCGAGAATCGGCAACTCATCCGGCGACCCCGGCCGCAGCCCCGCCCAGGTCCGCTTGAGATTCACATCCGCCAGCTCGGGAAGACAGCGCACCGCGCCCTGCACCAACCCGGCAATTTCCGGGTAGGTGGTGCTCACGTCGAAGCCTTTATCCTCCGTCGTGCTGCCAATCAGGATCTCGCCGTTGTCTTTCTGCGCCACATAACAATCGCTGGTGGTCAGGCAACCGTTGAGGATTTTCGGCAGGCGTTCGGTCAGCAGAATCTGCCCCTTCACCGGTTTCACCGGAATCCGGATACCGGTGGCCTGCTCACTCAAATCCGCCGCCCAGGCACCCGCTGCGTTGATCAGCGTGCTGCAGTGAAACACCCCGGCTTCGGCCGTCTGCACACCGCTGACGCGAGAACCCTGGTGCAAAACCCCGGTGACGTTGGTGTTGAAATACAGGTCCACGCCGTTCTGTCGCGCGCCTTCGGTGTAGGCATCGGCCAGTCGGAACGGACTGACTTGATGGTCGCAGAGAAATTCCAGCGCACCACTCGCCTCATGGCTGACACTCGGCTCGGCCGCGCGCAGCGCCGCCTGGTCGAGCCAGCGCACCTGATCGGCCAAATGGGGAATACAGGCTACGATGTGTTCGGCGTAGAGCCGGTCTTCCTCGTCGTAGATCACGAATTTCAGGCCGGTCTTTTCGAACTTGAAATCCATCCCGTGACGGTCTTTCAACTCGCGGTGCAGCGCCGGGTACATCGCGTTGGACTGCAAGGCGAAATCGAAGAACGACTGCGGCAGGATGTGCGGCGTGCTGGAATCCACCACCACCGCCGAACCCTGGGCTTCACGCTTGCGGTTGGCTGACATCATGCGAAAGAAAATTACCCCGCAGCCAAGTCCTACCGACTCGCCAATCGCCCACAAGCCGCCGGCTGACGCGCGGGTAGCGTTGCCCGGGCGCTTGCAGTCGATCAAGGCGACTTTGAGGTTTTTGCGCTTGGATAACTGATAGGCGCAGGACGCCCCGATCACACCGCCACCGGCGATGACCACGTCATAGAACTTACTCATGATTCGCGGCCTCCGTGCCGACGGAGTGGAACGCAGAAAAGGGAATCGGATCGATAGGGAAACGCGGCCGCAACCAACCCACGTCTTGCCGACCGGTGACTTCGCGCAAGCGGTCGGTGCAATAGCCGACGCACATCCGCCCCTGACAATCGCCCATGCTCACCCGGGTGCGCATTTTCAGGCTGGCCAGGTCTTGCACGCCTTGCTCCAGCGCCCGGTCGATGTCGGCGCGGGTCGCGTGTTCGCAACGGCAAATCACCGTATCGGCGGCCGGCAGCGCGGTTTGCCCGGCGCCGCGCTCGGTGTATCGGTCGACCGCCGCGCGAAAGCGCACGATGGCCTTGAGTTTCGACAAATAGCGATTGCGCCGTACCAGGGCCAGTTCCGCGTCCAGCACGTCCCGTTGCAGCAGGATCGATGTGGCCGCAATCCGTCCCGCGAGCATCGCCGCTTCGCCACCGCGAATGCCGCCCATGTCACCGGCCAGGTGCACGTGAGGCTCGCTGCTTTGCTGCCAGATATTGGCACTGGCCCGCAGATAACCGTCGTCGCTGTACCCGTGGTTCAGGCCCATCTGCTGACTGAGTTGGGTGCGCGGGATAAAACCGTAGCCAACCGCCAGGGTTTGCGCAGCAATCTGCTCGGCACGGCTCAGGTCCGGCACCCAAGTGCTGGAATATGGCGCCACGGTCACGGCATTCAGCTCTCCTTCGCCCTGCGCCGCCACCACGCCCCAGCCGTAATGCATGGGGATGCCGTGCAGCTTGAGGAACGCGAGCATGCTCAAGCCATCGAGGAACAACTGCGGCTTGTTCAGCAGTGACAGGCTTTCCCGAGCGATCTTGCCGAACGCGCTGGCCTCGTAAACACCCGCGACGGTCACACCGCACGCGTGCAGCTGACAGGCCACCAACGGCAATAAAGGGCCGGTGCCGGCAATCACCACGGGGCCTTGAGGCTTGACCACCCCGCTCTTGATCTGCAATTGCAGGCCGCCCAGCAGGATCACCCCGGGCAAGGTCCAGCCAGGAAACGGCACGCTGCGTTCATGGCAACCGGCGGCGAGCAGCAATTGCGGGTAGTCGACTTTCTGTAACTGCTCCTCGCTGTCCAGCACCACCAACGCGCGCGTGCCTTCGGCACCGATCACGCGGTGATTCAGGCGCACCTCGATCAGCGCTGCTTGCGCCTGGAACTCGCCATGCAAGGTGGCCAGCGCCTCCGAGTACCGCGGCCCCAGATAGTCCAGTTGCACGCCATCGCGCAACGGTCCGCGATAGACCACGCCGCCCAGCCGCGAAGCTTCTTCAAGCAACGTGCAACGCACGCCGTGCCGGGCCAGTTCAATGGCCGCCGCCATCCCTGCCGGCCCACCGCCGACGATCACTGGAAGCAGGCTCATACACCCTCCTGCTCAACGATGCGGTTGACTTGGGTTTCGACCCGCATGCCGTCACGCACCACGGTCTGACAGGCGCGACGTTTGTGCCGACCATTGATTTTCACCAGGCAGCATTGGCACACGCCCATGCCGCAATAGGCGCCGCTGATTTGGTCGTGATCGTTACGGGCCACCTGGCGCAGGCCAAGGGATTGAATGACCGAGAGGACGGTTTCACCGAGGGCGGCGCTGACCGGTTGGCCGTTGATATGCACAGTCATATCCGCGCGCGGTAGCGGCTGGATATCAAACATTCTGTCTAGGCGAGGCATTGCGATGTTCTTCCATGAGAGTTCAGGTGAGGTTCCACAGCTCCTTGCTGCACTACACCTTGCGGGCCAACGACTCGGTAAAAGGCTCGCACCGGTACTTCGACAGCGCAACAGGGTGCGCGTCAAAGCAATGTAGTCGAAGCCACAGAAGGGGCTTGGATCTTTTACGGTAGGAGATATTGCAGAAGAGAATATTGATCCAGGCCAGTGAAAGACTCCGCCCCCCCAACCTGCCGATCAGTTAGAGAAAACGTACTGACCCTTGACCTTTTTCGATCCCACGAAGCCCAGGTCCGGGAACAACAGGTTTTTTACCAAGGCGACGAAGAACACCATGCCCAGGGTGATAACGACGCCGACCACGGTCATCACCGGGTCTTCTTCATATCCCTTGAACATCCGCGAAATCTGGCTGACGGTCAGAATCACGTAAATGGTGTAGGCCTGTGCCACGTTTTTGTAGAAGCCCCAGGCAAACGCCAGCGGTACCAACACCGCAAACAGGGTGAAAAACACGACCGCACCAGAACCGATCATCGCGCCCAGGTAAAACCCGGACACCGCACCCAGCAAGGCCTGTACGCAGGTCAGCGCGATCAGAAGGGTGACCTTGCGTGAATGCTTTTCCCGCAATGCCGGATCGGGCCGGGCGCCAATCCAGTAAGCCAGCACCCGATCCTTGACCGCCCCACCGGAGAACGCCTTGAACGTCTCGGTTTTGGAGCGCCCGGCGTCGAGCATCGCCACCAGTTGCCGCTTGATTTCCTTTTTGTCCAACGTACTTCTCCCCTTCTTGAGTCAATGCAAAATAAAGGTGGGAGCGAGCCTGCTCGCGAAAGCGGTGCATCAGGCGACATCATCATCGACTGAAAGTCCGCTATCGCGAGCAGGCTCGCTCCCACAGTGGGGCATCTTCGCTTTATTGGCCGCCAGAAAGCAAAACGCCGCTTCCACCCGAGGCGGAAGCGGCAGAGGCAAGAGCCTCAGTCGATCAATGCATGAACAGGGCGATCAGGATGATGATCGGGATGGGCACGCCAAGAAAAAACAGTAGTAATGAGCGCATGGTAATTCTCCTGGGTTAGCGAACAGGTGGCACGGAAGTGGTGGTCACGTAGGTGTCGGTTTCCAGATACACCACGGCATCCCGACGACGGCCGCCGAAGGTCGCGGCAAGGCTGGCAAAAAACGCACCGATCAGCAGTGCAATGAACATCCACAGTGATGTCCAGGCAGCGACTTTGGCGGCAGTGTCAGCCGCTTGTTGCGCAGCGAGCTTGGCGTCGGCCACGGCTTTCTGGGTGCGGGCGTAGACTTCATCGACACGGCGCTCGGCATCGGCCTGGGTCAGGTTGGTGCGCTGGGCGACCAATTGCGCCAGGTAAGTCCGGTCTTCGGCGGACAGCTGACCGTCATTGCTCAGGGAGCGAACGAAGATGCGAGTCACGGTGCTGCGGGCGGCGTCATCGCTGACGGCAGCCGGACGATCATCGCGGAACAGACTGTCAACGAAATAGCCGTACTGGTCACTGTCGGTATTACCCGCCGCGGTGCCCGCCGCTTGAGTCGCAACACTGGCAGCGCCACCGACCACACTCGCCCCGGCTTGCACGCCACCGCTGACAATGCTGCTGACCGAACCGACGACCAGTGTCGCGGTGACCAGCGTGGCCACGCACCAGGCCAGGAAGCCATGGGCAGTGTCACGGAAATAGACTTCATCGCCGTGCATGTTGGCCCACTTCACCCGCAAGCGACCGGCGATGTAACCACCGAGCCCGGATGCGACGATTTGCGTAGCGGCCAGCCAGATGATCGCCGAGATCCCCAGGCCCTTGGCACTCACGCCTTCATTGGCCCAGGGTGAAACAGCCGAGAATCCCAGACCAAATCCCAGCAGCACCAGAATCAGCGACAACGCCGCCGCTGCAGCGGCACCGGCAAAGATCGCGCCCCAGGACACACCCGATAGCGTGCTTGATTCTTCGTAGGCGGGATAGAAACCATCAGAGGATCTATTCATTGTTTTATCGCTCCAGGCAGAAAGATGGTGTTACAACTCTTCGAAGAAGGAAGTGCAGTCACCGTGCCAGTCGCCAACTTTAAATAAATCGTTTTATTTCAATGACTTATAAATTTTGAACTTCCAACCCCGTTGCATTTTGCAAGGATGGCTGAATAGCGGCGGGTTTTATGCATTGATCAAAAGCGAGCTCGCATGAAGTTTTATTTAGAAAGCCGGCGGTCATTTCTTGGCAAAATGCCGCTCTATGTTGAGCACCTCTAATCAGGCAGGCCCCATGACCCGCATCTTGACCATCGAAGACGACGCCGTGACCGCCCGGGAAATCGTCGCCGAACTCAGTAGCCACGGCCTCGACGTCGATTGGGTCAACAACGGCCGCGAAGGTCTGGAGCGTGCGGTCAGCGGCAACTACGACCTGATCACCCTCGACCGCATGTTGCCGGAGCTCGATGGCCTGGCCATTGTCACCACGCTGCGGACCATGGGCGTGGCCACGCCGATCCTGATGATCAGCGCCCTCTCCGACGTCGATGAACGAGTGCGCGGCTTGCGCGCCGGCGGGGACGATTACCTGACCAAGCCGTTTGCCACCGATGAAATGGCCGCCCGGGTTGAAGTCCTGTTGCGTCGCCAGAATACGGTCACGGCCCAGGCAACCACGCTGCGGGTGGCCGATCTTGAGCTGAACCTGATCAGCCACGAAGCCAGCCGCGACGATCAACTGCTGACGCTGTTGCCCACCGAGTACAAGTTGCTGGAATTCCTGATGCGCAACACCGGGCAGATTCTGTCGCGGATGATGATTTTCGAAGAAGTCTGGGGGTATCACTTCGACCCCGGCACCAACCTCATCGATGTGCACATCGGCCGGCTGCGCAAGAAGATCGACCCGCCTGGCAAAGTCCCACTGATTCGGACCGTGCGAGGCTCGGGTTATGTCATTGCTGAACCCCTCTAACGGCTGGCGCTCATCCAGCAGCCGCTTGCTCGCGCTCTACAGTTCACTGTTCGTGATCTGGAGCGGGATTCTGATGGGGGTCATGTACTACGAGGTGTCCGCGTACCTGGACAATCTGGCCAAACACTCGCTGATGCAGCGCCAGCACCTGTTTTCGCACTTTCAAGGCGAACAATTGGCCGACGCCCTCGCCGTCAGCATGACCTTCGACATTCGCGGCATCGACGCCTATGGCCTGTTCGATTCGCAGCACCGTTACCTCAGCGGTGCGCTGCGGCACATGCCCGAAGGCTTGCCGCTGGATGGCAAGATCCACATGCTCGGCGACTGCGCCGAGTCTGACGACCCCAGCCTGCCCACCGACAGTTGCGACGCCGTCGCGACCCAGACCAAGGACGGTCGCTGGCTGGTGCTGGTTCGCGATAACGGTTCGTTGTTTGCCGTGACCCGGATCATTCTGCACGCGTTGCTCTGGGGCGTGACGCTGACCATTTTGCCCGGCATCGCCGGTTGGCACCTGTTGAGGCGGCGTCCGCTGCGGCGGATTCGTGCAATCCAGGCCAGCGCCGAGGCCATCGTCGCCGGCGACCTGACCCGGCGTTTGCCACTGTCCAATCGCCGCGATGAGCTGGACATGCTCGCGGCCATCGTCAACGCCATGCTCGAACGCATCGAACGCTTGATGAACGAGGTCAAGGGCGTGTGCGACAACATCGCCCATGACCTGCGCACACCGCTGACACGCTTGCGGGCGCAGCTGTATCGAATCCAGCAGCAGGCGGATGACGGCTCGACGCTGGCCGTGCAGCTGGACTCGGTGCTCGGTGAAGCCGATACCTTGATGGCGCGGTTTCGTGGACTGCTGCGGATTTCCGAACTGGAGGACCGCCAGCGGCGTTCCGGTTTTGTACAGCTGGATCCGGTGCCGTTGTTGCAGGAGCTGCATGATTTTTACCTGCCGCTGGCGGAAGAAGGCGAGCTGCTGTTCAAGCTGCAATTGCCTGCGTCACTGCCAATGTTGAACGGCGATCGGGCGCTGTTGTTTGAAGCCGTGGCGAACCTGCTGAGCAACTCGATCAAATTTACCCCGCCCGGTGGCGAGGTGATTTTGCGCGGGGTCAATGACGCAGGGCACACGCGAATCGAAGTGCTCGACTCAGGGCCGGGTATCCCGGAAAGCGAACGCGAAGCGGTGTTCCAGCGCTTTTACCGTGCCGAGAGTGGGAATCAGAAAAGCGGGTTCGGGTTGGGGCTGTCGATCGTCGCGGCGATTGTCAGCCTGCATGGGTTTGCGCTTGAAGTGGGCACCAGTGAACTGGGCGGTGCGCGGTTGGTGCTCGATTGCGGCCACGATCTGATTCCCCAGACCTGACCCGGTCTCCCTGAACGAACACATCCCCCTGTAGGAGTGAGCCTGCTCGCGATAGCGGTCTATCAGTCAATCTCTATGTTGAAGCTGAAGACGTCATCGCGAGCAGGCTCACTCCTACAGGGGATTTATGGTGTTATCAGGCTGGGTAGTTCGCCCGCAGGGCTTCAAGACCGCCCTGATAGATCCCGGCAAACAACGCCTCAACCTCTGTTTCACTGACACCGTCGGGCGTAAAGCGACCCGACCACGTCACCCGAGCCCCCTGCCCCTGAGCCTCGACCTTTATCGTCGCCAGGTACTCAGTCGCCGGAAACGGTGCATGCAAAATCGAGTAGCTGTAAGTCTTCCCGGCGTTATCAAACGTCTCCAACCGCTCAACCACCTTCGCCCCATCCGCCGTTTGCAGGCTGCGCACTCGCCCGCCTTCACTCAGTTCGCTTTTCGGGATAAACGGCAGCCAGTCCGGCAGCGTGTCGAAACCGCCAATCAATTGCCACACCTCATCGGCCGAAGCCGGAATGTCGATAAATGCAGATGCCTTTGCCATGTAATCCTCTCTCTCAATCAATAAATTCAGATGGCCATGCTGTCGACGACACCGCCGTCGACCCGCAATGCCGCGCCCGTCGTGGCCGAGGATAGCGGCGAGGCGATGTAGGCCACCAGGTTCGCGACTTCTTCGACATTCGCCACACGCTGGATGATCGAGGTCGGCCGGGCCTTGCGCACAAACGCATCGGCTTCTTCCCGGACACTACGCCCCGATTCGGCGGTGGCCTGCTTGAGCATCTGCTCCAGGCCATCGGTCAATGTCGGGCCGGGCAGGATCGCATTGACCGTCACGCCAGTGCCCGCGAGCCGCTTGGCCAGGCCGTGGGACACCGCGAGGTTGGCGCTTTTGGTCACGCCATAATTAAGCATGTCGGCGGGGATGGCGATCCCGGATTCCGAGGACAGGAAAATCACCCGGCCCCAGCCCTGCTTGACCATGTCCGGCACGTAATGCCGGGACAGGCGCACGCCGGAGATCACGTTAACCTCATAGAAGCGCGTCCACTCGCTGTCCGGCGTGTCGAAAAAATCCACCTCGTTGAAGATCCCGAGGTTGTTCACCAGGATGTCCGCGCGCGGTTCGGCGGCGAACAGCTTTTCGGCACCGTCGGCGGTGCCGAGGTCAGCGGTCAGGCCACGCAATTGCGCGCCCGGCACGCTCTGGCGAATGCTCGCCAGCGCCTGCTCGACCTTGGCCGTCTCGCGGCCGATCACCACCACCGTGGCGCCGGATTCGGCCAGCGCCTTGCTGATGCCCAGGCCAATGCCGGCGGTACTGCCGCTGACAATGGCGAGTTTTCCAGTCAGATCGATTTTCATGCTCAAACTCCTCAGAGGGGCAATGGCGCGCGTTCGCTCACCAGTTTCGCGTCACGCATCGCCTGCCAGAATGCAGCGGGGATCACGGCCGACAGTGCCGCAACATCTTCGGCAATCCGGTCCGGACGGCTGGAGCCCGGAATCACCGCAGCCACGGCCGGGTTAGCCAGTGAGAACTGCAGCGCAGCGGCCTTGATGTCGACACCGTGGGCCGCCGCGATGCGTTTGATCTGCTCCACTTTGTCGACGATCGCCGGGCTGGCTTTCTGGTATTCGAAATGGGTTCCACCGGCCAGAATGCCCGAGCTGTAGGGGCCGCCGACCACGATTTCGACGTTCTGCGCCAAGGCCGCGTCCATCAGACGTTGCAAGGCCCGGTCGTGGTCGAGAAGAGTGTAGCGACCCGCCAGCAGAAAACCGTCCGGTTGGGCTTCGGTCAGATCAAGGGTCAGCTCGCAAGGTTCGACCTTGTTCACGCCCAGGCCCCAACCCTTGATCACGCCTTCTTCACGCAAACGGGTCAGCACTTTGAACGCGCCGGTGCGGGCCTGGTTGAAGTATTCCAGCCACTGGTCGCCGTAAAAATCCTGGGCGATGTCATGCACCCAGACGATGTCCAGGCGATCGGTTTGCAGGCGCTTGAGGCTGTCTTCGATGGAGCGCATCGTGGCGTCGGCGCTGTAGTCGTTGACGATTTTGTTCGGGCGGCCGTGTTCGAACACCCCGCTCTTTTCGCCCAGGTCACGGGCCGATGCATCTTCGACTTCATCGAGGATGACCCGGCCGACTTTGCTGCTCAGCACGTAGTCGTCGCGGTTGTATTGGGCCAGTGCAGCACCCAGGCGAATCTCCGACAGGCCCGAACCGTAAAACGGCGCGGTGTCGAAGTAGCGAACGCCGGCATCCCAGGCCGCGTGAACGGTGGCCCGCGCCTCGTCTTCAGGAATGGCGCGGAACATGTTGCCCAACGGGGCCGTGCCGAAACCCAGCGCGCCGGGCAGTTTGTCTTTCAAGCTCATGGTTCAAATCCTCGTCAGTGTCAGAGGTCAGCTGAGTGACCGTTGGGCAGATCCTAGATTGCGATGATCGGACCGTCCAAGACATAATGCGCAGTACTTGAGTCCCTATAGGTCTTACATGATCGACATCCGCCAATTGCGCTACTTCGTCGCCGTCGCCGAAGAAGAACACGTCGGTCGCGCCGCCGAACGCTTGCACATCTCCCAATCACCTTTGAGCCGGCAGATCGCCCAGCTTGAAGAACGCCTGGGCCTGACCCTGTTCGAGCGCAGCCAGCAGCGCATCCGCCTGACCCGCGACGGCCAGACCTTCCTCGCCGAAACCCGCGCCCTCCTGACCCATGCCAGCCGCCTCGAATCCCTGGGCAAACGCCTCGGTCGCGGCGAAGAAGGCGGCCTGTGCATCGGCTACATCGAAAACGCCATGCACGCTGGCGTACTGCCCAATGCCCTGCGGGTGCTGCGCGTCGACCGGCCGAACGTGCACGTTGCGTTGTACAACCTGAGTTCCGCCGAACAACTCGAAGGCCTGCGCCAGCGTAGTCTGGATATCGCCCTGGTCAGTGAACCGCCCGTCGCCGACGACCCGGACCTGCTGGGGTTTCAGGTGCTGGACGACCCGATGCTACTGGCCCTGCCCGAACACCATCCCCTCGCCCACCAGGCCACACTGACCCCGGCCGACCTGGCCAGTCAGGAATGGATCGGCGTGCAACACCGACAGAACTGCGCCAGCCGCGAAGACTTCGTCAGCGCCTGCATCCGCGCCGGTTTCACCCCGGACATCCGCATGGAAGCCACCGAGCCCTTCACTGCGCTGGGGCTGGTGGCGTCGGGGCTGGGCATTGCGATGATTCAGAAAGGCTTGAGCCGCAATGCGCCGCCGGGTGTGGTGCTGCGGGAAGTGCCGTGGATTTCGTTTACCACGCCCTTGTGGGCGGCGTGGCACCGGATCAATTTGCGGCCGCTGGTGGAGACGTTCAGGAAGGTGCTGACCGAATCGGGCCCGCATTGATCGTTCCCGCGTCGAGGCGTCGAACCGTCCGCGTGGGAATGCAGCCCGGGACGCTCTGCGTCCCTTTCAAACGCGGGAACGCGGAGCGTCCCTGGAGGTATTCCCACGCAGAGCATGGGAACGATCAAAAATATGTGTCGGGGCGGCTGGCCTCATCGCGAGCAGGCTCGCGCCTACATCTGGAACGCATACCCCTGTGGGAGCGAGCCTGCTCGCGATGAGGCCGCCCCAAACACCGCATAACCAACAGATGAGATTTGCTCAATCGGTCTGTGCAACCCACAAAGCTGGGTGGATGAATTGATGCTGTCGCGCGCGTCTGTTTAAGCCTGAAACGGTGTTTGTTTAAACACTCTCGAAGATACGTCCTGAAAGCTACAAATCCTTGCGCCGTTGCCTACGGCTGCGCCAGAATCCGCCGGCTTGTGCGCCTTGGGGCCGCTCGGTAACTTGATTCCCGTCACTGCTCATCAGTGATCGGGTTTAGTCGCCCGCGTTAACTCAGTTGTGCGTGCATCTGTCATGCAGGTCTTTCATTCCTGTATCTGATGGTGGCTGTACGCAGGGCGCTTTCGGGCGCGCCGGATTGCTGAGTTTCCCGGTCGACTAACCTGCGTGCAGCTGCCTCCCCTTACGTTTAGTCGCAAGAGGGGTGGCACCCAATTTGGAAACTCAGCATATGTTCAAAGTAACGCCCAACCCACCGGACACCGATCCGGTCTCCCCCTACGAACCCGATTCAAAAAAGCTCAACGAAGCCGCCGAGCGCGCCCTCGACTTCCACTTCCCATCGAACGCCGACATCAAAGCCACCCCGCGAACCCGCAGCACTCTGTTCTCCGTAGACCCCGAGGCCACGGCCGAAACCCTGGCGGTTTATCTGGTGGAAATACTCGCCTCGGTCGACGTGATGGTCCATCAGTTGGTGGATCACCTGGAGGGAGAGTCGCGCTACGCCCTGCTGGGGATTTCCAACAGCATCATGATGGCGGAGATCACGGCGAACCGAGTGTTGGATAAGATCGATCTGCCCATATAAGTGCCGCTCTGCGGTGAGTGAATAACTGACGTTGAGTTATGCAGCGGTCCCATTTTCCTGGGGCCGCTTCGCGGCCCAGCGGACAGATAAATAGATGCATCCCCTTTTTATTTCCACCGCCAACTCACCCAGCATCACCACTGGCTCAATCCCCAGTCCAGTGTTGCGATGCGTAGTCAATCGATCCGTCCCTTAAACACTCACTCCACGCGAAACTGCACTTACCTGATAGGAAACCTGACCGACCAACTGGTCTTGCACTGCACTGCTGTCGCCTCCTTTTCCCGGGTTACCCCAGGTTACAACGCGACCATCGGAGGTCAGGGCGGCGAACGCCTCGTAGCTGGAGTATAAGGCTTGTACATTGATCAGTTGGTCCTCAACCGCTGACGTATCCCCACCCATACGCTGGTTGCCCCAAGCTACGACGGTACCATTCTTACGCAAGGCTGCGAACGCTTCCCCCGTGCCGGCCACCTGCACAATGTCGTTCAGCAGCGCGATGTCGGCAGGCACCACGCC
>NZ_RXHX01000022.1:0-105113 GCF_005930655.1 Pseudomonas sp. FSL W5-0299
GCTTGGGGCGAGACTTTTTGGTTCCTTTTGTGGCGTTTGACAAAAGGGACTCGCCGTAAGGGCGAAACCATAAGTGGCCGTTGCCGCAGAAACGGATATGTACCCAACCCCCAAGAACATGGTCGGCCCAAAGGCCGCCAAGTCAAAAGCACCTGTCCAAAACCTGAACATACACCCAGAAATATCCTGCCCCATTGAAACCACCCCCCACCTGCCCCATCTAAGACCCATACCCCATTGCGCAGGTGCCCCATGAGCGACCAGCAAGAATTCCCTGAAGACCCGAGCGAATACGCCGACCCAGAGAACGCCGAACACCATTCCACCGGCAAAGGCCTCGCCCTGCCCGGCCAGAACCTGCCGGACAAGGTCTACATCATCCCGATCCACAACCGCCCGTTCTTCCCGGCCCAAGTGCTGCCGGTCATCGTCAATGAAGAACCGTGGGCTGAAACGCTGGATCTTGTGAGTAAATCCGATCACCACTCCCTGGCCCTGTTCTACATGGACACGCCCCAGGAAGATCCGCGCCATTTCGACACCTCGGCCCTGCCGCTGTACGGCACTCTGGTCAAGGTGCACCACGCCAGTCGCGAAAACGGCAAACTGCAATTCGTCGCCCAAGGCCTGACCCGCGTGCGCATCCGCACCTGGCTCAAGCACCATCGCCCGCCGTATCTGGTGGAAGTCGAATACCCGCACCAGCCCACCGAGCCGACCGACGAGGTCAAGGCCTACGGCATGGCGCTGATCAATGCGATCAAGGAACTGCTGCCACTCAACCCGCTGTACAGCGAAGAGCTGAAAAACTACCTCAACCGCTTCAGCCCCAACGATCCGTCGCCGCTGACCGACTTCGCCGCCGCCCTGACCTCGGCCACCGGCAGCGAGCTGCAAGAAGTGCTCGACTGCGTGCCTATGCTCAAGCGCATGGAAAAAGTCCTGCCGATGCTGCGCAAGGAAGTCGAAGTTGCGCGGCTGCAGAAAGAGATTTCCGCCGAAGTTAACCGCAAGATCGGCGAGCATCAGCGCGAGTTCTTCCTCAAGGAACAACTCAAGGTCATCCAGCAAGAGCTGGGGCTGACCAAGGACGACCGCAGCGCCGACATCGAACAGTTCGAGCAGCGTCTGGAAGGCAAGGTGCTGTCGAGCCAAGCGCAGAAACGCATCGAAGAGGAAATGAACAAGCTGTCGATCCTCGAGACCGGTTCGCCGGAATACGCCGTCACCCGCAACTACCTCGACTGGGCGACTTCGGTGCCGTGGGGCGTGTACGGCGAGGACAAACTCGACCTCAAGCACGCGCGCAAGGTGCTGGACAAACACCACGCCGGCCTCGACGACATCAAGGACCGCATCCTCGAATTCCTTGCGGTCGGTGCTTATAAAGGCGAGATCAGCGGTTCCATCGTCTTGCTGGTCGGCCCGCCGGGCGTGGGTAAAACCAGTGTCGGCAAATCCATCGCCGAATCCCTCGGCCGGCCGTTCTACCGCTTCAGCCTCGGCGGCATGCGCGACGAAGCCGAGATCAAGGGCCACCGACGCACCTACATCGGCGCACAACCGGGCAAACTCGTGCAAGCGTTGAAAGACGTCGAAGTGATGAACCCGGTGATCATGCTCGACGAAATCGACAAGATGGGCCAAAGCTACCAGGGCGACCCGGCCTCGGCGCTGCTGGAAACGCTGGACCCGGAACAGAACGTCGAATTTCTCGACCACTATCTCGACCTGCGGATGGACCTGTCGAAAGTGCTGTTCATCTGCACCGCCAACACCCTGGATTCGATTCCCGGCCCATTGCTGGACCGGATGGAAGTGATTCGCCTGTCGGGTTACATCACCGAAGAAAAAATCGCCATCGCCAAGCGTCACCTGTGGCCCAAGCAGCTGGAAAAGGCCGGCGTGTCCAAAGGCAGCTTGAGCATCAGCGACAGCGCGCTCAAAGCCCTGATCGACGGTTATGCCCGTGAAGCCGGGGTGCGCCACTTGGAAAAACAGCTGGGCAAACTGGTGCGCAAAGCCGTGGTGAAGTTGATCGACGAGCCGAAAGCGGTGATCAAAATCGGGCCGAAAGACCTGGAAGCCTCGCTCGGCCATCCGGTGTTCCGCAACGAGCAAGTGCTGTCCGGCACCGGCGTGATCACCGGGCTGGCCTGGACCAGCATGGGCGGCGCAACATTGCCGATCGAAGCCACGCGCATCCACACGCTCAACCGTGGCTTCAAACTCACCGGGCAACTGGGCGACGTGATGAAAGAGTCGGCGGAAATCGCCTACAGCTATGTCAGCTCGAATCTGAAGTCGTTTGGCGGTGATCCGAAATTCTTCGACGAAGCCTTCGTCCACCTGCACGTCCCGGAAGGCGCCACCCCGAAAGACGGCCCGAGCGCCGGCGTGACCATGGCCAGCGCCCTGCTCTCGCTCGCCCGAAACCAGGCGCCGAAAAAAGGCATCGCCATGACCGGCGAACTCACGCTGACCGGGCATGTACTACCGATTGGCGGGGTGCGTGAGAAGGTGATTGCGGCGCGGCGCCAGAAAATCTTCGAATTGATCCTGCCGGAGCCGAACCGTGGCAGCTTTGACGAACTGCCGGACTATCTGAAGGAAGGGATTACCGTGCACTTTGCCAAGCGCTTTGCGGATGTGGCGAAGATTTTGTTCTGAATGAGTGTTCGCCATCATGCCTGCACTGCAGGTGTGCTGGCGAACCACTCTTATTCCTAATAAAGCTAAGTAACTGTCAGACATGACAGTTACCTCCTATTGAATTGCTCGCCAAACTTCCCACTCGAGAATGGCTCATCATCAAAAGGAATTAGCACATGACAGATAAAATCAGCCCCTCTACCGAAGAACTGTTCGCCTTGGATGGCAACATGAGGTTCATGGGGCCCGGTCGGCTTGAGTTCAGATCGAATGATCTGGAGATTCGACTTTTAATCCTGAACGAAACGACGATTGGTTTTTATCAGAACCGGAACCGTCCTGCCGAAAAGCACCTGTCGTTTACTTTCAGCAAAGACATTAAAAGTGGCACTCACGAACTTGCGCAAGCGGGCCCCTTCCTCGCGGCGAATTTCCATGAAGTGCTTAACAATCAACTGGGCATGCAATCCCCCGAGCATTACAAAGCAACCAAAGGCACGGTAAACCTGGTTCTTTTGGACAGCTCGCCTGATCAAACCAGTCATATTGTCACTGGTTTCAATCTAACTCTGGAATCGTCGACTACCGGTAAAAGCATTGATCTTTCCGGAGAATTTCAAAGCCACATGACTTACACCACGGCGAAATAGGCCTGACTGCACCTCTACGGGCGCTGAACAGGTACCAGAAGATCGCGCCCGTAGTCCCTTCCGTCACAATTTGTCTCATCTTCAGTTATGCTCGCCGTTCGTCGTGAATGCCGGAGCCACTGAACTTATGTCCCCCACTCGCCTGTTTGTCCCTCTCGCCCTCACCTTGCTGGCCGCTTGCGCCACGCAACCGAAACAGAACGTGACCGTGGAAAAACAAGGCGAATGCCCGGTGCAAATGCGCAATGGACAAAACCTCATCCTGACCCTGCCAAGCAACCCGACCACGGGTTATCGCTGGTCGATCCAGGATTCGGCTGGTGGCGTGCTGCATGCGCTCAGCCCCGAGGTGTACAGCAACCCTGAAGACGCCGGGATCGTCGGCAGCGCCGGGATTTCGACCTGGCGCTTCCAGGCATTTGCCACCGGTACAGGCCGCTTGCGCCTGACCTATTCACAGCCATGGGCCCCGGAAGTGCCGGCCGTGAAAACCTTCGATTGCGCGATTGCGGTCAACTGATCGTGGGCTGGCTGATTCTGGCGCTGATGGGCGCAGTGACCTTTCTGTATGGCTTGAGCGTGCACGCTGCGCTGCTGTGCCTGCTGGTCAAACCGTTGCCGGTCTTGGCGCTGCTCGGTTGGCTGCACGACGCACCGCCCACTGAGTATCGGCGCTGGATCAGCCTTGGATTGATTTTCTCCCTGCTCGGCGATGTGTTGCTGGCGTGGCCGGGGGATTTGTTTGTGTTTGGCCTTGGGGCATTTCTGGTCGCCCACCTGGCGTATCTGAAAGCTTACTTGAGCGATTGCCGGCGGTTGGCGTTGTTGCCATTGGTGATTGCCTTGGGGGTTGGCGCGGTGCTGCTGGGGATTTTGATTTCCCACGGGCTGGGCCCACTGTTGATTCCGGTGATCGTCTACGGTTTGGCCATCAGTGCGATGCTCTGGCGGGCGCTGGCCCGGCTCGGGACCGACGTGCCAAAACGCTCGGCGCTGCTGGCGGCGGGTGGCGCGGTGGCGTTTGTGTTTTCCGATAGCGTGATTGGCATCAGTCGCTTTGCTGTGCCATTCAATGCGGCGCCCTACGTGATCATTCTCAGTTACTGGCTGGGGCAATGGGGGATTGCGGCGTCTGCGTTTGGACCGAAACCGCGTTGAATTCGTCAGACAACCCGCGCATCCCCCCGTCAATTTGGCTAAAATGCCGGCCTTTTCCACCTACGCCGCTGGAACCGCCGTGAGCAAAGAACCCGATCGCCTTTTCGCCCAGCCTTTGGCCCAGGTGCCCGACTTCGCCTTTAACGAGGACGTGGTGCGGGTGTTCCCGGACATGATCAAGCGCTCGGTGCCGGGTTATCCGACCATCGTCGAGAACCTCGGCGTGCTCGCCGCGCAATTCGCCCAGCCCAATAGCGTGCTCTACGACCTCGGCTCGTCCCTGGGCGCCGTGACTCAAGCATTGCGCCGCCACGTGCGCACCGACGGTTGCCGCGTGATCGCTGTGGATAACTCCGCCGCGATGGTCGAGCGCTGCCGTGAATACCTCAACGGTCAAGACTCGATGTTCCAGGAGTTGCTGCCCGTGGAAGTGATCGAAGGTGACATCCTCGCCCTCGAATTCCAGCCCGCCTCGGTGGTGGCACTGAACTTCACCCTGCAATTCATCGCCCCGGACCAGCGCACCGCGTTGCTTTCGCGCATCCGCCAATCGCTGCTGCCTGGCGGTGCGTTGATCCTGTCGGAGAAGCTGCGCTTCAACGACCTCGAAGAACATGCGTTGCTCACTGATTTGCACGTCGCGTTCAAACGCGCCAACGGCTACAGCGAACTGGAAATCGCCCAGAAGCGCAGCGCCATCGAAAACGTCATGAAGCCCGACAGCCTCGAAGAACACCGCGAGCGCCTGTTGGCGGCCGGGTTCTCGAAAGTCGTGCCGTGGTTCCAGTGTCTTAACTTTGCTTCGTTGATTGCCTTGCCATGATTGATCTGTCCCCCCTCGCCCGCCGTCTGGCCGGCACGCCGCTGGCCGAATGGGCCAACACCCTGCAAGCGCAACTCGACAAGAAAATGGAAAAGGGCCACGGCGACCTGGAGCGCTGGCAAAGTGCGCTGGATGCGTTGCCGAAGATTCAGCCGAGTGAAGTCGACTTGTTGAACGGTCTGACACTGGACACCGATTGCGACCCTGAGACCCGCGCGCAAATGCGCACCGCGTTGATGGGGTTGTCGCCATGGCGCAAAGGACCGTTTGATCTGTTTGGTGTGCACGTCGACACGGAATGGCGTTCGGACTGGAAATGGTCGCGGGTCGCGCCGCACCTGGACCTCAAGGGCAAACGCATCCTCGATGTGGGTTGCGGCAATGGTTACTACATGTGGCGCATGCTCGGTGCTGGCGCCGACAGTGTGATCGGTGTCGACCCGAACTGGCTGTTCTTCTGCCAGTTCCAGGCGGTGCAGCGTTACTTGTCAGAACCCAATGCCTGGCACCTGCCGTTCCCTTTCGAAGACCTGCCACCGAACATGGAAGGCTTCGACACGGTATTTTCCATGGGCGTGTTCTACCACCGTCGTTCGCCGATCGAGCATTTGCTGGCGCTGAAGGATTGCCTGGTCAAGGGCGGCGAGTTGGTGCTGGAGACGTTGGTGATCGAAGGCGATCAACAGCAGGTGCTGGTGCCGGAAGACCGTTATGCGCAGATGCGCAACGTGTGGTTCCTGCCGTCGGTGCCGGCGCTGGAGTTGTGGTTGCGACGTGCCGGGTTTACGGACGTTCGCTGTGTCGACGTGAGCGTGACCACGGTCGAGGAACAGCGCGGGACGGAGTGGATGAAGTATCAGTCGCTGAGTGACTTCCTGGATCCGGACGATCACAGCAAAACGATTGAAGGACTGCCGGCGCCGATGCGTGCCGTCATCGTGGCCCGTAAGTAACCCCCCGCGATCTCACCACCAATGGAGATCAACTGTGGGAGCGAGCCTGCTCGCGAAGACGGCGGCACATCCAGCATTGATGTGACTGACATACCGCTTTCGCGAGCAGGCTCGCTCCCACAAGGACCGGTGTTTATTCCGTGGGCTTTGCGCGTCTAGCCTTGAAAAACTCGCTGAGTACCGCCCCGCATTCCTCCGCCAACACCCCGCCTTCAAACAACACCCGGTGGTTCAAGAAGCCCTGGGTAAAAAACTGCCCCTGACTCTGCACAATCCCGGCCTTGGGCTCCAGCGCGCCATACACCACCCGCGCAATCCGTGAATGCACGATCAGCCCTGCGCACATGCTGCACGGTTCAAGGGTTACGTACAGCGTGCTGCCTGGCAGACGATAGTTGCTGGCGGCCAAGGCTGCGGCGCGGATTGCGACCATTTCGGCGTGGGCACTCGGGTCGTTGCCGCTGATCGGGCAATTGAAGCCGCGACCGATGATTTCGCCGTTCTGCACCAACACCGCGCCCACGGGCACCTCACCCAGCGCCGCGCCTTGTGCGGCCAAGGCCAGGGCTTCGCGCATGAAGTCGCGGTCACGGCTGCGGTCGATGATCGCGGCGGGACGTATCTGACGCATCAAGCCACCTCGATAGCGGCCATCAGGCCGGTTTCCATGTGATCGATCACATGGCAATGGAACATCCACACGCCGGGGTTATCCGCCACCAGCGCCACTCGTGCGCGCTCGTTCTTGCCCAACAGGTAGGTGTCGGTGAAGTACGGGATCACCTTGTGCCGGTTCGAGGCGATGACCTTGAAGCTCATGCCGTGCAGGTGAATCGGGTGCTGATACTGAGTCATGTTCTTCAATTCGAAAATGTAGCTCTTGCCCTTTTCGAGCTTGGCAATCGGGCGGTCGGCGCAGGTCTTGTCCGTGATGTCCCAGGCCTTGCCGTTAATCTGCCACAGGCTCGGCGGCTTGCCGTTGTCGACGTTGACCGACACCGAGCCCACCCATTCGAAATTGAAGTTGAGTTTCTCGGCATTGGCCAGGTCGGGCTCGGCCACCGGGTTGGCCGGCAGGGCAGCGGGCCATTCGGTGGGTGCATCGGTGTTGGCCACCGAGCGCAACGTGCCCAGGCGAACCGGGCCGTTGCGCAGGGACAGTTCTTCACCGGCGGGCGGCGCCTTGATCGCCAGGCAGATACGCATGCCCGGGCCGAGCCAGTATTCCTTGCCCAGCGGGCGCGGCTCCACCGGATTGCCATCCAGCGCGTAGATCTGCGCTTCGACGCCAGGAATATTGAGGCGATAGGTCAGGGTGTTATCGAGGTTGAGCAGGCGCACGCGGGTGATTTGCCCGGCGGGCAAGTCGATCACCGCTTGCGAGACACCGTTGATGGTCGACAGCCGTCCCGCCGTGCCACCCCGGGCGGCTTCGCGAGGAATGCTGAAGGCCACGAAAGCCCCCTCTTCATCGACGTGCCAGCTCTTGAGGCTCAGGGTTTTTTCGTATTTGAAACCGGTGGGCTGACGCTCTTCGACGATCAGCGGGCCGACGAGGCCGCGGCCGAGCTCTTCGCTGCTGTTCACGTGCGGGTGATACCAGTAACTGCCCGCGTCTGGCACACGGAACTTGTAGTCGAAGTACTCCCCAGGCAGCACCGGCAATTGCGAAACGTACGGGACACCGTCCATTTCCAGCGGCAGGCGGATGCCGTGCCAGTGAATGGTGGTCGCCACCGGCAGATGGTTGATGAAACGCACCCGCAACCATTCACCCTGACGAACCCGCAACTCGGTGCCCGGTGCCGAAGGGCCGAACGCCCAGGCTTCGGTCTTGTGCCCGGCGACCAGTTCGACGTCCAGCGGTGCGGCGATCAGCTCATAGTCATGACCGGCGTCAGCATCAGCCATCTTGCCCAGCCAGTACCGCGACGCGCCCCCCGCTCCGACACCAACGACAACAAGACCGGCCAGGCCACCGAGGATTTGGCGACGGGTAAAGGACATGAACTCAACTACCTCACGTATCAGCGACAGGCCCGAGGGCCTGTAAAAGGCGAATACGATACACCTGCGGATGAGAAACAGTAAGGGCGACCGAGGGCCGCACATCCCCCTGAAGGGAATCGGTTATGGCTGCAGGCCGGTAATCAGATGCACCACCCCGTCGTCCAGCATCATGACGCCCGGCACACCTGCCACACTCAATGCCTGCCGATCCATCCGCGCCACATCCCGCAACGCCACCCGGACCCGGGTCAACGCTACAGGCTGCTGAGACTTGAGGTTATCCACGCCACCCAGTGCGTCCACGACATTCGCTGGCAACCCGGACACCGGCTGAACAACTGCCTTCGGCTCCTCCGCCACCAGATCCGGCGTCAACGCTTTCCAGAACGCCCGCTGCATTTTCTCGAACATGTTCAGTTCTCCAGAACCAGTGAAGTATCGACCGTCGCCTCGTGATACAGGCGCAATGCCTCGCGTACCTGTCCGGCACTTTCCAGGCCCAGCACTTGCTGGGCGATGGCCTGACAGTCCATCAGGTCCAGCTCACGAACCGCTGCCTTGATCGACGGAATCAACGGCACACTCACCGACAGTTCATCCACCCCGAGCCCCAGCAACAGCGGAACGGCCAGCGTCTCGGAGGCCATCGCGCCACACACACCGACCCATTTGCCGTGGGCGTGCGCAGCCTTTACGGTGCTGGCAATCAAGCGCAGCACCGCCGGATGAAAGCTGTCGGCCTGACTGGCCAGCCGCGGGTGATCGCGGTCCATGGCCAGGGTGTATTGCGTGAGGTCGTTGGTGCCAATGGAAAAGAAATCCACCTCGGGTGCAAACAGGTCCGCCATCAGTGCCGCCGCCGGCACTTCGATCATGATGCCCAGCTTGGGCAGTTCCGTGAGGCCCAAAACCAGTGCCTCTTCTTCGAGCAGTTGCCGAGCCAGGCGCAACTCCGACAGCTGCGTAACCATCGGCAGCATGATGTGCAGGCGAGCGAGCCCGACACTGCCAAGGATGGCCTTGAACTGATCGCGCAACAGCTGCGGGCGCTCCAGGCACAAACGAATCCCGCGCATGCCGAGGAAGGGGTTGGTTTCGCTGTCCATCGGCACGTAGGCCAGCGGTTTGTCACCGCCGACGTCCAGGGTGCGCACCACCAGATTGCGCGTCGGCCCGAGTACTTTGGCGATGGCGTTGTAAGTAGACGCCTGCTCGTCATGGCTCGGCGCATGGTTGCGATCCAGATAGAGAAACTCCGAACGGAGCAAACCGACGCCCTCGCCTCCCAGTGCAACGGCCTGCTCGGCTTCGGCCAGCGAAGCGATGTTGGCCGTCACTTCAAAATGGTGACCGTCGCGGGTGCAGGCGGCCAGTGTTGCGTGCGCCAACTCATGCTGCCGGCGTTGCTGTTGAAGCTGGCGCTTGGCTTGCAGCTGTTCGATGGCCTGCAGATCCGGATCCAGCTGCAATTCGCCCTTGTCGGCATCGAGCAACACCTGGGTTCCATTGACCAGCGCCAGCACTTGTACCGACAGTCCGCAGATCGCCGGCAAACCGAACGCCCGGGCGAGGATCGCGACGTGGCTGGTGGCACCGCCACCCACCGTGGCGAAACCCAGTACCTTGCGGGTATCGAGCCCGGCGGTCTGCGACGGCGTCAGTTGTTCGGCGATCAGGATCGCGCCTTCAGGCAGCTCCATCACCTGATCCCGTACGCCGAGGATCTGCTTGAGCACCCGCTGGCTCACATCGGCGAGGTCCGCCGCCCGCTCCGCGAGCAGGGCGTTACCCAGGCTCTTGAACAAGGTGGCTGCTGACTCGGTGGCCGAGCGCCAAGCAAACCCGGCGCTTTTGCCTTCATCGATCAGTACGTGAGCCACTTCCAGCAAACCAGGGTCTTCGAGCAGCTCCTGATGCGCCTTGAAAATGTCGGCCTGCGCGTCGCTCTTGGCGTTGTCACGCAGCTGTTGCAGGGCCACCAGTGCTTCGGCCAGGGCACGGGACAGATGATCGCGTTCCACCTGCGGTGTTGAGCCGAGTTCATTCACTTCCAGGTTTTGTTCGGCGATCTGTACCACTTGGCCAAACGCCGACCCGGGTGATGCACAAACCCCGCGCAGCACCGTCAGCGATGAAGCCTCGACCGCACTCACCTCAACCTGCATCGGACCCGCGACCGCTTCACCGCATCCAGTCAGCAGCAGTTCGGCCAGCGTCTTGATCGCCGCTTCCGCATCCGGACCGGCCGCGCTGACTTGCATGACATCACCGTGCGCCGTCTGCAACGCCATGATCGCCACCAGGGATTTCGCGTTCGCAGTCTCCTGCTTTTTATGCAGGTAGATGCTCGCCGAAAAAGCTTTTGCCGCCTGGGCGAATACCGCGGCTGGACGGGCGTGCAAGCCGTTGAGGTTGGCCAGCGTCACCGGTTTTGAAAACAGCGCTTCTTCCGCTTCGGTTAGCGGCGTATCGCTTGTCTGCTCGACAAGGTTCAGGCTCAGCAGCGGATGGCCACTGTCTACCAGACCCGTTTCCGGCGCCAGCCAGGTGAACGGTTCTCCACTGACCACCAGCATCAACGTCAGCAGGCTGCGGGCATTCAATGCAACAAAATCGGCATCGAACTCGATCAGCGCCTGCCCAACGTCAACCTGCTGGCCTTCCTCCACCAGCCGCGTAAACCCGTTTCCGGCCAGGTTCACCGTGTCGAGGCCGATGTGCATCAACACCTGCACACCCTTTTCGTCAGTGATGCTGACGGCATGCCCACTGGCCTGCACATTGCTGACAACCCCGGCCAGCGGCGCGCACAAGGTCGTTGAAGTCGGGTCGATGCACAGCCCGTCGCCGATGACCCGGCTGGAAAACACCGGGTCGGGCACGAGGTCCAGCGGCACCAATACGCCTGACAGGGGGGCGTGCAGTTGCAATTGTTGGGGTGTGGCCATGACGTCACCTGCTGTTTTGTTCTTTGAAGTGCCGATGGAGCGCGAGGCTCCGACAGCATCGCTTATTTCCACCAATACTCGACCTGCAATCCGACATTCGCACCGTGCCGCGCCGTGCCGAAGGCGCCGGTATCGGACAATGCCGAGCCCGCCGCCAGTTCATTGGCTGCCCGTTTGGCCGCCTCGTTCCAGCTGGCATAGGTGTAATACAGACGCACTTCGGGCCGCGCCCAGAATTCCGGACCTTTGGGCGACCATGTCGGGGCGAAGGTGAACTTGCTCAGCTTGCGCGTGCCGCCCGCAGCTTCGACCTGATCGTGGCCCAGTTCGGTCACCAGTTTGAACTGCTCGGTGATCGCGTACGCCGGACGAATTCCCAGGGAAATCCAGTTCTGATCGGCCCCGTCCGGGCGAATATCCTTCTGGTAAACCGCCTCGACTTGTCCGCCAAACCGTGGCGTCACTTGCCAGTCGAAGAACTCCACCACCCGGTAGCTTTTGTTGCTGTCGTCCAGCTTTACGTTGCCGGTATAGCCCAGCCCGGTGCCGGGGCCTTCGCCGTACTGGAAGGCCAGTTTGTTCTTGCCGCCCAGAAAACCTTTTTGCACATGCTGTGCGGTGATTGCCCAGCCGCGGTGTGCGTCGCGGCTGTCGGGTTTGTCTATGTAGCTCAGTCCGAGTTCCAGTTCACCGCCGGGGTTGGTGTGGAAACCGGCGACGTTGAAATCGTGACGGTTGATGTAGTCCTTCTGATACAGGTTGTCCTTGCGCGAGAAGGCATAGCTGTATTTCAGATCGCCGATCAGCACATCCTCGATACCACCGCCCGTGGCGCTCTGGTTCCAGTAGTAGAAGTCGGAGATGTGGATGTCGTTTCGCTTGTAGTAACGCCGACCGGCCCAAAGCGAACCGCCGTTGAGGCTCGGCATGTTCGACCACTGCGCGTACAACTGCGGCATGCGCACCGAGCCATTGTCGCCATTGAACGTCAGGTCCTTGTCGTACTGGTTATACAGAGAAGCCATGCCGTCGACGCTCAGCACCGAACCATCGTCCAGGGTGTACAGGTCCTGGCGAAGCTCAAGCTCACCGTATTGCTCACACTCGTTGCCCAAGCGGTATTTGGTCTGCGCGCCGGGCAGTTGGAAACACTGTTGTTTTCCACTGTTGACCGATGTCCCGACGCCGCTGCGCACGTAGCCGCCGAACTCCAGGGCCTGCGCTGATAACGGCAACGCCAGGCATAAGCTCGCGGCAGCAAGGCTGCAATTTAGTGTTTTTTTCAAGAACCACCCCATTATTTTTATTGTGTTGTTCCGCAAATTCGGCGCGCAAAACTCCCCCGCGCAGCGCTCTGCGTGTTTTTTAAAGTCGGTGTTTTTAGTGGTCGATCAGTCGGTCAGGTGCAAAACGAACGACTCATAGGGCCTTAAAGAAATCTGCCGGTTTCGCGGCGGACAGTTCGGGTAATTGCTGATGACCAGGCGTTGAGTCATGGCTTCGCTGATCACGTCATCGGGCAGCTCGACGTCGCACGGCGTGCCATAGAAGTTGTTCAGTACCAGCAAACGCTCGCCTTGACCTTCACGCACATACGCCCAGATTTGCGGGTGCTCCGGCAACAATTGCCGATAGACGCCATCGGAAATCAGCGCTTCGCTACGGCGCAGGGCAATCAACTGACGGTAGTGATGCAGCACGGAGTCCGGGTCTTCGAGCTGGGTGGCGACGTTGATCTGCGTCGCGTTGGCCGGCACGCCAATCCAGGGTTCTGCGGCGCTGAATCCTGCGTTCGGCTCGGTGTTCCAGTGCATCGGCGTACGGCCGTTGTCCCGGGATTTCTGCATGATCGCCGCCATGTTGTCGGCATCACTTGCACCAGCCTCCCGCTTGAAGCGAAAGATGTTGAGCGTCTCGACATCGCGGTACTGATCGATGTGATCAAACCCCGGATTGGTCATGCCCAGTTCTTCGCCCTGATACACAAATGGTGTGCCCTGAAGGAAGTGCAGCGCGGTGCCGAGCATCTTCGCCGAGATCACCCGAAACTCGCCGTCGTTGCCGAAACGCGACACCACCCGTGGCTGGTCGTGGTTACACCAGAACAACGCGTTCCAGCCACCGCCGGCCTGCATGCCGGTCTGCCAGTCCGAGAGAATGCGCTTGAGTTCGAGGAAGTCGAAGTCGGCGCGAATCCACTTCTGCAGGTTCGGGTAATCGACCTTCAGGTGATGAAAGTTGAACGTCATCGACAGTTCTTTCGACTCTGGCTTCGAGTAGCGAATGCAGTGTTCCAGGCTGGTGGACGACATCTCGCCGACGTTGATCAGGTCGTGACCTTCGAAGACTTCGCGGTGCATTTGCTGCAAGTATTCATGCACGTTCGGGCCGTCGGTGTAGAAGCGTCGGCCGTCGGTGTTGTCTTCTGGAAAGTCCGAAGGTTTGGAGATCAGGTTGATCACATCCAGACGGAAACCGCCCACGCCTTTATCGCGCCAGAAACGCATCATCTTGAAGACTTCGGCGCGCACCTTCGGGTTGTCCCAATTCAGGTCGGCCTGGGTGTGATCGAACAGGTGCAGGAAGTACTGACCGGTCTGCGCTTCGTATTCCCAGGCCGAACCACCGAACTTGGATTCCCAGTTGTTCGGCTGATCGCGCCAGATGTAAAAGTCGCGGTACGGGTTGTCGAGGCTGCTACGGGCCTGCTGGAACCAGGCGTGTTCGATCGAGGTGTGGTTGACCACGATATCGAGCATCAGCTTGATCCCGCGCTTGCCCGCCTCGGCAATCAGCAACTCACAATCGGCCATGGTCCCGTAGCTCGGGTCGATGGCGTAGTAATCGCTGATGTCGTAACCGTTGTCGCGCTGGGGCGAACGCAGGAACGGCGTGATCCACAGGCAGTCGACACCCAGCCAGTGCAGGTAATCGAGCTTGGCCACGACGCCGAGCAAATCCCCCGTGGGGTTGCCGGCGTGGCTGTGAAAACTCTTCGGGTAGATCTGATAGATCACCGAACGTTGCCAGTCTTGCATGGCGCTATTCCTTCAATAATTTTGTCCAGGCCTTGCTCGGGAATCCGGTCTGTCAGGCAACCCGATACCCTGGCCGGATAATCTTCATGCTCAACCCACAGGTCAGAACAAACGGCACGACCATCGCAATCACCATTCCAATCACAAACATCGGAATGAACTGCGGAATGATCGAGATGAAACCGGGCAAGCCACCCACACCGATGGCCGAGGCCTGGACCTTGTTCAGCGACAGGAAGATGCAACCCAGGGCCGAGCCGCAAAGGGCCGCATAGAACGGAAACTTGTAGCGCAGGTTGACCCCGAACATGGCCGGTTCGGTGATGCCGAAATAGGCGGAAATCGCCGAGGTCGAGGCCATGCTTTTGTCGCGGACACTGCGGGTCATGTAGAACACCGCCAGTGCCGCGCTGCCCTGGGCGAGGTTGGACATGACGATCATCGGCCAGATGAACGTGCCGCCCTGGGTGGAGATCAGTTGCAAGTCGACCGCGAGGAACATGTGGTGCATGCCGGTGATCACCAGCGGCGCGTAGAGCAGCCCGAAAATCGCCCCGCCGACCATCGGCGCGAGGTCAAACAGCATGACCACGCCTTCGGTGATGAGAATCCCAAGATGCCGGGTCACCGGGCCGATCACGGCCAGTGCCAATACACCGGTGACCACGATGGTGGTAATCGGCACCACCAGCAATTGCACGGCGTTCGGCACCCGCGCCCGCAGCCATTTTTCGATGACGCTCATGACATAGGCCGCCAGCAGGATCGGCAGGATTTGGCCCTGGTAACCGACCTTCTCGATCTGGAACAGCCCGAGGATGTCGAAGTACGGCAGGCTTTGCCCGTCCAGCCCGGCCACCGCTTTGCCGTAGTTCCAGGCGTTGAGCAGGTCCGGGTGAACCAGCATCAGGCCGAGCACGATGCCGAGAATTTCGCTGCCACCAAACCGCTTGGCCGCCGACCAGCCCACCAGTGCCGGCAAGAACACAAACGAGGTGTTGGCCATCAGGTTGATCAGGCTCCAGAGCCCGTCGAGTTTCGGGTAGGCATCCAGCAGGGTCTGGCCTTCGAGGAACATCCCCTTGGCGCCGATCAGGTTGTTGATGCCCATCAACAGCCCCGCAATGATCAACGCCGGCAGGATCGGCATGAACACGTCGGAAAACACCCGCACAAGACGCTGCATCGCGTTTATCTTGTCGGCGCTTTTTTGTTTAACGTCGGCGATGGTTGAGGCGGCGAGACCGGTTTGACGGCGCAGTTCGGCGTACACCTTTTCAACCTCGCCGGGGCCGATGACCACCTGGAACAGACCACCGGTGAAGAATGAGCCTTTCACCAGGTCAATCTGATTCAGCGTGGCGCTGTCGACCAGGCTCGGGTCCTTGAGGGCCAGGCGCAGACGTGTGACGCAGTGCGCGGCCTGCTCGAGGTTGTCGCTCCCACCGAGGCTTTGCAGCAGCTCGCTGGCGATGTTCGGATAGTCGTGGCTCATGCTTTTCTTCCGCTGTAGTTTTTTGTTTTTGGCAGCACGCCGAAGCGAAAAGTACTCGTCTGTACGAGTTAAAGCAACAACTCGTACAGACGAGTTTGATTTTGTTTACTACGACCCCGTCAATCGGCGACTTTTCCTACCTCCCGAAACGATGAAACCCAAAGCCGCATGGACAAACCCCTACCCTGCCCTTAAGGTTCGAAACCTTGAGTACATCGCGGCACAGAGCCATCCCCATGAGTAAATACAACCAGATCTACAGCGATCTGCTTGCCAGCATCACGACCGAACGTCTGGAACGCGGCGCCCGGTTGCCTTCCGAAACCGAATTGATGGACACCTATCAGGCCAGCCGCGGCACCGTGCGCAAGGCCATCGAGCAATTGCAGGAGCGCGGTTTCGCCCAGAAAGTCCACGGTAAAGGCACTTTCGTGTTGTCGACCAACCCGATCGAATTCCAGTTGGGCGGCATCGTCAGCTTCCAGGAGACCTATCCGCGACTGGGCAATGACGTCAGCACCGAGGTGGTCGAATTCACCCAAATCCCCCTCGAAGGCCCGCTGCTCGACCACATCAAAGCTGAAGAAGGCAGCCTGATCACGCGGATCAAGCGCGTGCGGCGGATTGACGGCAAACGCGTGATCCTCGACATCAACCATTTCGTCAGCGACGTGATTCCCGGCCTGAACCGCGACATCGCCGAGCAGTCGATCTACGCCTTCATCGAACAGACCCTGCAGCTGCAAATCGCCTACGCCCAGCGCACCATCGAAGCGGTCCCTCGAAGCAAGGACGACCAACACCACCTGGACCTCGACGGCCAGAGTCATGTGATCGTGGTCAGCAACCAGACGTTCCTGCAGGACGGTCGCCAATTCGAATACACCGAATCACGGCATACCCTCGACAAGTTCTACTTTTCGGATGTGGCACGGCGCTGACCCTACACGGTCACGAAAGGCATGTGGGCATAACTATGTAGTGCACTTGCCTTGAGCAAACGGGTCATCCTCACGGCCCATTTCTCAAGGAGCGAGATCATGCCTGCCGATCAAAGTACTGAAGCGTTACCCAATGCTGCCGACAGGGAGCAGCTGAAAACGATTGCCCCCGTCGTTGTCACAGCCTGTCCGGGGTTGAAGGAAGAAGCCCACGCGGTCGCCAGTGAAATCCTGAAAAAACACGGCATCACCGACAAGGACCCTGACCAGGTCTGGTGGCATCGGTTCGATAACGTCTCGGCCAGCAGCACCAAGGCCTTTCTGAGTTGGGAACACGCCCCCAAACCCTGTGAATCACTGACCCTGACGCAACTGGTGATCCAGGGATATCGCGTGACCGATCAAGACGACGCCCTCGAACTGAACAGTAACGGCGGGTTTTACACTGAAGACGCAAACGCCAGCATTTTCAATGAAACCAACGAGGTGCGGATGTACCCCAGCAAGGTCCTCACAGACCTGTGGGAGATGAACCTCAGTGAACGCTACCTCAATAAGCTGAACGCTTTCTGGACCACGCATTTCGATGACTTCCGGAGCCTGGCCAAATCCAGCTACCTCAGCAAAGCGGTCGAGGCGCGGCAAAACGGTCAGCTGGAAGAGGACGATTTCCAGACCGTCGTAAGGGCCGTTGTCGCTGACGCAGCCTGGCCGATTACCCTGGCGACGCTGCAATCCCAAACCACGGCGCCTGCGGATCTTCGTGTCTGCGCCCTGGATGTCGCAGGGCACGTCGCCACCGATATTCTGCGCATCGTTGACCGCAACGGCCGACAGATCACTTATGTTCCCGGCGCCGCACAGGCCTTCCACGTGCATCCCACACAAACGGACATGCACTGGTGGATGTTGCTGCAAATGAATGAGGCGCAGCCGCGCACCGAGTTCATGACCCATTTCCCGCTGTCGGTTCGCAAAGCAGTCCATGACAACATCACTCCGCTGATGAACCAGCTGGTCGGTACCTGGGGAAAATACGACCATCACTTGATCAATCAGAAAAACATCACCATCAGTGGCGATGCCTTCACCTGGCAGAGCCGGGCAGTCCAGAGCACGATGCTGGAAGAGGCGGACCTGACGCTGGTGACCCACGGACAAATGCGCAAACAGCTCTGGCTGGGTTACCTGAGTGCCGGTCTGCATGTTTTCGGGCCCTTGGCGGTGATGGGCTGGCCAATCGCGCTGCCGGTGATCGGTGCCAGCCTCGCCGCGATGGGCTTGAACATCGACAAGGCGGTGAATGGCAAAACGGCGGCGCAGCGCAAGGCCGGCGTCATTGGCGCGGTGCTCGATGGCATCAATGCGCTGTTCAACATTCCGCTGCTCAAGGAAGTCAACGTATTGGAAGACGTCGGGGCTGCGGCCGAGGCGGCTGAAGCGACCGAGATGGCGGATTTGAACAAGACCCTCAATCCGGAAGAAAGCGTCGTCACGCAAGACCCTCTGGCGCCCGGAGAGTCAGAGGAAGGGCCTCTGCAACCGGGTGTGTTGCCGACCCTGCCCGAGGAAACCGCCGTAGCTTTTGAAGTGCCGGAGCACTACCAAAGCAATGAAATCCTCGAAAACTACCCGATGGCCACGAGCGGAAAATTCCAGGGTATCTATACGCTGGACTCAAACCCTTCCACCGCCATCATGATGAACGATCAGGCTTATTACGTGCGCTACGAAGCCGACATCAACGGTGGCGGTACGTGGGCGATCATCGACCCCAGTCATCCGCAGGCGTCCACGGGATCGATTCCCGTACGCCTGAATGACGAGGGCGAATGGGAGCTGGCACCCACAGCCGGATTGAAAGGCGGCGGCAAAGGCCTCAGCAAGCCTGCGCCCGTACCCGGTCCTTCCAGGCCGACGACTCACGCCCGGCCAAGGTCTGATTTTTCCAGTCATTTGACGCGATACGATGCACCGAATGGACGTTCGCTGAACTTCCTGGCCCTGGGAAAGCCGGAAACCCATATAAAAGTCGTGGCCATGCCTAACGGGTTCATCAGAGGAGTCTCCCCCTACGAAGAGTATGTCGCTGGCCGTCGAGCGGTGCTGATCAGGGATGCAATCGTATTCCAGACCCCGGAGGACTTTTTTGCCTCGTTGCCCGCCCGGCCGGTGCAGCCCGTGATCACACCCTCCACCACCGTGACGGAACTCATCGAGAACATTTTCAACACTGCGCCCGGCCTTGTCGTCGGTGAAAGTCAGGATCGCATTGCCAGCATGCGGTTCCTGATCGAGAACATGCAGACTCTGGCGAAACAAGGCGTCAAGACGATCTACATGCATCGCCTGCTCAACGACTTCAATCAGGTCGACCTGAACGAGTTCGCCGAAACCGGGGACATGCATGGGATGCTGGAGAAATACCTGCAGAAACTGCCAGGTGATCCTGCCGGACAGTACACCCCCCTTGAAGTCGTCAAAGCGGCCCAGCAGAACGGCATTCGAATCCAGGCCACCGATTGCCTGGCGAGTTATCGCTACACAGATTCAAACTTCCGTGCCATCTCACGACAATCCGTCAAGACCTACCTCACCCATACCATCATGCAGGCCACTCAAGCCCGCAATGGCGGCGGAAAATGGCTGGCGCTCACCGACCAGGAGAGTACAAACACATTCAGGGGGATGGCCGGCATCAGCGAAACGGAGGGAGGTATCGGACTACGCATCGAAGAAGTGGGCCCAGACCAGCCTATGCACCTGGGCATCGACCATGGCATCGAAGTCGGCCGTGATGTTTCGGAGGCCGGCGCTCAAATGCGCGGTGATTTCGACACCCTGTATGCCGACATCAGCTTGCAGATGCCGACTCCGGTCATTCAACGATCGTCTGAGCAAATCAATCAGCTGCTGTTCCGCCAGGGCATGTTCACCATTGAAAGGTCGGACGACGCGTTGACGCTGATCCATCGCAGCCGGTCGAATCAGATTGTGCGAACGATGATTGAGCGAACGGCGAATGGGGGCTTTCTGATCAACCGCCCTGCCTGGGCCGCCGTGCATCAGGTCACTTACGCGAATCTGATCAGCCTTGTCCACGCGCTCAATCGCATGGGCCTGATGCTTGAAGGGCGCCTGCCCACTGTAGCGGCCTGATCGCAAAAAGGCCCCGTGAACTCATGCTCACGGGGCCTTTCAGGTGTTACGGGCGATCAGTCAGACCGGGATCATTCCCACTCGATCGTCGCTGGCGGCTTGCTCGACACGTCGTAAGTCACGCGGGAGATGCCTTCGATTTCGTTGATGATCCGGCCGCTGACGGTTTCCAGCAGTTCGTAAGGCAGGTGTGCCCAACGCGCGGTCATGAAGTCGATGGTTTCCACTGCACGCAGGGCCACGACCCAGGCGTAACGACGGCCATCACCAACCACGCCAACCGATTTCACCGGCTGGAACACCACGAAGGCCTGGCTGACTTTGTGGTACCAGTCGGCTTTGCGCAGTTCTTCGATGAAGATGTGGTCGGCGCGACGCAACAGGTCGGCGTATTCCTTCTTCACTTCACCGAGGATGCGCACGCCCAGGCCCGGGCCCGGGAACGGGTGACGGTAGACCATGTCGTACGGCAGGCCGAGTTCCAGGCCCAGACGACGGACTTCGTCCTTGAACAGCTCGCGCAGGGGTTCAACCAGCTTGAGGTTCATTTCTTCCGGCAAGCCACCCACGTTGTGGTGCGACTTGATCACGTGGGCCTTGCCGCTTTTGGCGCCAGCCGACTCGATCACGTCCGGGTAGATGGTGCCTTGTGCGAGGTACTTGATGTTGTCCAGTTTGTTGGACTGGGCATCGAAGACGTCGATGAAGGTACGGCCGATGATCTTGCGCTTCTTCTCCGGGTCGGACTCGCCGGCCAGGTTGTTCAGGAACTGGTCTTCAGCGTTGGCGCGGATCACCTTGACGCCCATGTTTTCGGCGAACATGGCCATCACTTGCTCACCTTCGTGCAGACGCAGCAGGCCGTTGTCGACGAAGACGCAGGTCAGCTGGTCGCCGATGGCTTTGTGCAGCAGCGCGGCAACCACCGAGGAGTCAACGCCGCCGGACAGGCCGAGCAGCACGTTGTCAGTGCCAACCTGGGCGCGGATATTGGCGATGGCGTCTTCCGCAATCTTCGACGGCGTCCACAGGGCTTCACAGCCGCAGATGTCGAGGATGAAGCGCGACAGGATGCGACCGCCCTGCTTGGTGTGGGTCACTTCCGGGTGGAACTGCACGCCGTAGTAGCCACGAGCATCGTCGAACATGCCGGCAATCGGGCAGCTCGGGGTGCTGGCCAGGATGTGGAATTCCTGCGGCATCTTGGTGACCTTGTCACCATGGCTCATCCACACGTCGAGACCGAACAGGCCGTCAGCGTCGATGTGGTCTTCGATGCCGTCGAGCAGGCGGCTCTTGCCGACCACGTCGACACGGGCATAACCGAACTCACGCAGTTCGGAACCTTCAACCTTGCCACCCAGCTGTTCGGCCATGGTCTGCATGCCGTAGCAGATACCGAAGACCGGAACGCCCAGGTCGAACACCGCCTGCGGGCAGCGAGGGCTGTCGGCTTCGTGCACGGACTCGGGGCCGCCGGCGAGAATGACGCCTTTTGGAGCGAATTCGCGAATCGCGTCTTCATCCATATCGAACGGATGCAGTTCGCAGTACACGCCGATTTCGCGCACGCGGCGGGCAATCAGCTGGGTGTACTGGGAACCGAAATCGAGGATCAGGATGCGGTGAGCGTGAATGTCGAGGGCCATGATTCAGTCTCGTCTAGTAATTCAGAAACAGTCGTGATTCAGAAACAACTCGGGGCTGAATAAAACAGCCCCGGTTACTTAACGTTTTGCTTGAAGCCTCAACCTACGCGGTAGTTTGGCGCTTCTTTGGTGATCTGTACGTCGTGGACGTGGGACTCGGCCATGCCAGCGCCGGTGATCCGCACGAACTCAGGCTTGGTGCGCATTTCTTCGATGTCGGCACTGCCGGTGTAACCCATCGAGGAACGCAGGCCGCCCATCAGTTGATGGATGATGGCGCTCAGGCTGCCCTTGTAAGGAACACGCCCTTCGATGCCTTCCGGAACCAGTTTCTCGGCACCCGCGGAGGAGTCCTGGAAGTAACGGTCGGAGGAACCCTGGGCCTGGGACATGGCGCCCAGCGAACCCATGCCGCGGTATGCCTTGTACGAACGACCCTGGAACAGTTCGATCTCGCCCGGGGCTTCTTCAGTACCGGCGAACATCGAGCCCATCATCACGCAGGAAGCACCGGCCACGATGGCCTTGGACAGGTCACCGGAGAAGCGGATGCCGCCGTCGGCGATCAACGGAACGCCAGTGCCTTCAAGGGCAGCGGCGACGTTGGCGATGGCACTGATTTGCGGGACGCCGACACCGGCGACGATACGGGTGGTGCAGATCGAGCCAGGGCCGATACCGACCTTGACCGCATCAGCGCCGGCTTCGGCCAGGGCCTTGGCAGCAGCGCCGGTGGCGATGTTGCCGCCGATGACCTGCACTTCAGGGAAATTCTGTTTGACCCAGCGAACGCGGTCGATCACGCCTTTGGAGTGACCGTGTGCGGTGTCGACCACCACCACGTCAACGCCGGCATTGACCAGGGCAGCGACGCGGTCACCGGTGTCTTTACCGGTACCGACTGCTGCGCCAACACGCAGACGACCTTGATCGTCCTTGCTGGCCAGCGGGTACGCCTTGGCTTTTTCGATGTCGTTGACGGTCATCATGCCTTTGAGGGCAAATTTGTCGTCGACGATCAGCACGCGTTCGATGCGGTGTTTGTGCAACAGCTCGCGAACGTCGTTCTTGTCGGCGCCTTCCTTGACCGTGACCAGACGCTCTTTGGGCGTCATCACTTCGCGGACCGTGGCTTCCAGACGATTTTCGAAACGCACGTCACGGGAAGTGACGATGCCGACCAGGTCGCCATTGTGCAAAACCGGAACGCCGGAGATGTTGTGCAGACGGGTCAGTTCGAACAGTTCACGCACCGTGGCTTCAGCCTCGATGGTGATCGGGTCCTTGACCACGCCGGCCTCGTAACGCTTGACCTTGCGCACTTCGGCAGCTTGCTGCTCGATGGTCATGTTCTTGTGGATGATACCGATGCCACCTTCCTGAGCCATGGCGATTGCCAGACGGGCTTCAGTGACGGTGTCCATGGCGGCAGAAACCAGAGGAATATTCAGCTCGATGCCACGGGTAAGGCGGGTCTTGAGACTGACTTCGTTAGGAAGCACCTCGGAATAACCGGGCACTAGGAGAATGTCGTCGAATGTCAGAGCTTCTTGGCTGATACGCAGCATCGCGGGGGCTCCCGAGCGGGAAAATGGAAGCGCGCCATTATAGTCAGACACCCCCTCGTGTTCAATGTAAAACTCTTTCTATTATTAGCATTACTGATATACGGGGATTGTCGCTTCCTACAACTCGACTTTCACCCAACTGACGGGCTGATCCAGCCAATCGGCAAACTCATCGATAAAGCTCTGCTTGAACCCGGCCTCGGCCCAGTTGTTAAAGATGAACCCCAGGTTGGAAAAGCCGCATTCCTGCAGGAAAAGAAAGCCGTTGATGTCGTCTTCATGCCCGCATTCCGGGCAGGTGAAGTTATCGGTGCGCCCCGGCATCCAGTCTTCCAGGCTTTCGAACAGCGCTTCGCCGACTTCCTTGCGGCACTCGGCGCAACCCGCCTCTTCCAGGAACCCCTTGGCCGGCGTATAGATGCAGCGCTTGGTGATGATCTCCAGGCCATTGATCGGCTCGCCGAACGGCAGCGCTTGTGGGTGCAACACCACGGCGCGGGCACCGTCGGCGATGGCGTGGCCCATGCGGTTACCGGTACGGCCACACGTGGTCAGCTCTTCCTTGATGATGTTCTTGCGCACCAGCCAGCGCACGACCGCCCGGGCCCGGGGTTCGTGTACCGGCAGTGTGGAGATTTTCGGGACGATGATGCTTTGCGAATTCATGGTGCAAGCCTACTGCGTCAATTGGATGTTTCTGCGGTGTTCTTACTGACGCCTTCGCGGGCAAGCCTCGCTCCTACCGGAAAAGTTTGCGAACGACTGTAGGAGCGAGGCTTGCCCGCGAAGGCGTCGGAACGGCCGGCAGCTTAATCCCTGACGAAATCCGGTCAAGTACTCAAATAACGCCCGATCAAGGCAATCCCGCTCGCCAACACCAACCAGGTCACCAGCCGCACGAACGCCTCGCGGGACAATCTCAGGGTCAATCGCCGCCCGACCCACAGCCCCAATGCCATGGCCGGCAACAAACACACAGCCAATATCAATAAGGGTAGCTCGGCATAGACACCTGCGACGGCAAACAGGCTCAAGCGCACCACGGTGCTGCAACTGATCAGCGCACTCTGGGTCGCCCGGGCCGCCTCTTTGGGCAACCGGCTGTTCAAATAGATCGCATATAAGAAGCCGCCACTGCCAAACAATGCCCCGAACATCCCGCCCACCGTGCCCATCGGCACCGCCCAGGCGGCGGACAATTGTGTCGGACGGGTTTTGACCCACAGGCTGTAAATCGCATAAGCGCTGATGAACAGCCCCATCAACAGCAATAACACATCGGATTTGAGGTTCAGCAGAAAGATCACCCCCAACGTGCAGCCCACCGCCATGCAGGGCAGCAGCCGCAGCAACTCGGGCTTTGCCACATCCCGCCGCGAAGGCAGCAGATTGCCAAACGCTGCGACAAAATCCAGCAGCACCAGCAACGGCACGATCTTCGACAGCGGCATGAACAGAATAAGAATCGGCCCCGCCACCAGCGCAGTGCCAAATCCGGCGATACCAAACACGATATAGGCCAGGGCAATGCCCAGCCCGATCACCAGCCAATCCGTGGCGCCGAATGGCCATGGGTTCAACAACTCAAGCACACTCATTCCCTCGTCTTCCCTGAATCCCGGGGCTGACTTTACTCCTTATGGGAGCGCGCAGGCCCGCTCTCACAAGGGATTTGTGCGCACTCATGGAGATTGTTCGACGAATGCCTTTATCATGCGCCCCATGATTAAAGATCCCTTTGCAAGACTCGGCCTGGACCGTGAAGTCCTGACTGTCAGCCAGCTCAACGGCCGCGCGCGGGTGTTGCTCGAAGACGTGTTCAGCAACATCTGGGTCGAAGGCGAAATCTCCAACCTCGCCCGCCCGGCGTCCGGTCACGTGTATTTCACCCTAAAGGACAGCGGTGCCCAGGTTCGTTGCGCGCTGTTTCGGCAGAACGCGGCGCGGGTTCGCCAGGCGCTGAAGGACGGCCTGGCGGTCAAGGTGCGTGGCAAGGTTTCGCTGTTCGAGGGGCGTGGCGACTATCAGCTGATCCTCGACACCGTGGAGCCGGCCGGTGACGGTGCGCTGCGTCTGGCGTTCGATGCACTGAAGGAAAAACTCAGCGCCGAAGGCCTGTTCAGCGCCGAGTGCAAAGTGCCGTTGCCGGCGCATCCGCAGCGCATCGGCATTATCAGTTCGCCGACTGGCGCGGTGATTCGCGACATCATCAGCGTCTTTCGCCGCCGCGCACCGCAGGTTCAACTGACTCTGATCCCGACCGCCGTACAGGGCCGCGAAGCGACTGCGCAAATCGTCCGCGCGCTGAAACTGGCGGACGCTCGCGGTTTTGATGCGCTGATCCTCGCCCGTGGCGGCGGTTCGCTGGAAGACCTCTGGTGTTTCAACGAAGAAGCCGTGGCCCGCGCCGTGGATGCGTGCGTGACGCCGATTGTCAGCGCCGTCGGCCACGAAACCGATGTCTCGATCAGTGACTTCGTCGCCGACGTCCGCGCCCCGACGCCCTCCGCCGCCGCCGAATTGCTCGCGCCGGATTCCAGCGACCTGGTGCGCCGGGTCGAAAGCCTGCACCGGCGCCTGGTGATGCGCATCCGCGACCGCTTGATGCGTGACCGTCTGCGCCTGGAAGGCATGTCTCGCCGCTTGCGCCATCCCGGCGAACGTCTGCGCCAGCAAGCGCAGCGCCTGGACGATCTGGACATGCGCATGCGCCGCGCGTTCGAACGCAGCCTCAATACCCGTCGCGAACGCTTGATCCGTCTGGAAACCCGCCTCGCCGGGCAACACCCGGGACGGCAATTGGCAATGCTTCGTCAGCGCCTCGACAGCTTCGCCGAGCGCCTGCCGCGAGCCATGCGCGAAGGGCTCAAGTCCCGTCGCCTGCAACTGCAAAGTCAGGTGCAGACGCTGCAAGTGGTCAGCCCGCTGGCGACCCTGGCCCGTGGCTACAGCATTCTGCTGGATGAACGCGGCAACGCGATTCGCAGCGCCGAGCAAACCCATACCGGTCAGCGCCTGAAAGCCAAACTGGGCGAAGGCGAGCTGCACGTCCGGGTCGAAGACAATCACCTGACGCCTGTCACCCTTTCTTTACTGGATTGATCCATGCCGCGTTTTTTAGCTCCGCTGCTGTTGCTATGCCTGACCTTCAATGCCCACGCCGACAGCTACATCACCCGCCTGTTGAATAAACCGGTGCCGGGGGGCGTGGCCGTGGTGGACCTGGGTGCTTCTGCACAGGCGCCAAAAGCCAGCTACCAAGGCAAGTCGGTGCTGGTGGTCAAGGAACAGAACAATTGGCTGGCGATTGTCGGCGTGCCATTGACGGTTAAACCGGGCACGCAGCAGGTCAGCAGCGGCGGTCGCACGCTGAGTTTCACGGTCGGCAGCAAGAAGTACCCGGAACAGCACATCACCCTGAAGAACACGCAGCAGGTCAATCCGAACCCGGAGAACCTTAAGCGCATCGAAGGTGAACTGGCCGAGCAAATCGCCGCCTACCGCACGTTCAGTCCGAACACCCCGAGCAACCTGCTACTGGACAAACCGGTCAACGGGCCGCTGTCGAGCAAGTTCGGTGTGCGCCGGTTCTTTAATGGCGAAGAGCGCAATCCCCACTCGGGCCTGGATTTCGCCGTGGGCGCAGGCACACCGATCAAGACCCCGGCGGCGGGCAAGGTGATCCTGATCGGCAACTACTTCTTTAATGGCAATACGGTGTTCGTCGACCATGGGCAGGGCTTTATCAGCATGTTCTGCCATATGTCGAAGATTGACGTGAAGGTGGGGCAGCAACTGGCGCGCGGCGGTGTAGTCGGGAAAGTCGGCGCCACCGGGCGGGCGACCGGGCCGCACATGCACTGGAATGTCAGCCTGAATGATGCGCGGGTGGATCCGGCGATTTTTATTGGTGCTTTCCAGCCCTGAATCTTCTTTGAGGCGACTGGCCCATTCGCAATCAGGCTCGCGCTAGGGCCATCACTGCCGCCGCTTATTCAGCGTCCAGATCCTCAATACCATGGACCTCCCGGTTCGCCAGACAATTGCTGATCCATGTTTGAGTGTCTTGCGAGAAGCCAGCCAATTCTTCAGCCGTGATCAACTCGCGGGTACACAACGCCAGCAAGTGAGAACTGGCGTCATTGCGTGAGAACCTGAAAGCGCCAAATGCCCAATACAGCTCCTTTTGTCCGGCTTTGAGCAGCTCTTCGCTCGCTTCAATTCGATCATAAGGCGCTTGGCTTCTATCCAGCACCGTGCGCTCGACTTCGTCCATGATCCGGTTACACATCCGCTCATGGGCCAACGGGCGCAACGCACTGTAAAGCTTCCAATCCGACTCGTTCATCGCTGACTCCTGCATTCCAGTCGTCTGGTTGAGGTTTTAAGAATAGCTGCCGTCGCCAAGACAAGGCTGCCAACTTTCAATTGCGCACCCTTCAAACCTCGCGCAAACATCAACACAATCACCCGGCCCGACCGCAATAAAATCGCGATAATCCCGACTATTCGAGTATTCCTCTCAATTTTTTTCGACTGCTTGCCATCCTCAATCACGGCGGTTAGGGTTGAAGGCATGAAAACCTCTCACACCCTCATTCAGCTTCGTCAGCACCGCAGCCTGTGCCTCGTCAGTGCACGACTGCCAGGCTGAATCGCGGTGCCTCGCCCCACGCTTTTCCCCAAGAACATTGATCCACCGGCAGGCCGCCTTTTTTCGGCCCACACAATAAGGATTTCCCGATGAGCATGCTCAAAGACCCGTCTTCGAAATACCGCGCGTTCCCGACCATCGACATCCCGGACCGTACCTGGCCATCGAAGACCATCACCGCAGCGCCGATCTGGTGCAGTTCCGACCTTCGTGACGGCAACCAGTCGCTGATCGAGCCAATGGACGCGGTCAAGAAGCTGCGTTTCTGGAAGACGTTGGTGCAAGTCGGTGTGAAAGAGATCGAAGCGTCGTTCCCGGCCGCTTCGCAAACCGACTTCGACTTCGTGCGTACCCTGATCGAAGGCAACCACATCCCGGACGACACCACCATCCAGGTGTTGACCCAGGGCCGTGAAGACCTGATCGAGCGCACTTTCGAATCCCTGCGCGGGGCGAAGAAAGCCATCGTTCACTTGTACAACGCGACCTCCCCATCCTTCCGCCGCATTGTCTTCAACCAGGACAAGGAAGGTGTCAAGGCCATCGCCGTGAACGCCGCCAAGCTGTTCGTCAAATATGCCGCCCAGCAACCGGACACCCAGTGGACCTTCGAATACTCGCCGGAAACCTTCAGCGCGACCGAATTGGAGTTCGCCAAGGAAGTCTGTGACGCGGTCATCGAAGTCTGGAACCCGACGCCTGAGCACAAGGTGATCCTCAACCTGCCGGCCACCGTCGAATGCGCGACCCCGAACATCTATGCCGACCAGATCGAATGGTTCGGCCGTCACATCAACCGTCGTGACAGCGTGATCATCAGCCTGCACACCCACAACGACCGTGGTACGGGCGTGGCGGCCACCGAACTGGGCCTTATGGCCGGTGCTGACCGTGTCGAAGGCTGCCTGTTCGGTAACGGCGAGCGTACCGGTAACGTTGATCTCGTGACCGTGGCACTGAACCTCTACACCCAGGGCATTCACCCTGAGCTGGACTTCTCCGACATCGACGGCGTGCGCAAAGTCGTTGAAGAATGCAACCAGATCCAGGTGCACCCACGCCACCCCTACGTCGGCGACCTGGTTCACACCGCGTTCTCCGGCTCCCACCAGGATGCGATCCGCAAGGGCTTTGCCCAGCAGAAACCGGACGCCTTGTGGGAAGTGCCGTACTTGCCGATCGACCCGGCCGACATCGGCCGCAGCTACGAGGCGGTGATCCGCGTCAACAGCCAGTCGGGCAAGGGCGGTATCGCCTACTTGCTGGAACAGGAATACGGCATCAGCTTGCCGCGTCGCATGCAGATCGAGTTCAGCCAGGTGGTACAGCGTGAAACCGATCGCCTCGGCCTGGAGATGACCGCCCAACAGATCCACGCGTTGCTGCACAGCGAGTATTTGCAGGCCAACACCCCGTATGCGCTGGTCAGCCATCGCCTGCAGGAAGAAAACGGTCACAGTGCCGTGGAAGTGGAAGTCTCGGGCAAAGGCCAGGGCGAAACCAACCTGCACTGGCGCGGCAAGGGCAACGGCGCGCTGGAAGCCTTGGTGGCCGGCCTGCCGATCCCGGTGGAAATCATGGACTACAACGAACACGCAATCGGCGCGGGCACCAATGCCAAGGCAGCGGCTTACATCGAACTGCGTGTGAACGGTGAACGTGCGGTGCATGGCGTCGGTATCGATGAAAACATCACCACCGCGAGCTTCAAGGCCCTGTTCAGCGCGCTGAACCGCTCCCTGAGCCAGCCGGAAGCGAAAGCGGCGTAAGCGTTCGCGGCAATGCAAAAGGCCCCGAGGTGAAAACCTCGGGGCCTTTTTGTTTGCCTGGCATTTTTAGGGTGCCTGTCATGGCCTCTTCGCGAGCAGGCTCACTCCCACAGGAGGCTTCGGGTGCACACAAAATCTCTATTCACGCGATCCACTGTGGGAGTGAGCCTGCTCGCGATAAGGCCGGCTCAGGCTGCCGAGATATCAGGTGAACTCGAACGTATCTGCATCGAGATTCGCCGGAAACCGTGTGCGATAGGCTTGCAGATCCGCCGCATTCAGTACTACCTGAAACACACCATCGGCTTCGCCGGCACTGAGCAATGTCTCACCCTGGAAATCCAGCACCTGGCTATCACCGGTGTAAGCAAAGCCTTTGCCGTCGGTACCGATGCGATTGACCGCCGCCACGTAGCACAGGTTTTCAATCGCCCGCGCTGGCAGCAAACGGTTCCAATGCTGACGACGCGCGCCGGGCCAGTTGGCGGTGTAGAGCAGCAAGTCAGTGTCTTGTGCATCGCGACTCCAGACCGGGAATCGCAAGTCGTAGCAAATCAGCGGCCGCACACGCCAGCCCTTGAGCTCGAACTGCACCTGGCGCTCGCCCGGTGTGTAGTGGTTGTGCTCACCGGCCATGCGGAACAGGTGACGCTTGTCGTAGTGCCAGACTTCCCCGTCCGGCCGCGCCCACAACAATCGATTGCGGTGGCTGCCATCAGCGGCCTGGACGATGACGCTGCCGGTGATCACCGCATCAAGTTTCGCCGCCTGGACACGTAGCCATTTGCTGGTCGGACCGTTTTCCGCTTCGGCGAGGGTCTGCGATTCCATGGAAAAACCGGTGGTGAACATCTCCGGCAGAATGATCAGATCCGCCCCGCGAGCCTGCTCAAGCAATGGCTCGAAATGCTCCAGGTTGGCCTGACGGTCGTGCCAGGCCAGGGTGGTCTGGATCAGCGCGACGTTCAGATTGGGCAGTGCACTCAGATCACGCATAGTTTTGCCGCTGCTTCACGCAACGTCTCCTCGCGTTTGGCGAAGCACAAGCGCACCAGGCGCTGGCCTTCAGGTGGTGTCTGGTAAAAAACCGAGATCGGGATGCTCGCCACGCCATGTTCACGGGTCATCCACAGCGCCATTTCGACGTCATTGAGGTCCGGGCGGATCTGCGAATAATCGACCAACTGAAAATACGTGCCGGTCACGCGCTTGAAGCTGAAACGCGACGACGCCAGCAGATCGCAGAACAGATCGCGCTTGGCCTGGTAGAAACCCGGCAGTTCTTCGACGTGTTCAGGATGTTCGGCCATGAAGTCGGCCAAGGCGTATTGCAGCGGGGTCACGCCGCAGAAACTGACGTACTGGTGAACCTTGCGCAGCTCGGCGGTGAGCGCCGGCGGTGCGACCACGTAGCCGGTTTTCCACCCGGTGACGTGATAGGTCTTGCCGAAAGAACTGACCACGAAGGCGCGCTGATACAGCTCTTCGTGATTCAGCACGCTGACGTGAGGCACGCCGTCGAAGACCAGGTGTTCGTAGACTTCGTCACTGACGATGTAGATGTCGCGATCCCGAATCAACGCTGCCAACTGGTCCAGCTCGGCACGGCTGATCAGCGCGCCACTCGGGTTATGCGGAGCGTTCAGCACGATCATCCGCGTGCGCGGCGTAATCGCTTCGGCGAGTTTCTCGAAGTCGATGGAAAAATCATTCAGACCCAGTTGCACATGCACGCATCGCCCACCGGCCAGCTCCACCGACGGCTCGTAGCTGTCGTAGCACGGATCGAACACGATCACTTCATCGCCGCTGTGAATAACCGCTTGAATCGCACAGAAGATCGCTTGGGTGGCACCGGGAGTGACCGTCACTTCATGGTCGGCATCCACGCTGACGCCGTAGGTGCGGGCGATCTTCGCCGAAATCTGCTGACGCAGCGCCGGCAGGCCGGTCATCGGTGAATATTGGTTGTGGCCATTGGCAATGTGCCGACCGACCGCATCGCACAGGGCTTGCGGTGCATCGAAATCAGGAAACCCCTGGGACAGGTTGATCGCCCCGGTTTGCGCCGCGAGCTGAGACATCTGAGTGAAGATAGTGATGCCGACATTCGGCAGCTTACTGGTGATCATCGGTAGCCCCTTGCAGGTGAGCTGCAAGTTTCAAGCTGCAAGCTGCAAGTGGTCAAGCAACAAACCATCAGACACAAAAAAGGGCTCTGACTTGAGCCCTTTTCTGCAGTGACTTGAAGCGTGCAGCTTGATACTTAAAGCTGCTTCTATTTCTTATCGCGGCGCTTTTTGTCGGCCTTTTTGTGGTGCGACATCATGCGACGCTTCTTGTTGACCTGACGGTCGGTCAGCGTGGTCTTTTTGCCTTCGAACGGGTTCTCGCCGCCCTTGAACTCGATACGGATCGGCGTACCGACCAGCTTCAAGACACGACGGTAAGTGTTTTCCAGATAACGGACGTAAGACTTCGGCACCTTCTCGATCTGGTTACCGTGGATCACGATGATCGGCGGGTTCGCACCACCCAAGTGGGCATAACGCAGCTTGATCCGGCGGTTGTTGACCATCGGCGGCGCGTGCTCGCTGACCGCATCTTCCAGGATCGTGGTCAGGCGGTTGGTTGGCCAGCGGGTAACCGCGGACTTGAACGAGTTCTGTACGGAGGCGTAGAGGTTGCCCACGCCCGTACCGTGCAGGGCCGAGATGAAGTGGATGTCGGCGTAGTCGACGAAGAACAGTCGACGTTGCAGCTCGACCTTCACGAAGTCACGCTCGCTCGGCGTCATGCCGTCCCACTTGTTGATCGCGATCACCAGCGCACGACCCGACTCAATGGCGAAGCCCAGCAGGTTGAGATCGTGATCGACCACGCCCTCGCGGGCGTCCATCACAAAGATCACCACGTTGGCGTCTTTGATCGCTTGCAGGGTTTTGACCACGGAGAACTTTTCGACTTCTTCGTGGATCTTGCCGCGCTTGCGCACACCGGCGGTGTCGATCAGCGTGTACTTCTCGTCGTTACGCTCGAACGGGATGTAGATGCTGTCGCGAGTGGTACCAGGCTCGTCATAGACGATAACCCGGTCTTCACCGAGCATGCGATTGACCAGGGTCGACTTGCCGACGTTCGGGCGGCCGATGATGGCGATCTTGATCCCGTCTTTTTCGCTAGGGCCAGGAATGCGCTTGGCTTCCTCGCCTTCGGCAACGATCTCTTCCTCGCCTTCTTCCTGTTCGTCATCGTCTTTCGGGAAGTCGCTCAGGGCGATTTCCAGCATCTGGGTGATGCCACGACCGTGGGCGCCAGCGATCGGAATCGCGTGGCCCATGCCCAACGGGGCGAACTCGGCGCGGGCCATTTCAGGGTCGATGTTGTCGACCTTGTTGGCAACCACGTAGGAACGCTTGTTACGTTTGCGCAAATGCTCGGCGATCATCTGGTCGGCGGCGGTAAAACCGGCCTTGGCATCTACCAGGAACAGAACGACATCCGCTTCTTCAATGGCCAGCAACGACTGCTCGGCCATTTTTTCGTCCATACCGTGCTCGTCACCGGAGATACCGCCGGTGTCGACCAGAATGTAGGAACGCCCTTGCCACTTGGCCTCACCGTATTGGCGATCACGGGTCAGACCGGACAAGTCGCCGACGATGGCGTCGCGAGTCCTGGTCAGGCGGTTGAACAAGGTGGACTTGCCGACGTTCGGTCGGCCCACCAGGGCGATTACGGGAACCATGCGGCTCTCCACTTCGTTATTTCAGAAAATACAAAAGCCGCTGCGAGGCAGCGGCTGGTGCTCGGGGCAGCGCTTGAGGGCGCTGCGAACCCCGTGGTTACGGGGCTGCCTGGGGTTTAACCCCAAGCATAGTCAAACCTTTACTTAATGGTCAGGGCTTCCAGTTTGCCACTGTTGCCATACACATAAATCGTGTCACCCACCACCAGCGGACGGGCACGCAGGCCGTCGCTGTCGATGCGCTCGCGGCCGACGAAACGACCGTCGACCTGGCTCAGCAGGTGCAGGTAGCCTTCCATATCGCCGACTGCAACGTAGCTGGAGAACACTTCCGGAGCCGACAGTTGACGACGAGCCAGCGAATCGTTGCTCCACAAGGCTGTGGTGGAACGTTCGTCGACGCCTTCAACGGTGCCCGAAGACAGGCTCACGTAAACGCTGCCAAAACCCTGCGCGACGCCGGCATAGCTGGAAGCATCACGCTGCCAGAGCTGACGACCGCTTTGCAGGTCCAGTGCCGCAACGCGACCCTGGTAGCTGGCGACGTACAGCGTTTCGCCGGACAGCAGCAGGCCACCGTCGATATCGACCACACGCTCCAGTTCCGAACGACCTTGTGGAATCGCGACCCGTTGTTCCCACACCGGCACGCCGTTGGAAATATCGAGAGCGACCACTTTACCGGTCGACAGGCCAGCCACCGCGAGGCGGTTGGTGACGATCGGTGCGCTGGTGCCGCGCAAGGTCAGGACCGCAGGCGTGCTGTCATACAACCAGCGCTGGGTGCCGGTGGCGGCATCCAGACCAATCAGACGGTCGTCCTGAGTCTGAACCACAACCACATCACCGTTGTTGGCCGGCGGTGCGAGTACTTCGCTGGACACGCGAGCGCGCCATTTCTCTTCACCATTGATCGCATCCAGAGCAACGATTTCGCCCTTGATGGTGCCGAACATGACCAGACCGTAACCCACGCCAACGGCGCCGGAAACAGGCAGTTCAAGGTCCTTCTTCCATTTGACGTCGCCGTTGCTGCGATCCAGCGCCATCACCACACCGGTGACGTCGGCAGCATAGATGGTATCGCCTTCGATCGCCGGAACCAGCATGTTGTAGGTTTCGCCCTGACCGTCACCGATCGAACGACTCCACTGCTTCTGCAGAACCACTTCTTCTTTGAAGTCGGTCAACTCGGCCGGTGGCAATTCTTTTTTGCTGTTGCTGCTGCAACCCGCGGCCAAAATGGCCAGAGCCAGCAATGCTGCATGTTTCCAACGGATCACGTCACGCATCCCCTTTGGCCAGGTCGTCCAGCTTGATTTGTAGGCCACCGACCGCCGCTTCATCCGACAGTGCCGCCTTGGCTTTTTGATACGCCGTGTTTGCTTCGTCGGTACGACCCAACTGCACCAGCAGGTCGCCTTTGAGTTCTTCGCGCGTGGCCAGGAATGCCTTGTCAGCATCGCCTTCGAGCAGCTTCAGGGCCTCATCGACCTTGTTCTGCGCCGCCAGTACCTGCGCCAGACGCTGACGGGCGATTTCGCCCAGCGCCGGGTTGGCCGGTTTTGCCACGATCGCTTTCAGCTCGGTGGCCGCGTCGTCCAGCTTGCCGCTGTCGACCGCAACTTTCGCCACGAACAAGCTGCCGTACTGTGCATAGGCGCTACCGCCGAACTCGCTGTTGAGCTTGCCGGCCAGGTCCGAAACACGGGCGGCATCAGGCTTGCCGTCAGGCGTCAGCGTGGTTTCGAGCAATTGCTGATAGAGAATCGAGGCGCCTTGCGACTGATTGCTCTGATACTTCTGAAAGGCCTGCCAGCCGAACACGATGACCAGCGCCAACAGGCCGCCAGTGACCAGGGGCTTGCCGTTGCGTGTCCACCAGTCCTTCAAATCTGCCAGGTTTTCGTCTTCGGTACTCGACACCCCAATACTCCTTAATCGCTAAATCGGCTGTTTATGACAGCTTCAACCCTGCACGACGCAGGTGGCCAGGTGTGCAGCAAGCGCATCCCAGGCAATGCTTTGTTGTTCGCCCTGGCCACGCAGGGGTTTGAAACCTACCACTTGCTGGGCCATTTCGTCGTCACCGAGGATCAGCGCATACAGCGCGCCGCTCTTGTCGGCCTTCTTGAACTGGCTTTTGAAGCTGCCCGCGCCGGCATTGACTTGCAGGCGCAGGTTGGGCAATTGATCACGTACACGTTCACTCAGGGCCAGACCGGCCAGCTCGGCAGCTTCTCCGAAGGCGCAGAGGTAAACGTCGACCTGACGGGAGATTTCTTCCGGAATCTGCTCCAGGGTTTCAAGCAACAGCACCAGGCGCTCGATACCCATGGCGAAACCGACGCCCGGGGTTGGCTTGCCACCCATCTGCTCCACCAGACCGTCGTAACGACCACCGGCACACACGGTGCCCTGGGCGCCCAACTTGTCGGTGACCCATTCGAAAACGGTCTTGCTGTAGTAATCCAGCCCGCGAACCAGCTTCGGGTTGATCACGTAAGGAATGCCGGCGGTGTCCAGGCGAGCCTTCAGGCCCTCGAAGTGCACACGGGATTCTTCGTCCAGGTAGTCGGCCATTTTCGGCGCATCGACCAGCACGGCTTGCGTGTCGGCGTTCTTGGTATCGAGCACCCGCAAAGGGTTGGTTTTCAGACGGCGCTGGCTGTCTTCGTCCAGCTTGTCCAGGCGGGACGAGAGGAACTCGACCAGCGCTTCGCGATAACGAGCACGGGACTCGGCGGTGCCCAGGCTGTTGAGCTCAAGCTTGACCGCGTCACGGATGCCCAGCTCGCCCCACAGGCGCCAGGTCAGCACGATCAGCTCGGCGTCGATGTCCGGACCGTCGAGGTTGAAGACCTCGCAACCGATCTGATGGAACTGGCGATAACGGCCTTTTTGCGGACGTTCGTGACGGAACATCGGGCCGATGTACCAGAGTTTCTGCGCCTGACCACCGCCGGTGATGCCGTGCTCGAGCACAGCACGCACGCAGGCCGCCGTGCCTTCAGGGCGCAGGGTCAGGGAATCGCCGTTGCGGTCGTCGAAGGTGTACATCTCTTTTTCGACGATGTCGGTCACTTCACCAATGGAGCGCTTGAACAGCTCGGTGAACTCGACGATCGGCATGCGGATCTGCTTGTAACCGTAGTTATCCAGCAGACGCGAGACGGTGCCCTCGAAATGACGCCACAGCGGGGTCTGTTCGGGCAGGATGTCGTTCATGCCACGTATGGCTTGCAGAGACTTGCTCACTATAAATCCTTAAATTCGTTCGATCAGCCGCGGGCGATGACTGCCGCGTCGGCTTCGACCTTTTCGGCCGCTTTCTGGCGGATCAAGCGTTCAAGCTCATCCACCAGATTGTCATTCGTCAGTTTCTGCGACGGCTTGCCGTCGATGTAAATCAGGTTTGGCGTGCCGCCGGTCAAGCCGATATGGGCTTCCTTGGCTTCACCCGGCCCGTTGACCACGCAACCGATGACCGCGACATCCAGCGGCACCAGCAGATCTTCGAGGCGCCCTTCCAGCTCGTTCATGGTTTTGACCACATCGAAATTCTGCCGCGAGCAGCTCGGGCAGGCGATGAAGTTGATGCCACGGGAACGCAGGTGCAGGGATTTGAGAATGTCGTAGCCGACTTTCACTTCCTCGACCGGGTCGGCCGCCAACGAGATGCGAATAGTATCGCCAATCCCTTCGGCGAGCAGCATACCGAGGCCCACGGCGGATTTCACCGTGCCTGAGCGCAAACCACCGGCTTCGGTGATGCCCAGGTGCAGCGGCTGGACGATTTCCTTGGCCAGCAGGCGGTAGGCGGCGACGGCCATGAACACGTCGGAGGCCTTCACGCTGACCTTGAAGTCCTGGAAATTCAGGCGTTCAAGGTGCTCGACGTGACGCAGGGCAGACTCGACCAGCGCCGCCGGGGTCGGCTCGCCGTATTTCTTTTGCAGGTCTTTTTCCAGGGAACCGGCGTTGACGCCGATGCGGATCGGGATCCCGCGATCACGGGCGGCATCGACCACCGCGCGCACGCGGTCTTCACGACCGATGTTGCCCGGGTTGATCCGCAGGCAATCAACGCCCAGTTCGGCGACGCGCAGCGCAATCTTGTAGTCGAAGTGGATGTCGGCAACCAACGGCACCTTGACCAATTGCTTGATCTTGCCGAAGGCTTCGGCGGCGTCCATGTCCGGCACGGAAATCCGCACGATATCGACGCCAGCGGCTTCCAGACGATTGATCTGGGCCACGGTGGCGGCCACGTCATTGGTGTCGCTGTTCGTCATGCTCTGAACAGCGATGGGCGCATCGCCGCCGACGGGCACGTTACCGACCCAGATCTTGCGGGATTCGCGACGTTTGATTGGAGATTCGCCGTGCATGACTTATTGACCCAACTTCAGGCGAGCAGTCTCGCCACTGGTGAACGGAGCGACATCAACCGCCTGCCCGTTGTAGCTGACCTGCGCGCCACGGGCGAAGCCCAGACGCACGGCAAACGGCGGCTTGCCGCTGACGGAAACACTTTCGCCTTTACGCTTCAGACCGCTCAACAGCACTTTGCCGGTGCCATCGGTCACTTGCGTCCAGCAATCGGCGGTGAACTGCAGTTGAACCTGACCTTGGCCGGCAACCGGAGCTGCCGGTGCTGGAGCGGGGATGGTCGGCGTCACCGAAGCGCTTGCAGGCGGAGTTGATACAACAGGAGCCGTCGGAGCCGGCGCTACGGGAGTCGCGACAACCGGAGCGCTGCTGTGCGCCGGTGCAGCAGGCGCTGGGACAACGGGCGCAGTCGGCGCGGCGGCAGGCGCAGTGGCTTCAGTCCCGGCCGGTGCTTCAGTGGCGTTTTCGGCTTGCGGCAACGCCAGCGCGGTTGCCCCGTCAACCTGACTTTCCGCGACGGCCTGGTCTTCCGGCTCGTCCAGCGGATGGATCTGGGTGGTGCCATCAGCACCTTCGACTTCGACGTGTTCCGGGCTCGGGGTGATCAGGTCCTTGGTGCGCTGGGAGGTTTGATCCTGCCACCAGACAAAACCACCGCCAATCACTGCGATCAGCAACAGCAGGCTGACAATGCGCAAAATAGTGTGGGAAACCCGAACCGGTTCTTCGATTCGCCCCAGGCTGTGGACGTTACTGCCCTGGGAGTCGGTGCCGGTGGATTGGTCGAACTGCTGGACCAGAACGGTCTGGTCCATGCCCAACAATTTGGCATACGCGCGAATATAACCGCGAGCAAAGGTATGCCCCGGCAGCTTGTCGAAAGCGCCGGCTTCCAGATTACTCAAGGAATTAACGGTGAGGTTGAGCTTGAGGGCCACTTCAGCCAGCGACCAGCCATTGCTTTCGCGGGCCTGGCGCAAAGTCTCACCGGGGTTAACGCGATTCGCTGCTACAACTTCGGGATGCGCCGCTTTCATCATTGCTCCGACAGGTATTGCTGATATTCCGGCGTACCGGGATAGAGTCGTTTTAGTTGCAGGCCAAAACTGGCGGCCTTGTCGCGATCTTCAAACACTTTTGCCAGCCGAACGCCGAGCAATAGACTACGTGCATTTTGCTCGGTGAGCAGGCTAAAACGATCGTAATAGTCACGCGCGGGCACATAATGCCTGTCTTCGAAGGACAACTCAGCCATTTCCAGCAATGCACGCGGTTGTTGGCGGTTCAAACGCAGGGCTTTTTCCAGTTGCTGCTGGGCCAGATCACGCTGACCCAGCTTCGAAGCGGTCATGCCCAGGTTCTCGAACACCCGCGAACGCTCAGGATACAGGGTATCGGCGGCGGCCTGTTCAAAGCGCTCGTAAGCCTCTTTGTAACGTTTTTCTTCGAAAAGAAAGCTGCCGTAGTTGTTCAGGATTCGAGCATCGTCGGGGCGGGAAGACAGCGCCTTGCGAAAGTGCTGGTCTGCCAGTTCAGGTTCCATTTCAGCCTGAAACACCAACCCAAGCGCCGCATTGGCATCCGGGTCCGAGTCATCCAGAGCCAAGGCTTTCTTCAACGGCACTTTCGCCCGTTCGGTCATGCCTTGCTGCAAGTACCCCAAGCCCAGTTGCACATAGGCAGCACGCGCTTCATCGCGACCTTTGCTGGTTTTCATCGGGTTGAAATCGCCCGACAGGACGCAACCAGCACACAGGCTGGCCAACAGCAAAAGCAGCGCAAAGCGCAGGGACATAGAGATCCTCTCTTGATTTATTCCGCAGCGTTTTGAGCCATATCGTTCTCGGCGTTCAACTCACGCACGGCGATATAACGTTCGCTGCGACGGGTGCGATCCAGCACCTGCCCTACCAATTGGCCACACGCGGCATCGATGTCTTCACCGCGGGTGGTGCGCACGGTGACATTGAAGCCGGCATGGTGAAGCTGATCCTGGAAACGGCGAATCGCGTTGTTGCTCGGGCGCTCGTAACCGGAATGCGGGAACGGGTTAAACGGAATCAGGTTGATCTTGCACGGGATGTTCTTGAGCAACTCGATCATCTCAACGGCATGTTCAACCTTGTCGTTGATGTCCTTGAGCAAAGTGTACTCGATGGTCAGCACGCGCTTTTCGCCCAGGGACGACATGTAGCGCTGGCACGACTCGAGCAGCATCTTAAGCGGATATTTCTTGTTGATCGGCACCAATTGGTTACGCAATGCGTCGTTTGGTGCGTGCAGCGACAACGCCAGGGAGACGTCAATGTGCTTGGACAGCTCATCGATCATCGGCACCACGCCCGAAGTGGACAGGGTCACGCGGCGCTTGGAGATCCCGTAGCCCAGGTCATCCATCATCAGATGCATGGCGGCCACGACGTTGTCGAAGTTCAGCAGCGGCTCACCCATGCCCATCATCACCACGTTGGTGATGGCACGGTCGGCGGTCGCCGGGATGCTGCCGAACGATTTATTGGCAATCCACACCTGGCCGATGACTTCAGCGGCGGTGAGGTTGCTGTTGAAACCTTGCTTGCCGGTGGAGCAGAAACTGCAATCCAGGGCACAGCCTGCCTGGGACGAAACGCACAAAGTGCCGCGCTTGCCCTGGGGAATGTAAACGGTCTCGACGCAGCTGCCGGACGCCACGCGCACTACCCATTTACGGGTACCGTCGGTGGAGATGTCCTCACTGACGACTTCAGGACCGCGAACTTCGGCAATAGCCTTGAGCTTGTCGCGCAAGGCCTTGCTGACGTTCGTCATGGCGTCGAAATCATCGACGCCAAGGTGGTGAATCCATTTCATTACCTGACCGGCACGGAAACGCTTCTCCCCGATTGAGTCGAAGAATTTTTCCATTTCCAGCTGAGTCAGACCCAGCAGGTTGGTTTTTACAGTCGATGTAGTCATGGATTCACCTTCACTCATAAGCCAATGCTTAGCGAGTGGTTACTTCAGTAGCTGCGAAGAAGTACGAGATTTCGCGAGCAGCAGCGGCTTCGGAGTCCGAACCGTGTACAGCGTTGGCATCGATGGAGTCAGCGAAGTCAGCACGGATGGTGCCGGCAGCAGCTTCTTTAGGGTTGGTAGCGCCCATCAGCTCACGGTTCAGAGCGATAGCGTTTTCGCCTTCCAGAACCTGAACGACAACTGGACCGGAGATCATGAAAGCAACCAGGTCGCCGAAGAAACCACGAGCGCTGTGCTCAGCGTAGAAGCCTTCAGCTTCGGCTTTGGACAGTTGCTTCATTTTCGAAGCTACAACCTTCAGGCCGGCTTTTTCGAAACGAGTGGTGATCTCGCCGATGACGTTTTTTGCAACAGCGTCAGGCTTGATGATGGAGAAAGTACGTTGAACAGCCATGGTGTAACTCCAGAAACGGTAATTTGCGAAAAATTAAACCCGCGAATTATACGCGGGTTCTTTGGTATTGCCTAACTGCATACGGCGCAGACTCAGTCTGCTTCTTCGATCCAGGCGGCCTGAATGGCTTCAAGTACCTTCTCGCCACCGCGGGTCGGATCATCACTGAACTCCGGCAATGCCAGCACCCATTTGTGCAGATCGACGAAGTTCACATAACGCGGATCCACTTCCGGCCGGGATTCAGCCAGCTGGATCGCGATTTCCTGCACATCAACCCATTTCAGACTCATGACATTTCCTTGAATCAGTGCGGCGCTTCGGCCGCATGGTTGAGCGAGTACTTCGGAATTTCGACGGTCAGGTCTTCAGTCCCGACTTTTGCCTGACAGGCCAAGCGTGAGTGGGGCTCCAGCCCCCAAGCCTTATCAAGATAGTCTTCTTCCAGCTCATCGGCCTCTTCCAGCGAGTCAAAGCCCTCGCGAATCAGGCAATGGCAGGTGGTGCAGGCGCAGACGCCGCCGCAAGCGCTTTCCATCTCGATATGGTGTTCGTGAGCCAGTTCGAGGATGGAGATGCCGGGTTCAGCCTCCACAACCATGCCGTCCGGGCAAAACTTCTCGTGTGGCAGAAAAATGACCTGCGGCATCGTTATTCCTCAATCTCATTCAAGTTGCGCCCCGCCAGCGCGGCTTTCACCGTTGAGTCCAGGCGGCGGGCAGCAAAAGCGTCGGTCACTTGCGACAGACGCTTGGTCTGCTGCTCGATGGCGAAACCATCGGTACCTTTCATCAGTTCGGTCAGTTCCTGCATCTGCAACTCGATGACCATGCGCTCTTCGGCGTCGAGCAAGCGCTCACCGTCGACATCAAGGGCAGCCTGCACCGCTTCGATCAGGCGCTGGGCGTCGACCTGCTGCTCACGCAACACACGGGCGACCTTGTCGTCGTTGGCGTGCTGGAACGATTCCTTGAGCATTTTGGCGATTTCGCCGTCGGTCAGACCGTAGGACGGCTTGACCTGAATGCTGGCCTCGACGCCTGAACCCAACTCGCGAGCGGAGACACTGAGCAGACCGTCGGCATCGACCTGGAACGTCACGCGGATTTTCGCAGCACCGGCGACCATGGCCGGAATGCCGCGCAATTCGAAGCGCGCCAGGGAACGGCAGTCGCTGATCAGCTCACGCTCGCCCTGCAGCACGTGAATCGCCATGGCCGACTGGCCGTCTTTGTAAGTCGTGAAGTCCTGGGCGCGGGCAACGGGGATGGTGGTGTTGCGTGGGATCACCTTCTCCATCAGGCCGCCCATGGTTTCCAGCCCCAGGGACAACGGAATGACGTCGAGCAAGAGCAATTCGCCGCCATCGCGCTTGTTGCCAGCCAACGTATCGGCCTGGATCGCAGCCCCAATGGCCACCACTTGATCCGGATCGATTTCAGTCAGCGGCTGGCGACCAAAGGCTTCAGCGACGGCTTCACGAACGCGAGGCACGCGCGTCGAGCCGCCGACCATGACCACAGCGTGCACTTCGTCCAGCTCGATGCCGGAATCACGCACCGCGCGGCGGCAGGCTTTCAGGCTGCGCGCGACCATTGGCTCGATCAGCGCATCGAAGGCTTCGCGGGTCAGTTGCGCTTTCCAGTCGCCGTAAGCGACTTCAACCGTCGAGGCATTGGTCAGGGCTTCTTTGGCCGCACAAGCGGTTTGCAGCAGATGGCGCTGAGCACCCGGGTCGAGGTCGGCGGACAAGCCGGCGCTCTCGATGATCCAGCCAGCGATGGCGTGGTCAAAGTCATCGCCACCCAAGGCGCTATCGCCACCGGTAGCGAGGACTTCGAATACACCGCCCGTCAGGCGCAGGATCGAAATATCAAACGTACCGCCACCCAGGTCGTAAATCGCGACCAGGCCTTCGGCATGCTGATCCAGACCGTAAGCCACTGCGGCTGCGGTCGGTTCATTGAGCAAACGCAGCACGTTCAGACCGGCCAGATTGGCCGCATCCTTGGTCGCTTGACGCTGAGCATCATCGAAATAGGCCGGAACGGTGATCACCGCGCCCACCAACTCGCCGCCCAATGCCGCTTCAGCACGCTGACGCAGCACCTTGAGGATATCGGCGGAGACTTCGACCGGGCTTTTCGGCCCCTGAATCGTGTCGATGAACGGCATGTGCGACTCGCCACCGACAAAGCGGTACGGCAGTTGGTCGCCCAATTGCTTGACGTCGGACAGACCACGACCCATCAAGCGCTTGACCGACAGCACGGTGTTCAAAGGATCGGTAGCGGCCGCCAGCTTGGCGGACTCGCCGACTTCGACGCGATCGGCGTGGTAGCGCACGGCGGACGGCAGGATGACCTGCCCTTCGGCGTCGGCCAGAGGCTCGGAAAGACCACTGCGCAACGCAGCGACCAGCGAATTGGTAGTGCCCAAGTCGATCCCCACAGCCAGACGACGCTGGTGCGGTTGAGGACTTTGGCCGGGTTCGGCGATCTGCAGTAGGGCCATCGTTATCAGGACTTATCTGTATATCAGGCGTGCGACCGGAGCGGCACTGGGTTAATCGTCGAGGCGCTCTTCTAACTGGCGCACTTCGTAGGTGAGCTTGTCGAGGAACTGCATGCGCCGCATCAGGCGTTCGGCCTGTTCACGTTGCGCTGCATCATCCCAACAGGCTGCGAAGCTTTCGTTCAGTTCATCCTGAGCCGTCTTCAGGCGACGCTTGAACACTGCAACACCCGCCAGGTCGGCGCTGTCTTGCAGGTCTTCGAGCTCTTCACGCAATTCCATCTGCTGCAGAAGGAATTCCGGATCATGCACCGTGACCTCCAGCGGCAGCTCGCCTCCATTCAAAGCGAGCAGGTATCGCGCGCGCTTTGGGGGACTTTTGAGCGTCTGATAGGCCTCGTTGAGGCTCGCGGATTGCTCCAGCGCCAGCCGCTGCTCGCGCTCGGAAGCGTCTGCAAAGCGGTCCGGATGAACACCGCGCGCCAACTCACGATAGCGCGTGGCCAACTGATCGAGATCCAGACGGAAGCTCGGCTGCAGTTCAAATAAAGCGAAATGACAAGGAGTACCCACGAGCAGCCTCAGATGTTGAAGCTTTCGCCGCAGCCACATTCACCGCGCACGTTGGGGTTGTTGAACTTGAAGCCTTCGTTCAACCCTTCCTTGACGAAATCGAGTTCGGTGCCGTCCAGGTAGGCAAGGCTTTTCGGGTCGATGATCACTTTCTCGCCGTGACTTTCGAACACCTGATCCTCTGCAACCACCTCGTCGACAAACTCCAGCACGTAGGCAAGGCCGGAACAACCTGTGGTGCGAACACCCAGGCGAATCCCCTCACCTTTGCCGCGCCCGTTAAGGGAGCGTCGCACGTGTTGAGCAGCCGCTTCTGTCATGCTGATAGCCATCGTTGACTCCTTACTCGTCGCTTAATGCTTAGATCAAGCCTTTCTTCTGCTTGTAGTCGCGAACGGCCGCTTTGATAGCGTCTTCAGCGAGTACGGAGCAGTGAATTTTTACCGGCGGCAGTGCCAGTTCTTCGGCCAGCTGAGTGTTCTTGATGGTCTCTGCTTCATCCAGAGTCTTGCCTTTCATCCACTCGGTCGCCAGGGAGCTGGAGGCGATCGCCGAACCGCAACCATAGGTCTTGAACTTGGCGTCTTCGATGATGCCTTGCTCGTTGACCTTGATCTGCAGGCGCATTACATCGCCGCACGCCGGAGCGCCGACCATGCCGGTGCCGACATCAGGGTCTTCCGCGTCCATCTTGCCGACGTTGCGCGGGTTTTCGTAGTGGTCGATGACCTTTTCGCTGTAAGCCATGATTCTTAATCCTCACTCATCAGAGAGTCGCTCTTGAGCCCTGAAAACCTTGGTTTTGCAGGGCCGGTTTGCGGCGACTTGAAATCAGTGTGCCGCCCACTCGATTTTCGAAATGTCGACACCGTCTTTGTACATGTCCCACAGCGGCGACAGGGTGCGCAGCTTGGTAACGGCCTCGCAGACTTTCTGCGCGGCGTAGTCGATTTCTTCTTCGGTGGTGAAACGGCCGAAGGTGAAACGGATCGAGCTATGGGCCAGTTCGTCGTTGCGGCCCAGGGCGCGCAGTACATACGAAGGCTCAAGCGATGCCGAGGTGCAGGCCGAACCGGACGAAACCGCCAGATCCTTGAGCGCCATGATCAGCGACTCGCCTTCAACGTAGTTGAAGCTCAGGTTCAGGTTGTGCGGTACGCGGGCGGTCATGCTGCCGTTGATGTACAGCTCTTCCAGGCCTTCGACCTGCTTGAAGAAACGGTCGCTCAGGGCTTTGATACGGATGTTCTCGGCCGCCATGTCTTCTTTGGCTACGCGGAACGCTTCACCCATGCCGACGATCTGGTGGGTCGCCAGGGTGCCGGAACGCATGCCACGCTCGTGACCGCCGCCGTGCATGGTCGCTTCGATGCGAACACGCGGCTTGCGGCTGACGTACAGCGCGCCGATGCCTTTAGGGCCGTAGGTTTTGTGGGCAGAGAACGACATCAGGTCGACTTTCAGCTTCTGCAAGTCAATCTCGACCTTGCCAGTGGACTGAGCGGCGTCGACGTGGAACAGAATACCCTTGGAGCGGGTCAGTTCGCCGATGGCTGCGATGTCGTTGATGGTGCCGATTTCGTTGTTCACGTGCATGACCGAGACCAGGATGGTGTCGTCGCGCAGTGCGGCTTCGATCATCGCTGGCGTAACCAGGCCGTCAGTCTGAGGCTCGAGGTAGGTCACTTCGAAACCTTCACGCTCCAGTTGGCGCATGGTGTCGAGGACAGCCTTGTGCTCAATCTTGGTGGTGATCAGGTGTTTGCCTTTGGTCGCATAGAAATGCGCCGCACCCTTGATTGCCAGGTTGTCGGACTCGGTGGCACCGGAGGTCCAGACGATTTCACGCGGGTCGGCGTTAACCAGGTCAGCGACCTGACGACGAGCGTTTTCGACGGACTCTTCAGCTTTCCAGCCGAACACGTGGGAACGGGACGCCGGGTTACCGAAGTTTCCGTCGACCAGCAGGCATTCACTCATCTTTTGCGCAACACGCGGATCAACCGGGGTGGTCGCAGAGTAATCAAGGTAAATCGGCAATTTCATGGACTATCTCCTAATCAGGCTGGCTGGCGTACCGCTTTGCTCTCTGGCTGTCATTCGACGGCGGACGCTTCAATCTTGTCCAGGCGTGGCGCCTTGCTGTTGCAACGGCGCTGGTCCTGACGCTGGGCTACTTCTTGCACCTCACGGCGAGTTACAAGGTCAGCCAAGCTGATACCGCTCAGAAATTCGTGAATCTGCAGGCTCAGATCGCACCACAAGTGGTGGGTCAGGCAGGTGTCGCCTTGATGGCAATCACCTTGGCCTTGGCATTTGGTTGCATCGACCGATTCGTTCACCGCATCGATCACCTGGGCGACCTGGATGCCCTGCATGTCGCGGGACAGTTGGTAGCCACCGCCCGGGCCACGAACGCTGGAGACCAGATTGCTGCGGCGCAATTTGGCGAAAAGCTGTTCGAGGTAGGACAGGGAGATGCCTTGGCGCTCGGAGATATCGGCCAGGGACACCGGCCCGTGCTGCGCGTGCAACGCCAGGTCGAGCATGGCGGTTACGGCGTATCGGCCTTTTGTAGTCAGTCGCATGGACAATTACCACGGAGTTCGGAATGGGGCGAGTATGCAATTCCCGAGTATTTAAGTCAACTATAAGACCTAGTACTTTAGTCAGGATTACCCGCAAAAGAGCGCGCGCATCATAGCAAAGGCTGGCCGCGTACAGCCAGCAGTACCGCGTTATCGTTCTTCGCGGGCAAGTCTCGCTCCTACAGGGGTCGCGCCGAGGCTTGCCCGCGAAGGGGTCGGCGCGGTTTAGCTGGCCTGACTCTGATCCTTGTCCTTCACACAGGCAAAGTCTTCTTCGCGCAACTCAGGCAGATCTTTCGCACAGTAATTACTGCCCAGGTCCTTCAACGCTCCGCACATCCCCTCCAGACGGCCATCGACTGCCTGCAGGTGATCGAGCAATTGGTTGATAGCCCGCGCCACCGGGTCAGGCATGTCTTCGCCAACACCGTAGGCATCGAAACCGATCTTCTCGGCCATGGCCTTGCGCTTGGCGTCCTGCTCTTCATCAGACTTGACGATGATCCGCCCCGGAATCCCGACCACCGTGGCCCCGGCCGGAACCGCCTTGGTCACGACGGCGTTGGAACCGACCTTGGCACCCGCGCCCACCGTGAACGGACCGAGCACCTTGGCGCCCGCCCCGACCACCACGCCATCTTCCAGCGTCGGGTGACGCTTGCCCTTGTTCCAGCTGGTGCCACCCAACGTCACGCCCTGATAAAGGGTGACATCGTTGCCGATCTCGGCGGTCTCGCCAATGACGATGCCCATGCCATGGTCAATAAAGAAGCGACGACCGACCTTGGCGCCGGGATGAATCTCGATCCCGGTCAGCCAGCGACCGAAGTTAGAGACAACCCGCGCCAGCCACTTCCAGCCCATACCCCACAGGGCCGATGACAGGCGATGGATCCAGATGGCGTGCATGCCGGGGTAGCAGGTCAGGACTTCAAAGGCGTTGCGCGCTGCCGGGTCACGATGGAAAACACTCTGGATATCTTCACGCAAACGCTCGAACATTTTTAATCCTTCCGCTTTAGAAGCTCGCCACGGGCCGCTTTCTGGGTTTCCGTGAGGATGCCACGCAATATATTCATTTCCGCCCGGCTGACCGAGCTGCGACCGTACAACCGGCGCAGGCGCGCCATCAAGTGCCGTGGTTTTTCCGGATCGAGGAATTCGATGGCCACCAGGGTTTGCTCCAGGTGCTCATAGAATCGCTCCAGCTCATCCATGGTCGCCAGCTCACCACTTTTGGTGGACGCCACCTCATCCTTCTCGACCTTGCTCGGCTGGCCTTGGGCCGCGAGCCAGGACATGCGCACTTCATAACTCAACACCTGCACCGCTGCCCCAAGGTTCAGCGAACTGAACTCAGGGTCTGATGGAATGTGCACGTGATAATGACATCGCTGCAGCTCTTCATTGGTCAGGCCGGAATCTTCACGACCAAAGACCAAGGCAATCTCGGCACCCGATGCCGCTTCCTCGACCACCTTCACACCGCATTCGCGGGGATCGAGCAACGGCCAGGGGATGCGACGGTCACGGGCGCTGGTGCCAAGCACCAGATTGCAGCCGACCAAGGCATCTTCCAAGGTGGCGACGACTTGTGCGTTTTCAAGGATGTCCCCGGCGCCGGAAGCACGAGCATCGGCCTCGTGGTGCGGGAACAACCGCGGTTCGACCAGCACCAGCCGCGACAGGCCCATGTTCTTCATGGCACGCGCAGCCCCGCCGATGTTGCCGGGGTGGCTGGTATTGACCAGGACGACACGAATGTTATGCAGCACGGGAGGCGTTCTCGAACACAAATTTGGGAGCAGAATCTTACAGTTGATCCTACCGTTAAGCTATGAAAGCGAACACCAACCTTCACCTGTAGAAAAGTTCTGATAGAATGCCCGGCTTTCTTTAACAACCTTAGGTGACACATCCATGCAGCCCATGCTGAATATCGCGCTGCGCGCCGCCCGCAGCGCCAGTGAATTGATCTTCCGCTCCATCGAGCGCCTGGATACCATCAAGGTCGACGAAAAAGACGCCAAGGATTATGTATCCGAGGTGGATCGCGCCGCCGAACAGAAAATCATCGACGCGCTGCGCAAGGCCTACCCGAATCACTCGATCCTGGGTGAAGAAACCGGCATGCACGCCGGCACCGGGATCGAAGGCGAAGAATACCTGTGGATCATCGATCCGCTGGACGGCACCACCAACTTCCTGCGCGGCATTCCTCACTTCGCTGTCAGCATCGCCTGCAAATACCGCGGTCGCCTGGAGCACGCTGTTGTTCTGGACCCGGTTCGCCAGGAAGAATTCACCGCCAGCCGTGGTCGCGGCGCTCAACTGAACGGTCGTCGCCTGCGCGTCAGCGGCCGCACCAGCCTGGACGGCGCCCTGCTGGGTACCGGCTTCCCGTTCCGTGACGACCAGATGGACAACCTCGACAACTACCTGGGCATGTTCCGCGCCCTGGTAGGCCAGACCGCCGGCATCCGCCGCGCAGGTTCGGCGAGCCTGGACCTGGCCTACGTGGCCGCCGGTCGTTTTGACGCCTTCTGGGAGTCGGGCCTGTCCGAGTGGGACATGGCGGCAGGCGCCCTGCTGATCCAGGAAGCCGGCGGCTTGGTGAGCGACTTCACCGGTGGCCACGACTTCCTTGAGAAAGGCCATGTCGTTGCAGGCAACACCAAGTGCTTCAAGGCAGTATTGACGGCGATCCAGCCGCACCTGCCGGCCTCGCTGAAACGCTAAGCGAACGCCCACAAAAAAGCACCCTTCGGGGTGCTTTTTTTATGCCTGGAATTCGCTCTCAAGCACACCCCCCATTCCCTGTGGGAGCGAGCCTGCTCGCGAAGGCGTCCTCACATCCAGCAATGGAGGTGGCTGATACACCGCTTTCGCGAGCAGGCTCGCTCCCACAAGGGACGGTGGTGAGGCACAAATCGTGGGCACAAAAAAAGCACCCATCCGGGTGCTTCTTTTTGAATCTGAATTGCAGTTTTTTAGTGAGCCTGTTCGTTCTGCGACAGGACCAGCTTGCCTTCCTTGTCGACCGGAATCTGGTTACCCGGATCACGATCCATCCGCACCTTGCCTTCCTTGCCATCCAGCGAATAACGAACGTCGTAGCCTACAACCTTGTCGCTGATGTCATTCACCGTGTTACAGCGAGTCTGAGTCGTGGTGTAGGTGTCACGCTCTTGCATGCCTTCCTGAACCTTGTTGCCCGCATAACCACCACCGACAGCGCCTGCGACCGTGGCAATCTTCTTGCCGGTGCCGCCGCCGATCTGGTTACCCAGCAAACCACCGGCTAATGCACCGACCACCGTACCGGCGATCTGGTGTTGATCTTTCACCGGCGCTTGCCGGGTTACTGCTACATCCTTGCACACTTCACGTGGCGTCTTGATTTGTGTCTTGACCGGTTCAACGGCTAGCACTTGCGCATACTCAGGGCCGCTTTTAACCAGGCTGTAGGTGGCAACAGCACCCCCGGCTGTTACACCGACAGCACCCAATACCGCACCAACCAGCAACGACTTGTTCACATGAACCTCCTGACCATCACATGCGGGCAAAGCCCGCGCTTCTCCCAGCCTTGGAGCATAAAAAAAGGCGCGAGTTCAACTCGCGACTTTTTGGGCTGACAGCTGGAGGAGCGATGGCCGTTATGGACGGTCGTCGACTTCCTTGTCAGTGGCCGCAGGAGGAATCAAGTCCTCGCTGCTCAGGTTCAGCCAGATCAGCACCACGTTCGCGATGTAGATCGACGAGTAAGTACCCGCCAGAACACCGATAAACAGGGCAATGGAGAAGCCGAACAGGTTGTCGCCACCGAAGAACAGCAGGGCCGCGATCGCCAGCAAGGTGGAGATCGACGTCGCCATGGTGCGCAGCAGGGTTTGCGTGGTCGAGATGTTGATGTTCTCGATCAGGCTGGCCTTGCGCAGTACACGGAAGTTCTCACGAACCCGGTCGAATACCACGATGGTGTCGTTGAGCGAGTAACCAATGATCGCCAGTACCGCCGCCAGCACCGTCAGGTCGAAGGTGATCTGGAAGAACGACAGGATACCGATGGTCACGATCACGTCGTGGATCAGCGAAACGATGGCACCGACCGCGAACTTCCACTGAAAGCGGAAAGCCAGGTAGATCAGGATACCGCCCAGCGCCATCAGCATGCCGAGGCCGCCCTGGTCGCGCAGTTCTTCACCCACCTGCGGGCCGACGAACTCGACGCGCTTGACCGTCGCCGGGTTGTCGCCGCCGACTTTCAGCAGCGCTTCTGCCACTTGATGGCCCAGCTGCGGGTCTTCACCCGGCATACGCACGAGCAAATCGGTAGTCGCACCGAAGCTCTGCACGATTGCCTCGTGATAACCCGAAGTGACCAGCTGCTCACGCACCTTGGTGACATCGGCCGGACGCTCGTAGGTCAGCTCGATGAGCGTACCGCCGGTGAAGTCCAGGCCCCAGTTCATGCCCTTGGTGGCGACGCTGAACAAAGCCAGCACGGTAAGGAACAATGTGACGCCGAACGCAACGTTGCGAACGCCCATGAAGTTGATTGTACGTAACATGGCAGCCCCTTAAATCCACAACTTCTTGAAGTCACGACCGCCGAAGATCAGGTTGACCATCGCGCGGGTCACCATGATGGCCGTGAACATCGAGGTAAAGATCCCGAGGGACATGGTCACTGCGAAGCCTTTGACTGGACCTGTGCCCATCGCAAAGAGAATCCCGCCGACCAGCAACGTTGTCAGGTTGGCGTCGAGAATCGCAGTAAATGCCCGGCCGAAGCCTTCGTTGATTGCCCGTTGCACGGTCATGCCCGCCGCGATCTCTTCACGAATCCGCGAGAAGATCAGAACGTTGGCGTCGACCGCCATACCCATGGTCAATACGATACCGGCGATACCCGGCAGGGTCAGCGTTGCACCCAGCAGCGACATCAAGGCCAGCAGCAGCACCATGTTCACCGACAGTGCGACGGTGGCGATGATGCCGAAGAAGCGGTAGATGGCGATGATGAACAGCGAGACAAACAGCATGCCCCACAGCGATGCATCGATACCTTTGGTGATGTTGTCGGCACCCAGGCTCGGGCCAATGGTGCGCTCTTCAGCGAAGTACATCGGTGCAGCCAGACCACCGGCACGCAACAGCAGCGCCAGTTCGGACGACTCGCCCTGACCGTTCAGGCCAGTGATACGGAATTGAGCACCCAGCGGCGACTGGATGGTCGCCAGGCTGATGATCTTCTTCTCTTCTTTAAACGTCTGGACCGCAACGTCTTTCTCGACGCCGTTGACCATTTGCTTGGTGTACGTGGTGACCGGGCGCTGCTCGATGAAGATCACCGCCATGCTGCGACCGACGTTGCTGCGAGTCGCACGACTCATCAGCTCGCCACCGTGACCATCCAGACGGATGTTCACTTCTGGCGTGCCGTGCTCGCCGAAGCCGGCCTTGGCGTCAGTCACCTGGTCACCGGTGATGATCAGGCCACGCTCGATCTGTGCCGGTGGACGATTGCCTTCACGGAACTCGAAGCTTTCGGAAGTGGCTTTCGAAGCGCCCGGCTCAGCGGCCAGACGGAACTCAAGGTTGGCCGTCTTGCCGAGGATACGCTTGGCTTCTGCGGTGTCCTGCACGCCCGGCAGCTCAACCACGATGCGGTTGGCGCCCTGACGCTGAACGATCGGTTCGGCAACACCCAGCTCGTTGACGCGGTTACGTACCGTGGTCAAGTTCTGCTTGATGGAGTATTCACGGATTTCCGCCAGCTTGGCCGGGGTCATCGCCAGACGCAGCACCGCCTGACCATTGAGGTCGGCCGGAACAATGTCGAAATCGTTGAAGTTCTTGCGGATCAGTGCGCGGGCCTGTTCGCGGGAAGCTTCATCAGCGAAGCCCAGCTGAATGGCACCGTTGAGTTGCGGCAGGCTGCGATAGCGCAGTTTCTCTTTACGCAACAGACTCTTTACATCGCCTTCGTACACTTTCAAGCGTGCGTCGAGGGCTTTGTCCATGTCCACTTCCAGCAGGAAGTGCACACCACCGGACAAGTCCAGACCCAGCTTCATCGGGTGCGCGCCCAGGCTGCGCAGCCATTGCGGGGTGGTTTGTGCCAGGTTCAGCGCGACGACGTAGTCATCACCCAGTGCCTTGCGCACGACGTCTTTGGCCGGCAGCTGATCTTCAGCCTTGGTCAGACGAATCAGACCGCCCTTGCCATTGGCCGCCAGCGTGGCTGCCTTGACGTTGATCCCGGATTCCTTGAGCGCAGCGCTCACACGATCCAGATCAGCCTGAGTGACTTGCAGCGCAGTGCTTGCGCCGCTGACCTGAATGGCCGGGTCATCAGGATATAAATTGGGAGCGGAATAAATCAGACCGACCGCCAGCACCGCCAGGATCAGAATGTATTTCCACAGAGGGTATTTGTTCAGCATCACGCCGCCCGCTTATGACGCGGGGCGCCTTGCGCGCCCCGTCGATTGAGTAGAAGTTGAAACTTAGATCGCTTTTAGCGTGCCTTTTGGCAGCGTGGCGGCAATGGCGCCTTTCTGGAACTTCATTTCGACGGTGTCGGAAACTTCCAGAACCACGAAATCATCAGCCACTTTAGTGATCTTGCCGGCGATGCCGCCGGTGGTCACAACTTCGTCGCCTTTCTGCAGGCTGCTCAGCAGGTTCTTCTGCTCTTTGGCGCGCTTGGCCTGTGGACGCCAGATCATCAGGTAGAAGATGACCAGGAAACCGACCAGGAAAATCCACTCGAAACCGCCACCCATTGGGCCGGCAGCTGCCGGTGCAGCAGCGTCAGCCATGGCATTAGAGATAAAAAAGCTCATTTAGCACTCCAGTTGCAAATGTTGAATCTTGGGGTCAGAAAACTCAGTCCAAAGGCGGAACAGGTAACCCGCGTTTGGCGTAGAAGGCATCGACAAAGGCGGCCAATGTACCCTGTTGAATAGCCTCGCGCAAACCAGCCATAAGCACTTGATAATGACGCAAGTTATGGATGGTATTGAGCATGCTCCCCAGCATTTCGCCGCACTTGTCCAGGTGATGCAGATAAGCGCGGGAGAAGTTCTGGCAGGTATAGCAATCGCAGGTCGGATCGAGCGGCGAATCATCATGGCGATGGAACGCGTTTCGGATCTTCAGCACGCCTGTATCAATGAACAGATGCCCATTGCGGGCATTACGGGTTGGCATCACGCAATCGAACATGTCCACACCGCGGCGCACACCCTCAACCAGATCTTCCGGTTTGCCAACGCCCATAAGGTAACGAGGTTTGTCAGCCGGCATTTGCCCCGGCAGGTAATCCAGCACCTTGATCATCTCGTGCTTGGGCTCGCCCACCGACAGACCGCCGATGGCCAGGCCATCGAAGCCGATCTTGTCGAGGCCTTCCAGGGAGCGCATGCGCAGATCCTGGTGCATGCCGCCCTGAACGATGCCGAACAGCGCCGCCGTGTTGTCGCCATGGGCTTCTTTCGAACGCTTGGCCCAACGCAACGACAGCTCCATGGAAATCCGTGCGACGTCTTCGTCGGCCGGGTACGGGGTGCATTCGTCGAAAATCATCACGATGTCCGAGCCCAGGTCACGCTGAACCTGCATCGACTCTTCCGGGCCCATGAACACTTTGGCGCCGTCGACCGGAGAAGCGAAGGTCACGCCCTCCTCCTTGATCTTGCGCATCGCGCCCAGGCTGAACACCTGGAAACCACCGGAGTCGGTCAGAATCGGGCCTTTCCACTGCATGAAATCGTGCAGGTCGCCGTGCTTCTTGATCACTTCAGTGCCAGGACGCAGCCACAAGTGGAAGGTGTTGCCCAGAATGATCTCCGCGCCGGTCGCGACGATATCCCGCGGCAGCATGCCCTTGACGGTGCCATACGTGCCCACCGGCATGAACGCCGGGGTCTCGACGGTACCGCGCGGGAAGGTCAAACGACCGCGACGAGCCTTGCCGTCGGTAGCAAGCAACTCAAACGACATACGACTTTGGCGACTCATTCTTTGTCCTCAGGGCCACGTGGTGCGGGGTTACGGGTGATAAACATCGCATCACCGTAGCTGAAAAAGCGGTATTCATGCTCGACAGCCGCTTTATAAGCGGCCATCGCTTCGGGATAACCGGCGAACGCCGAAACCAGCATCAACAGCGTGGATTCGGGCAAATGAAAGTTGGTGACCAGGGCATCGACCACATGAAACGGCCGGCCCGGGTAGATAAAGATATCGGTGTCGCCACTGAACGGCTTGAGCACACCATCGCGCGCGGCGCTTTCCAGGGAACGCACGCTGGTGGTCCCCACCGCCACCACACGACCACCACGAGCGCGGCATGCAGCGACGGCATCGACCACGTCCTGGCCGACTTCCAGCCATTCGCTGTGCATGTGGTGATCTTCGATCTTCTCGACGCGCACCGGCTGGAACGTGCCAGCGCCGACGTGCAAGGTCACGAACGCCGTCTCGACGCCCTTGGCGGCAATCGCCTCCATCAGCGGCTGATCGAAATGCAGCCCCGCCGTCGGCGCCGCCACCGCGCCCAGGCGCTCGGCGTACACCGTCTGATAACGCTCGCGGTCCGAGCCTTCATCCGGGCGGTCTATATAAGGAGGCAGCGGCATGTGCCCGACGCGGTCGAGCAGCGGCAACACCTCTTCGGCAAACCCCAGCTCGAACAACGCATCGTGCCGCGCCAGCATCTCGGCCTCGCCACCGCCATCGATCAGGATCTTCGAACCCGGCTTCGGCGACTTGCTGGACCGCACATGCGCCAGCACGCGATGACTGTCGAGCACGCGCTCCACCAGGATTTCCAGCTTGCCGCCGGAAGCCTTCTGGCCAAACAGCCGCGCCGGAATCACCCGGGTATTGTTGAACACCATCAAATCGCCCGGGCGCAAATGCTCGAGCAAATCGGTGAATTGACGGTGTGCCAGGACGCCGCTGACCCCATCAAGGGTCAACAGGCGACTGTTGCGACGCTCGGCCAAAGGGTGGCGAGCAATCAGCGAATCAGGGAGTTCGAAAGTAAAGTCAGCAACGCGCATGATGGGGTTCGTCTAGCAGGGGCCGGAAGTCTAGCCGAAATAGTGAAAATTCTCTATGTACCTGATTGACCGACGGTAATCTCATCTCTATACTTCGCCGCCATTGAGCCCTGATGGCGGAATTGGTAGACGCGGCGGATTCAAAATCCGTTTTCGAAAGGAGTGGGAGTTCGAGTCTCCCTCGGGGCACCAAATTAAGAAAGGTCTTGCTTAGCAAGGCCTTTTTTTTCGCCTACAGAAAAGTGAGCTTGCTTACCGCTGTCGTGTAGTAGCTGCCGAAGGCTGCGAGCTTTTGATCTTCGTATTCTTGGCCGGTACGCCCCCTCTCAAGGATTCACCCCATGGAACTGCTGCTGGAAACCGTCGCCCTGTTCTGCCTCAAGCTTGCTTATGAGCGAGAGGGTGAAAGCCCGATTCTGCGGGATGATCCAATCATGAGTGATTATGAGCGCGAGGTTTTTGGGTTGTTGGTGCGCCGGGGAGATATTAAGGGGATTCAGTTTCGGGTGGCGCGCTGCGTTAGTTTGGCGATGGACGCTTTAGGCGGAATTCATACGCCACTGGGACGGGAGCTGCACAGGTTGTCAGCTGATTTCAGCACTGCGCAGTCGATGGATCAGCTTGAAGAGCCGCTCTTCGCGCTTAAGGATTATCTTAAAGACATTCAGTAATGATTGGGTTGGAGCCCCTTCACACCTACTGATACTGGCAGGGGTATGGTTGAAGTGAGAATGGACCTGCCACTTATCCATTGCCCCAACTGACAACAACGAAAGATTTTTTCGGCACCACAAGGACGTATCAATGCGGCAAATCGCCCTCAGCAACAAACCACTCAGAGGCATTCCCCGCCGCCTTCGCGCTCTGGAGCGCTGGGCCTCCAGCTTTCGCGATGAGTTTTACCCGCGATCCGCCCACATGGAGCGCTATACACACTGGAAGATCCCGGTGCATGCGGCCTTGGTTCAAGGTCCTCAAGCCAGGATCGAAGCTCAAGCCTTCTGCATTCAGCAACTGCTCGAAGCCGCTAGCCACCTGTCCAACGCTGCTGACCACTCACAAGGTTACTACCGGGTCGCTTGCCTGGTGGTGTGGCCATGGGTTCATCAGAGCGAGGTCACCGTCTTCTATGACAGGGACTATTATCTGGGTTTTCTTGGTGAAACAAACGCTCTAATGCCAGAGCGGATCAGTCAAGTTCTCGCGTTGCAGTCACCAGCGAATTTCATCGAGCACGGGCATGACGTAACTCAACCTGACGATGAAGTTGCAGTACAGTGGTGGTGCATTGGGGAACCGGCCTGACGGATTTGACGAGTAGGCTCGCGTCCACAGGGATCGTGGTGAGCTGACAGGCATTACTTAACCCGAGTGCGTGGATGATCAATCTGTTCCTTTTCCAAAACTCCTTTCATACCTGTGCATAGGCCTTATCAAAACTTTCAAAAGCTTGCTCGACCTTGTATCGAAGCATCAAAGACGCGGAAAGCTTCACCATGGCCTCGAAAAGTATATGCCCTGATGGAATCTCACACTGATCAACGCATCGACCGGAATTTTCGTCGGGTTCATACGCATAGACCTTGTAAAAAACACCTCGAGGCTCTCTACACAACCCGACATTGATGTGCGTAACAGAGCTTCCCCTACAAGTTGACTCAGGTAGTGAAAACTCCAATACATCCTCGAACGGAATGAACATAGCAGAAGCAGACATTACAAAAAGACTCGCGATATCCAGCGAGTCCTCTACAAACTCAAAGTCAGGGATTTTGTATTCATGTTCAAGAATATTCCGCACATCCACTATTTTGCGTAACAGACTTGGTGCCAACAGGCCAAGCGCTCGCAATCGCTCTAGTTTTTTCGGTACATTCCATCTAAGCGACTGGTAACCAAAAGAAATCAGTAGCTGATCTATCTGACAGATAATCGCGCGCTTTGAATTGGTCATTGCGTTAACAAGCGCAGACAGACCGCCCCGTTCAAAATCGTCTTCCGCCAAGTTCAAGAATTCGACAGGTGACGTTTTTAGCTCCGTCATCGTGAAGCTGCCACCAGCTAAATTTACCGCGCATTTGCTGATATTGAATTCATGAGCTTGGCAAAACTGTTTGAAATCCATTTTATGACCGGGTTGATTGGCAGCCCTAAGGGCCGCACAGCAGTTGTGGTTGCTGGCTTGCGTTTTTCGTGAGCTCGCTCCTACATTGCAGCGATGAACTCACGGGGCGGGCGGCCCGAATTCTTCCGGGGCTGTCCGCCGCTATAGCCAGGCAAAATGTTTGGAAGTCACTTTTGAGTAACAGGCAATTCACATTAGCGCTGAATCGCTTGGCATTTCAGTTCGAATTTCATTTAAACAAGCAGCACAAACCTGGCTTCAAGCTTGTGCAGCAACTCAAACGTATTCAAAAAAGAGACGTTAAGCTGCTCGCAAATATTAGGAATGATGAATTTTCGTCTTGCGTCGCGATTCAGCCTTTCGTGAGTTACTAACGTCGCACCTGTCGTCAAAGCCTTTGCAATTAGCCAAGGGTCCGCACCCGCTAAGAACTCTTCCATGGCACCTATCTTCATTCTCGGCGCCTGATCAGCCACAAGCCCTGCCACTTGAGCGAATGCTTCTTGCGTAGAGTCATCGGTGGTGTTGTGGAAGAAACCAGCGTTCTCCTTCGCCCAATCAGCGAGTTCGTCATTCCCTTTGGTCAACTCATCCATTACGGGGGCGATGCTAGATAAAGCTAACGCTTCATTTTTCAGCAATAACCATTGCCAAAACCCAGGACAGATAGTCATCCCGTAATATCGATTTTTTGCTTCGATCAGTGTATTAGCGTCTAGTAAATAATTCATTCCGTGATCTTACTGGCAAGCGTCCTTAACTTGGCAGGTTGCACGCCGAGCAAGTGTCCCGCCTCGCGCAGCAGCATCCGGCCACTCATTGCTTCAGTCAGCACTGCCTTGCTTAGGCGAGGGCTGTTTTTCGCGGTGGCGTTACGGTAATAGTCACCCGCTCCACCTTTTTCATCCTGGAAAGCCTTGAAGATCTTTAGATAGTAAGCGCTGTAATGAGCTTGGCTTATATATCCAAGATCCAATGCGCGGCGACCGATCGCCAATCTACTGATGTGAAACCGAGTGGCTAGCGGAGCTAAATTGTCTTCCCAGTTAACATCAGGGTTCCACAGGGCACGAAATTGCGCTTCGGGAGCCAGAAACTCACCTGCAACTGCATTGCAGAATCGCTCCTCATCTCGACCATTGGCGGTATTTCCGTCAGACACTCCACTGCTACCAATCCAGATATGGGCCAGTTCGTGAAGTAAGGTGAACAGTCTGGCGGTGGGAGCGTCGGAACTGTTGACGAATACCACGGGGGCGTAGGTATTACTGATGGCAAAACCCCGGAACTCGCTGACTTCAAGTTTGCGATGAGTATTTCCTAGCGCAATGCCACTGCGCATAACCAAAATGCCAGCCGCTTCTGCAGCTTCTATCAAGGCACGGCTGTATTTGTCGTAATCCAATCGAGCAGCGTCAGGGTTCACGCCGAGCGTCCGGCGAATATCGTCCACCACCTCTGCGACTCGAGATTGGCTGTTGAAGCGACCGACGAATGCCAGCGGCTGATGCTCCTGATATTGCAGATACTCCAGGTACCAGTCCTGCTTACGCATGGAGTCCCTGACAGTGTCCAACAATTCCAGGCTGGGACGTTGAGGCGCAATACCACCGACGGTCCGAAGATCAGGTAAAGGCAGTTGTTCGACAGGCGGGCGCGGAAGAAACAAGAAGCCAAAAGGGATGTGAGCGAGACTCGCCCACTTTTGAGCCTGAAGGAATGTTGGTTTGGTCTCGCCAGCCTCCCATTCCTCTACTCGATCAGGTTTCACTGGCAGCTTTTTAGCAACCTGCGCAGTGGAGAGACCTGCGCGCTCACGAGACCATGTGAGCAGGCTTGGATTGACTAAGGCGGCTTGGCTCATAGGGTCGCAGGCAAATCAGATGGGGCCAGCAAACGCTCGAGAGCATCCTTTGCAGATGCAGCCGAATGACGCGGGGTCCGGTTATCTGGCATTGCCTTTCTCCTTGGCTGTTTAAGGTCGGGTTGCAGCGACTACAGATTAGTAGAGAAGCAGAGCTACCGACGGCAGAAGCGCGGATTATGAGGTAAATCCGCAACGACCCGAAGCGCAAATATGTAACCTACAGACAGATGGTATTGAACTGTTTCAGCGCGTTTCATGACGCAAGTACGCCTTTCCTTCCCTGCCCACCACCGAGCCCTCATCACCAGAATATCCACAGTGATTGACCACATAATCACCCACCGCTCTCGGAGGTTGCAGGAAAATGACCTGCACGATACCCTCCCACCGTCGCTGCCGATTCAGCGGCCGGGCTTGGTAACCCGAGGTAAATCACTGCGCAACAGTGCTATGCGTTCGCAGGCGCTTTTTTTTCGCCTGCGATCTGCGTTATGGCGGCTGTGCGTGGGACGTCTTCGGACGTGCCGGTTTCCTTGATTTCCCGGTTTACCAACCTGCGCACAGCTGCCACCCATTCGCTTGGTAACGAATTGTGGCAGCTCTTAAAAATTAAGGAGCTTCACAATGCGCTGTATGGATACGTACAAAATTTGGCTTTTCCCTCAACGCGACTCCCAGTTGCGTATCGCCCCACCATCCACCCTCGCCCACCGCCTCTCCCTCACTGGAGGTGGCAAATGACCGATCAATCAGAGCTAAAAACCATCGGCCTAACCCCCGCCATTTACTGCGCCGATCAACCGCTTTTCCACGTCACTCGCGGCGTTCCCCTGGGCGATGCATTGGCCATGGCTTCTGACTTTCTCTTCCTCGCCAAGAAGCTGAATGAAGATGCCGCGTACGCCACAGACACCGACCGCCACTCTTGGGCCGCGCATTATTTGACGGCGATGAGTAAGGCGGTGGTTGATGATGCGGTGAAGGTGCTAACGCGGGATCGGAAGGTTGCGCCGATGTCGAAGCAGGCAGCGGAGGTTGAAGAGTAGCTTCTGGTTTTTAGACGTCAGGCGTAACGCATGTAGGGGCGGGTTTGGTCGCGGGCTGGGGCATTCAGTGGGAGTGATGGTTGCCTTGAGTTTTTCGCGAGCAGGCTCGCTCCCACAGGGGGCGGTTAAGCCAATTTCCATGTTTCAGAAACAAGAAGGCCCGAACGTAATGCCGGACTGAGCCAGCACCAGAGGATCGGGCGCGATTGGGATTGATGCTGTCGAAGCCTGATTATCATGTCTACGCCGACGCCACATAAAACACTGGTTTTTTGCCGACACCTAAGCGGGCGGAGGCTGAGGCTGAGGCTGGGAAGTAGTGGCTAGCTTTAAGCGTTGATGGTGGCTGGTCTGGCGCTTTCGCGAGCAGGCTCGCTCCCACATTGGATGTGTGTTTAGTCAGTTGGGGCCCCGAGTTTTCGGGGCTTTTTCGTGTTGGGGTCAGAGCAAGTGCTGGGAGATCAGTTTTGAGATTTCGACCATGGATGTCCTGCCGGTGAATTCGAATTTCACTTTTCCCAGCGACGAGAAATAAACCTCCAGTTCGGAGTCCAGGTCGAACGTGCCAGAGGTTTCCACCGAGTACGCCACGATGTTTTTGTAGGGTAATGAGGTGAAGTCTTTTTTGCTGCCGGTGAGGCCCTGGACGTTGACGGCGATGATGCGTTTGTTGGTGAACACCACGCCGTCGCGCATGGACTTATAAGCGTCGATGACGTGCTCGCCGTCGATCAAAAGGTCGGAAACGCGTGCGGCGTATTCGTCGTTTTGCTTGAGCTTGAAGAATCCTTTGTTGTTGAAATCAATCATCAGTCTTTCCCTGTTTTCAAATGAACATCGCGAGCAGGGTTTCATAGCGCATTTCCCACTACGCCGCCACGTCCCCTACTCCAGGTGGTCTGTCGCCCGCACCGCATTTTCAATCGCCCGAATGCTGATCGCCGCAAATATTGCCGTCATCAGCACCCCGTTAAACCCCAGCAAAACCGCCAGCACCCGTGAGACGGCCAGTTTCGGGACGAGATCGCCATAACCGATGGTCAGGCCGGTCACGAACGCGAAGTAGATACCGTCAAAAGGCCCCCATCCTTCCAGATAGCTGATGATCAGACCGAACAGCACGATCAAAAACAGCAGGATGGAAAAAATCGGCCAGACAACGCGAAAGTAGAACCTGACGGCTTTATAGAATTCTCGACGGACGTGTGCTGCATGAGCGATGTTCATGTTATGGGCCCTTTGGGGGTTTGCCTGACCGGCAATCGAATGCTCGGCGCTTCAACACCCTTCAGCTTGGCACAAGCGAGGTGGATCGCCCGCTCATCGTACTCAAGGCGTATCTGAAAGATATTCGGTAAGCAAACGCTTGGCTTTGTGCTCTTCTAGACTTACTGGAGAGTCGTAGGCAGAACCGAACACGTCGCTTTGGTGCAGTTCGATCAATAGCAGCGTGGCAAGCTGCCCTTTATGCCCAATAGAGGTGCGGCGAAGACCGTATCGGGCACAACAAGATGCCCGCTCAGGGTGCCCTGGCCAACGGCCTGACAATGCCACGATACCGTGACGTGGTGTGAATGCCGCAGCCGACACTTTCGGACGACCGACAACCACCTGGTTTGTCCGTGACCGTGAGGAATGCTGTATGCCTGATGAGATGTTGCAATTGCCTATGGTCAACAGCGTGCTGGAGCGCCACAAAGGCTCTGCGGGTGCACTGTTGCCCATCCTTCATGAGATTCAGGCCGGTATCGGTTACATCCCCGATGCCGCCATCCCCGAGATTGCCCACGCGCTCAACCAGAGTCAGGCCGAGGTTCGCGGGGTGATCAGCTTTTACCATGACTTCCGTACCGCGCCGCCGGCCCGGCATATCCTGCGGTTGTGCCGGGCTGAGTCGTGCAAGAGTCGTGGCGCCGAGCAGCTCGCCGCGCAGTTGCGTGATCGCCTGCAACTGGATGATCACGGCAGCAGCGCCGACGGCAGCATCAGTTTGCGTCCGGTGTATTGCCTCGGTGCCTGCGCCTGTTCGCCGGCGCTGGAGCTGGATGGTCAGGTGCATGCGCGGCTCAGTGCCGAGCGTCTCGATGCTTTGCTCGACGCTTGCCGGGAGGACGCATGAGCCTCTATCTATCCTGTGATTCTCTTGCCCGAGCCGTGGGTGCCGATGCGGTGGCGTCGGCCCTTGCCGGTCAGGACCTGCAACGCACCAGTTCTCGCGGCCTGTATTGGCTGGAACCCTTGCTGGAAGTGGACACCCCGCAAGGCCGAATCGGCTTCGGCCCGCTGACCGCTAGCGATGTGCCGTCGGTGCTCGATGCGCTGCAAGGCGACCCGTCCTCGCACCCACTGGCCTTGGGTCTGGTGGAAGAATTGCCCTATCTGAAATCTCAACAACGCCTGTTGTTCGCTCGCGCTGGTATTACCCGGCCGTTGTCGCTGGACGATTACCGGGCCCATGGCGGTTTCGAAGGTTTAACGAGAGCCGTGACCGTTGGCGGTGATCAAACCGCAACGGAAGTGTTCGATTCCGGCCTGCGTGGCCGTGGCGGCGCAGCGTTCCCCGCCGGGATCAAGTGGCGCACGGTACGCGCCACCCAGGCGGCGCAGAAATACATTGTGTGCAACGCCGACGAAGGCGACTCCGGCACTTTCGCCGACCGCATGTTGATGGAAGGTGACCCCTTCCTGCTGATCGAAGGCATGGCCATTGCCGGCATCACCGTCGGCGCCAGCTACGGCTACATCTATGTGCGCTCGGAATATCCACAAGCCATCGCCACGCTGAACGAGGCGCTGGAGATTGCCCGGTCCAACGGTTACCTCGGGGCCAATGTCGGCGGCAGCGGCTTGGCTTTTGATATGGAAGTGCGTGTCGGGGCCGGCGCTTACATCTGCGGTGAGGAAACCGCGTTGCTGGATTCGCTCGAAGGCAAACGCGGGGTCGTTCGCGCCAAGCCACCGATTCCCGCGCTGAAGGGCCTGTTCGGCCTGCCGACGCTGGTGCACAACGTGCTGACCCTGGCCTCGGTGCCGCTGATTCTGGCCAAGGGTGCGCAGTTCTATCGCGATTACGGCATGGGCCGTTCCCTGGGCACGATGCCCTTCCAGTTGGCGGGCAATATTCTTCACGGCGGTCTGGTGGAACGGGCCTTTGGCCTGACCCTACGCGAACTGGTGGAAGACTACGGCGGTGGCACCGCCAGTGGCCGACCGCTGAAAGCCGCGCAGGTCGGCGGTCCGCTCGGCGCCTGGGTGCCGCCGTCGCAATTCGACACGCCGCTGGATTACGAAGCCTTCGCGGGCATCGGCGCGATGCTCGGTCACGGTGGGGTGGTGGTCGCGGACGACAGCCTGGACATGGCGCAAATGGCGCGTTTCGCCCTGCAGTTCTGCGCCGAGGAATCCTGCGGCAAATGCACGCCGTGCCGTATCGGCTCGACCCGCGGCGTGGAGGTGATCGACCGTCTGTTGGCCGCGCCGGACCAAAGTGGTCGCGATGAGCAGGTCATCATCCTCAAGGACCTGTGCGACACGATGCAATACGGTTCGCTGTGCGCCTTGGGCGGCATGGCCCCCTTTCCGGTGGTCAGCGCCCTCAAGTACTTCCCCGCCGACTTCGGTCTGCAATCTTCGGAGGCCGACCAATGATTACCCTCTTCGACCCGAAAACCGACATTGATCTGGGCACCCCGGCCCGCGACAGCGACGTGCAGATAACCCTGAGCATCGACGGGCGCAGCATCAGCGTGCCGGAAGGCACTTCGGTGATGCGCGCCGCCGCATTGATGGGCACGACCATTCCGAAACTGTGTGCCACCGACAGCCTGGAAGCCTTCGGCTCCTGCCGCATGTGCCTGGTGGAGATCGACGGTATGCGCGGCTATCCCGCGTCTTGCACCACGCCGGTCACCGAAGGCATGACCGTGCACACCCAGACGCCGAAGCTCGCGACCCTGCGTCGCAATGTCATGGAGTTGTACATCTCCGATCACCCGCTGGACTGCCTGACCTGCTCGGCCAACGGCAACTGCGAGCTGCAAACCGTCGCCGGTCAGGTCGGCCTGCGGGAAGTGCGTTACGGCTATGAAGGCGAGAACCATCTGGCCGACGTCAAGGACACCTCCAACCCTTATTTCGATTACGACCCGAGCAAGTGCATCGTCTGTAACCGCTGCGTGCGTGCCTGCGAAGAAACCCAGGGAACCTTTGCCCTGACGATTACCGGACGCGGTTTTGAATCCCGGGTGGCGGCGGCCGGTGGCGATAACTTCCTCGACTCCGAATGCGTGTCCTGCGGCGCCTGTGTGCAGGCTTGCCCTACTGCGACGCTGATGGAAAAAAGCGTGGTCGAACTGGGTCAGCCGGAGCACAGCGTGATCACCACCTGCGCCTATTGCGGCGTGGGCTGCTCGTTCCGCGCCGAGATGAAAGGCGACCAGCTGGTGCGCATGGTTCCGGACAAGAATGGCCAGGCCAACCATGGTCACTCGTGCGTCAAAGGACGCTTCGCCTGGGGCTACGCCACCCACCCGGATCGCATCACCAAGCCGATGATCCGTAAACACATCAACGACCCGTGGCAGGAAGTCAGCTGGGATGAAGCGGTGACTTACGCCGCCAGCGAATTCCGTCGGTTGCAGCAAAAGTACGGCCGCGATTCCATTGGTGGCATCACCTCCAGCCGTTGCACCAACGAAGAAACCTACCTGGTGCAAAAACTGGTGCGCGCTGCGTTCGGCAACAACAACGTCGACACCTGTGCGCGGGTCTGCCACTCGCCGACCGGTTATGGGCTGAAACAAACTTTGGGCGAATCCGCCGGCACCCAAAGTTTCGACTCGGTGATGCAGGCCGACGTGATTCTGGTGATGGGCGCCAACCCCAGCGACGCCCACCCGGTGTTCGCCTCCCAACTCAAACGCCGCCTGCGTGAAGGCGCACGCCTGATCGTCATCGACCCACGGCGCATTGATCTGGTGGACGCGGTGCATGCCCGCGCCGAACTGCACCTGGCCCTGCGCCCGGGCACCAACGTCGCCATGCTCAACGCACTGGCTCACGTCATCGTCACCGAAGGCTTGCTCGATCAGGCCTTTATCGACGCCCGTTGCGAGGGCAGCGATTTTGCTCGCTGGAGCGAGTTCGTAAGCCGCGCGGAACACTCGCCGGAAGTGCTCGGCCCGATCTGCGGCGTCGCCGCTGCCGATATCCGCGCCGCCGCTCGCCTGTATGCCGGTGCCGGCAATGCGGCGATCTACTACGGCCTGGGCATCACCGAACACAGCCAGGGCAGCACTGCGGTCATGGGCATCGCCAACCTCGCCATGGCCACCGGCAACATCGGCCGCGAAGGCGTGGGCGTGAACCCGCTGCGTGGGCAGAACAACGTCCAGGGCTCCTGCGACATGGGTTCGTTCCCCCACGAATTGCCCGGTTACCGGCACATCTCCAACGAAGTGGTACGGGCGCAGTTCGAACAGGCCTGGAACGTCACCTTGCAACCCGACCCGGGCCTGCGTATCCCGAATATGTTCGAGTCGGCGCTGGCCGGCAGTTTCAAAGGCCTGTATTGCCAAGGCGAAGACATCGCCCAGAGCGACCCGAACACCCAGCACGTCACCGCAGCCCTGTCGGCCATGGAATGCATCGTGGTGCAGGACATTTTCCTCAACGAAACCGCCAGGTTCGCCCATGTGTTCCTGCCGGGCAGTTCGTTCCTGGAAAAGGACGGCACCTTCACCAACGCCGAGCGGCGTATCTCGCGGGTGCGCAAGGTCATGGAGCCGCTGGGCGGCAAGGCTGACTGGGAAGGCACAGTGGCGCTGGCCAACGCCTTGGGCTACCCGATGAACTACACGCATCCGTCGCAAATCATGGATGAAATCGCCAGCCTGACGCCGACGTTCACCAACGTCAGTTACGCCGCACTCGACAGCCACGGCAGCCTGCAATGGCCGTGCAACGCCGCGGCGCCGGACGGCACGCCGACCATGCACATCGATCAGTTCGTGCGCGGCAAAGGGCGCTTCATGCTCACCGGGTATGTGCCCACCGAGGAGAAGGTCAACAATCGTTATCCCCTGCTGCTGACCACCGGGCGCATCCTCAGTCAGTACAACGTCGGCGCTCAGACACGGCGAACCGAAAACGTCGCCTGGCACGATGAAGACCGCCTGGAAATCCACCCGACCGATGCCGAGAGCCGAGGCATCAACGAAGGCGACTGGGTCGGCATCGGCAGCCGCGCCGGTCAGACCGTACTGCGTGCGCGGGTCACCGAGCGGGTCGCGCCGGGCGTGGTGTACACGACGTTCCACTTCCCGGAATCGGGGGCCAACGTCATCACCACCGACAACTCCGACTGGGCTACCAACTGTCCGGAGTACAAGGTCACGGCCGTGGAAGTCAGCCGCGTCTACCACCCTTCCGAGTGGCAAAAACGCTATCAGGCCTTCAGTGATGAACAGGACCGTCTGCTCAAGGAACGCCGGCATGCCCGTGGCGCCAAAGCGGAGGTGCGCCGATGAGTACGGAGAACCTGATCAAGATGGTCAACCAGATCGCCCTGTATTTCGCCACCGAACCGGACCAGCAAGCGGCCGTGCTCGGTGTGCGTAATCACCTGCAGATGTACTGGACGCCGGGCATGCGCAAGGAATTGCTGGCCTGGCAGACAGAACATCAAGGGGCGGATTTGCACCCGTTGGCGCAGGCGGCGGTCAGTGGTGCGGGGTGGGAGGCTTAGGTTCACACGATCCCGTGAGATTGCCCCGGCCTGCTGGCTGGCACTAACACCTGTGGCGAGGGAGCTTGCTCCCGCTGGGCCGCGAAGTGGCTCCCTTATCCATCAAAAGAAGGAGACTGCTGCGCAGTCCAGCGGGAGCAAGCGCCCTCGCCACAGTATTCTGATCGACTGGGTGCGGCGTTATTGCTGGCCTGGCAGACAGAACATCACGGGGCGGATTTGCACCCGTTGGCGCAGGCGGCGGTCAGTGGCGCGGGGTGGGAGGCTTAGGTTCACACGATCCCGTAAGATTGCCCCGGCCTGCTGGCTGGCACTAACACCTGTGGCGAGGGAGCTTGCTCCCGCTGGGCCGCGAAGTGGCCCCCTTATCCATGAAAAGAAGAGGACTGCTGCTCAGTCCAGCGGGAGCAAGCTCCCTCGCCACAGTATTTTGATCGACTGGGTGCGGCGTTATCGCGTCAGGGGCTACTCGATCTCAATCGGCCCCCTAGTCCCGGCATCACTGTCCATCCAGTAATCCTCCCCCGTCAGCCGTCGATCACCTTGAATCGTGAAGATGATCTTTCCCTGCTTGAATTGCAGCGCGCCATCGGTGCGCTTCGCGTTGACCCGCTTGCCGTCCACCCAGACCTGTTCCTTGGCATTGATACGAATCGTGGCAACGGTCGCGCCGGCATCGCTCTTCGCGACCCATTGCCCGGCATAAGGTGTCTGGGTGCTTGCGCTGTCCGCCGCTGGGTTGGTAAACCCGGCCTTGGCGTTTTCCGCTTTGCTCTTGTGGATATCGCAGCCCTGAAGTTCGCTCACTTGGGTGCAACCGGATTGCTCGAGTTGTTTGCGGTATTTGTCATTGATCGCGTGGGCGGGGAATTGCACCAGCATCAATAGGGCCAGCGTTGGCAGGATGATTTTGTTCATCAGTTCTCTCCTTCGATCAGCGCCTTTTCGCGCACTTGGATAATTCACTGTAGTCAGAACCCGGTACTCGGTTACACGGGCAATACCACCAACGCCTCCAACCCGCCTTTCGACCGATTTCGCAGTTTCAATTCCCCGCCATGCTCCAACACTATCGCCCGCGCCGCCGATAATCCCAAGCCCACACCGCCGGTGCTTTTGTTGCGTGATCCTTCCATGCGAAAGAACGGCACAAACACTTGTTCAAGGCTGGCCTGCGGAATACCCGGCCCGCGATCCAGTACTTTGATCCGCACTTCCCCAGCATCAGCTATCAACTCAATTGCCGGTTCACTGCCGTACTTGATCGCGTTATCCAGCAGATTGGTCATCACCCGCTTAAGCCCCAGCGGCCGCCCGAAATACACCCACCGCGTCGGCCCGACGTAGGCGATCTCAACCCCCTGATCCCGGTAATCATCCAGCAACGTTTGCAGCAACTCGGCCAGATCGAACTGGGTCGCCGGTTCAAGCCGCGCATCATCCCGGAAGAATTCCAGCGCCGAGTTGATCATCGCCTGCATTTCATCCACATCACGAAACAGTCGCTGCTGTTGCTCGCTGTCTTCGATGAATTCCCCGCGCAAACGCATCCGCGTCAGGGGCGCGCGCAGGTCGTGGGAGATGGCGGCGAGCATTTGGGTGCGGTCGCGAATGAAGTGTTGCAGTTGGGCCTGCATGGCGTTGAACGCGAGGATCGCCTGGCGGATTTCCTGAGGGCCTAGCGGTTCGATCGGCGGGGCGCGGAAATCCACGCCGAAACGTCGGGCGCCTTCGGCGAAGTGTTGCAAAGGTGTGGCGAGGCGGCGGGTGGCGATCAGCGCGACCAGGGCGGTGGAGATCAGCACCAGCAGGATGACGATCAGGTAGCGCGGCGCTTCGTCCAGGCCCCAGCTGCGCGAAGGGGCGGAGAACATGACCCAGGTCGCGTCCGGCAGCTGGATCAGCAGCGCATAACGGGCGTCCGCCGAGGGCTCCGTCCAGTCGGCCGGCTCGTAGGTCTGGATTCGTGCGGAAAACTTAAGCAACGGATGCAGGATGGTCGAGCCGATTTCGGAATCCAGGTCTTCCACCGTCGGCAGATTGAGCTCACGTCGATCAAGGTGCCAACTGACGATGAAGCCCTCATCGCTGACGGCGTGCGCCAGTTGGCTGCGCAGCGGCGCCGGGGCGGCCTGGATGATGCGGGTGATGGCGGCCATTTTGTCCGGCAACCCGGTTTCGGTCAGCGGTGGGCGCGCCCACACACCCGCCAGTTGGATAAACAGCCCGTTGAGCGCCAATGAAATCAGCATCGCCAGAATGATGGTCAAGGCGATCCAGCGCGCCACCGTGTCCCGGCGAATCCGCTTCAACCAGCTCATCGCCGGGTCACGCTGGGGGTGAACAGATAACCGCCATTGCGCACCGTACGAATCATCGCCGGGCGTTTGGTGTCGGATTCGAGCTTGCGTCGCAGGCGGCTGACTTGCACATCGATGCTGCGATCAAACGCGTCATGGCAATGCCCCCGCGCCAGGTCCAGCAACTGCTCGCGGGTGAGGATGCGTTGAGGGTGTTCGACGAAGACCAGCAGCAAGTCGAACTCACCGGCCGACAGCGGGATCATCACGTTGTCCGGCGAGCGCAGTTCACGGCGGGTGACGTCGAGGTGCCAGTCGGCGAAGTCGATCAGCGGCCGTGGGCGCTCCGTCACGACCGGTCGGCGTTCGTCCACGCGCCGCAGCACGGCGCGCACCCGGGCCAGCAGCTCGCGGGCGTCGAAAGGTTTGGTCAGGTAATCATCGGCGCCGAGTTCGAGGCCGACGACCCGGTCGCTGAGTTCGCCCATGGCGGTCAGCATGATCACCGGCATGGCGTAGCGAATCCGCAGTTGCTGACACAGGATCAATCCGCTGTCCCCCGGCAACATCACGTCAAGAATGATCAGGTCCGGCGGCTGGCGCTCGATGGCCGCCCACAGCGACGCGCCGTCGGTGGCGACCTCGACGCTGTAGCCGTGCTGCACGAAGAATTTTTTCAGCAGATCGAGGACTTCAAGGTCGTCGTCCACAATTAAAAGGCTGTTCACCGAAGGTCACTTAAGGGGCGAATGGAGCCACCATCTAAAACCATTCACGGCAGCGCGTCATATATTTCAATCCTGCAATAAAGCGTCAGCACCGCAATAAACCAGACATCTTTGTGCAAGGCCTGGGGCTCAGCATCTCGGCGAATTCCTCCCGAGACTTGCGTCCATGTTGCCTTTCAAATGTGCTCCCTGGCTGGTCCGCAACACGTCGATGGCCGTGCTGGCCGCCGGGCTGGCGGGTTGCAGCAGCCAACCGCCGGCGTCCGCCACCGTGACGTGTGCCGAAATCAGCTATTCGGTGTACGACCCGGCGGAACCGTTCAACCGCGGTGTCTTTGCCTTCAATCGGGTGGCCGATGACTATGCCCTGGCGCCGGTCGCCCGTGGTTATCGGTACTTGCCGGACTTTTTCCAGACCGGTGTGCACAACTTTGTCGCGAACTTTGGCGAGCCCAAGGTCTTTATCAACGACCTGCTGCAAGGCAACCCGATGCGCTCGGTCAATACGTTGGGACGTTTCGCGCTCAATACCACCGTGGGCGTGGTGGGCTTGATCGATGTGTCCGGCATGGCCGGCATCCCGCGTCACAAAGCAGATTTCGGCCAGACCTTCGGCGTGTGGGGCATCGGCAATGGTCCGATCGTCGAGCTGCCCTTGTTCGGCACCTCGAACAGCCGCGATGCGGCCGGGCGAGTGCTGAGTTTTGTGGTCGATCCGTTCGGCAGCAACAGCGATACCGTGGACACGCTGTCCACGATCAACACGGTCGGCGGCATCGTCGATGGTCGAGCCGAAGCATTACCGCTGACCGACAGCCTGCAAAAATTGCCGGATTACTACAGCGCCTTGCGCAACGTGGTCGCCGAGCATCGAGCCGCTTATGTGGAGGATGGCAAACAAGGCTCAGCGCAAACAACCCAACCTCAATGCGAAGGAGTACCGACCGATGGTTTCTGAAAGCAATCATTTGACGCTGCAACAGCGAGTGACCCGGCACGACGCGGTTAATGTGCACTGCCGGGAAATCACCCTACGCCTGTCACCGGACTGCCGCCAACTGGTGCTCAGCCGCTACACCGAACACTACGGTCCGGCGGTGGTGCGCTGGATCGAGCGCAGTCATACGGTGTCGCTGAGCGAGCTGTTTCGCTGGCTGGTGGCCAATGGGGAAACCAGTGTCATGAGGGGGGACAGCCTTTCGCTGCCTTGATGAATCGCCCGTCTCACTTCAACACCACGCCACTGATTTGCTATCGTGCACGCCATCGCCCCACCTCAAAGAACAATGGACGCCATTGTTACCAAGGAAGAATGAATGGTTCTCGTCGCAATATTGGTGTTCTTGGCTGCGTCAGCGGGGATCTGGTTCTGGATAGTGAGGAACCGTGGCAGCTTGTATCTGTGGTTCGCCAACCTGGCAGGTGCTCTGGCCAGTTTGATTGTCGCGACGATCGTGCTGATGTTCATGAGCCCCGATGAGACAAAAACACGACCTGCTTACTTTCTCTATACGATCATGGCGACCTTTGGCGTCTTCTTCGGAACATGGCTCTTCACAGTCGCCAGGTTCAAGCAGGATGAGTATCCGGTCGGGCGCCATTTGATAGCCGGAGCTTGCAGCCTGGTGACGGCATTCCTGACGTTTGTGATATGCGCAGTGATCATTGATGGCAAATGAACACTGCCCGGCTCAGCTTTACAATTTCAGCAGCAAGCCAGTAGCCATCAGATAATCCCAGGCGCTGGCTGCGCTATCATCGCGCGCTCTGTGCACCAAGAGTCTTGAACCTGCATGTCCATGTCTTCGCCATTCCCCGACAGCCATCGCTCTCTGCCACCGGTCCTCGCCGGCCCGCTGTTGCGGCGTCTGGAGCCCACGCGCCTGGTGCTCTGGCTGGTAGGAACCCGGGCATTGTCGCTGACCTTGCGCCTGCAAGGTGTCGGCGACATTCGCCTCGATGCCGGGCAATGCACGGTCATTCCGGTGGGCAAGCATGCCTTCGTTCACCTGATCGATGTACCACTGGCGACCGCCCTGCCCTGCGACACCCTGATCGACTATGACTTGCTGATAGATGACGCGGCGACCGGTATTGCCGACTGGGCGCCTCATCTGCTGTACGGCGAAGCCCGTTGCCCGAATTTTGTTTTGCGTTCGCGCATTGATCAGTTGATGCACGGTTCCTGCCGTAAACCTCACCACCCGGCAGCCGACGGTTTGCTGTGCGTCGATCGTTTTCTGGCGACAGAACATGCCGCGACGGAGCGCCCGACCCTGCTGATGATGAGCGGCGATCAGGTGTACGCCGACGATGTCGCCGGTCCGATGTTGCGGGCGATCCATGCGCTGATCACTCAACTGGGGCTGTTCGAAGAACACCTCGAAGGTGCGGTGGTCAGCGACAGCGCCAAACTCTACGAACACCCTGCCAGTTATTACCATCGTGCGGATTTGTTGCCGGCGCTTGAGAGCAACAAAACCTTGCGCGAGCGATTTTTCGGCGGAGCGCGCAAGCCGATTTTCACCAGCAGCAGCGCCGACAATCACCTGGTGACATTCGCTGAAGTCATGGCCATGTACCTGCTGGTCTGGTCGCCGACTCCCTGGACGCTGATCGCGCCACAACCGCCAGCGCTGACGCCCGAAAGACGCAAGCGTTATGCCCTTGAACAGACGCGTATCGATGACTTCAAGGGGGGCCTGGGGGATGTCGCGCGGGCCATGGCGCATCTGCCGTGCCTGATGATTTTCGACGACCATGACATTACCGATGACTGGAATCTGTCCGCGCAATGGGAGGAAACGGCCTACGGCCATCCGTTCTCCAAGCGCATCATCGGCAACGCGCTGCTCGCCTACATGCTGTGCCAGGGCTGGGGCAACAACCCGGATGCGTTCGGCGACGTGCTGGAAAAAGCCCGATTATTGAGTGCCACGGGGCACGACGATTATCTCGACAGCGACGTCCAGGACGCTCTGATCGATGATCTGCTCGGCTTTCAACACTGGCATTACGTGCTGCCGACCACTCCGGCGCTGGTTGTCATCGACACCCGCACCCGACGCTGGCGCAGCGAGATGAATCTCAAGCAACCCTCGGGTCTGCTGGACTGGGAAGCGCTCAGCGAACTGCAACAGGAACTGCTCGATCACCCGTCGGCGATCATTGTTTCGCCAGCGCCGATCTTCGGCGTCAAACTGATCGAAACCGTGCAACGCGTCTTCAGCTGGTGCGGTTATCCGCTGCTGGTCGACGCGGAAAACTGGATGGCCCATCGCGGCGCGGCTCAGGTGATCCTGAACATTTTCCGACACTCGCGCACACCGGGTAACTACGTGGTGCTGTCGGGCGATGTGCATTATTCCTTCGTCTACGAAGTCCTGATCCGACACCGCCAGGCCGGTCCAAGGATCTGGCAGATCACCAGCAGCGGCATCAAAAACGAATTCCCGCCCACGCTGCTCGAATGGTTCGACCGCCTCAACCGCTGGCTCTACTCGCCGCGCTCGCCGCTCAATTGGCTGACCAAACGCCGTCGCATGCGCATCATCCCGCACATCCCTGAACATGCCGAAGCGGGTGAACGGCTATGGAATTCGGCAGGGATCGGCCAAGTGTTCTTCAATGAAAAGGGACAGCCGCAGGAAATCTTTCAGCACAATTCAAACGGTGCACCGAAGACGCGGATGATTGCGCCCGACACAGACGACTGAACGTGTAAGCCACCATGAACCTCACCCGAACCCTGATCATCGGCAACTCTGGCGCGGGCAAAAGCTGGCTGGCTAAACGACTGGCCGAACACCTGCATGCGCCGTGGACTGATCTTGACCGCGTCCACTGGCTGTCGGATGAAAGCAGCATCGCCCGCCCTCGCTCCGAAGCATTGGGCATGGCGCGCGTGCTGGCCGATGAAGAGCGCTGGGTGATTGAGGGTGTTTACGGCTGGATCGTCAGCGAACTGATCAACCGTGCAACAGCGCTGGTCTGGCTGTGTGTTGACGACGAAAGCTGCGCCGCCAATATTCGTCAGCGAGAAAACCGGCAGGACAACGACGAACTGCTGATCGCGTTGCTGGAATGGGCCGGCAGTTATCGTGTTCGCAAAGACTCCAGCGGGTTTTCCGCACACCGGCAGCTGTTCGAAGGGTTCAGCGGTTCAAAAATCAGACTCAGGGATCGAGGTGAAATCGCGGCCTTCGTGAACACTCTTTCCGACTCGTCACACAGCGTTTGAAAAAGGATTGGTATGTTTGCACGGAGCAAGTTAGTCCCCGAACTGATGGTCACCGACATCAAGAAAAGCCTGCATTTCTGGACCTCGCTAATCGGTTTCAAGATTGCCTACGAGCGCCCTGAAGCGGGTTTCGCCTACCTCCATAACAACGGCGTGCAAATCATGCTGGAGCAATACGCTCCAGACGAAGGCCAGTGGATGACCGGAGCATTAGAAGCGCCGTTTGGCCGGGGCATCAACTTTCAGATCACTGTTGATCTCGTCGAGCCGATACTCCAACGATTGGCCGAAGTTGAATGGCCGCTGTTTCGTCCCTGCGCCGATGTCTGGTATCGCGCTGATGCGGTGGAGGTCGGGCAACGTGAATTTCTGGTTCAGGACCCGGATGGGTATCTGGTTCGGTTGGTGGAGAGTTTGGGGGAGCGGGTGTGTTTGTCCGTAGATCGGATCGCGGGCAAATCGGATTAGGATTACATCGGTCTCGGAAACGTCTTGAAGAAGCTTCGGCGATACTCAGTGCAAGCGTAGACACATCGTCTGCGTAACGACCACTCGGAGGTATCGCCTTGTCAACCTGTACTCATTTCTGTACGTTCTTTGCATCGAGCGAGGACTACAACATGCAAACTATCAACTACACCACCGCACGGGCCCATCTGGCCGAAACCATGGATAGGGTCAATGAAGACCGTGCGCCGTTGCTGGTTACTCGCCAGAAAGGTGAACCCGTAGTGATGATGTCTCTGGCGGAGTACAACGCTCTCGAAGAGACCGCCTATCTGCTGCGCTCCCCCGCCAATGCTGAGCGCCTGATCAAATCGATCAGCAACTTGCGTGCAGGGAAGACCCAATCCAGGCAACTCATCGAAGAATGAATATTGAGTTCACTCCCGAAGGTTGGGACGACTATTTATGGTTCCAACAAAATGACAAGGCCGGACTCAAACGAATCAACCTGCTCATCACAGCTATCCAGCGTGAACCATTCGACGGGCTCGGAAAGCCTGAGCCGCTCAAACACAATTTGAGCGGCTTTTGGTCACGTCGAATTACTGCTGAGCATCGTTTGGTCTACGAGGTCGATGAAGGTGAGATTCGCGTCGTGATGTGTCGATATCACTACTGAACACGATCTCAGGATGTTCTCATCGCCCGACAAACCCCTCTGACAATCATCTCCACTTCCCGCCCATCAATCGTCAGCGGTGGCAGCAGGCGGATGGTCTTGCCCCGTGTCACGTTGATCAGCAAGCCGTGGTCGCGTGCGGCGATCAGGGTCAGGTCGCGGATCGGTTGCTTGAGTTCGATGCCGATCATCAAGCCTTGGCCACGAATCGCCAGGACGTTCGGGTCGTCGGCCAGTTCGGCGCGCAGTCTGGCCAGCAGGCGTTCCCCCTGAAGCCTGGCGTTTTCCAGCAGACCTTGTTCTTCGATGATGTCCAACACCGTGCAGCCGACCCGACACGCCAGCGGATTACCGCCGAAGGTGCTGCCATGGCTGCCGGGGGTGAACAGCTCGGCGGCTTTGCCCCGGGCCAGGCAGGCGCCAATGGGGATACCGTTGCCGAGGCCCTTGGCCAGGGTCATGACGTCCGGGACGATGCCGTCGTGTTGGAAGGCGAACCACTGGCCGGTACGACCGATGCCGGTCTGGATTTCGTCGAGCATCATCAGCCAGCCGCGCCGGTTGCACAGTTCGCGCACGGCTTTCAGGTAGCCGGGGGGCGCCAGCTGGACGCCGCTTTCACCTTGAATCGGTTCCATCAGAATCGCCACGATGCGCGGGCCATGGGCTTGCCGCACTTTTTCCAGCGCGTTGAGGTCGCCGAAGGGCACTTTGACGAAGTCGCCGGGCAACTCGTTGAACCCCAGGCGCACGGCCGGGCCGTCGCTGGCGGATAAGGTGCCCAGCGTCCGGCCATGGAAGGCGTTTTCCATCACCACCACCAGCGGCTGCTCGACACCTTTATGCCAGCCATAAAGCCGTGCGAGTTTCAGCGCGGTTTCATTGGCTTCGGCCCCGGAGTTGTTGAAGAACGCCCGCTCCATGCCCGACAACTGCGTCAGTTTCTGCGCCAACCGCTGCTGCCAGTCGATGCTGTAGAGGTTGGAGGTATGCAACAGCAGCCCGGCCTGCTCGCTGATCGCCGACACGATTTTGGGATGAGAGTGGCCGACATTGGTCACCGCCACACCCGCCACCGCATCCAGATACTCACGTCCCGCCTGATCCCAAAGTCGAGTGCCCAGGCCTTTGCTGAAACTCAGGGCCAGGGGTTGGTAAGTGGTCATCAGGCAAGCGGCGGTCATGACATCAAGCTCCATCAATTGTCGGTGTTTTTGCAGTATGGTTAGCCACCTGAGCTGGATAAACGCTGCAACACTTCAATCATCTTAAAGCTGAGCTTGATAATGGATTTATTCCAGGCAATGACGGTTTACGTCAAAGTGGTCGAAGCCGGGAGCATGACGGCCGCCGCACAGCAGTGCGAAATGTCCACCACCATGGTCGGCAATCACCTCCGCGCGCTGGAGCAACGTCTGGGTGTGCGTTTGTTGAACCGGACGACGCGGCGCCAGCGTTTGACGGAGTTCGGCTCCGCCTATTACCAGCGCTGTCTGGAGGTGTTGGGATTGGTGGAGGATTCCGAGCGGCTGGCCGAACAAAGTCAGGACACCCCGAGCGGGACATTGCGCATCACCGCCCCGCTGACCTTCGGCACTGAAAAGCTTGCGCCGGCACTCAGCGAGTTCACCCTGCGTTACCCGCAAGTCAAACTGGACGTGGTCCTCACCAACGGGCGGCCCGACCTTCTCGAAAACGGCCTCGACGTGGCGTTTCGCCTGGGTGCAATCGAACCGTCCAACCTGATCGCCCGCCCGCTCATCGACTACACGCTGACCATGTGCGCCTCGAAGTCTTATCTGGCACGCCGGGGCACACCGGAAAAACCCGAAGACTTGCAACAGCACGACTGCTTGTCCTTTGCCTACCCGGTCGGCGATGACTGGCAATCCGTGGAAAAGCAATGGCGGCTGAGCGGGCCGGAAGGCGAAGTCATGGTGGCCGTCAGAGGACCGATGCTGATCAACAGCTCGGCCGGGCTGCACCAGGCTGCTCGAACCGGGATGGGCATCGTGATGTTGCCCGATGCGCTGGTCGAGCAGGATCTGCTGAGCGGAAACCTGGTAGCGCTGATGCAAGACTATCGACTGCCCAGCCGGCCGATGCACCTGGTGTACGCCCAGGATCGCTACCGCTTGCCGAAATTGCGTCGCTTCGTCGACTTCGCCATGCAGATGTGGGCCAAACACTAGCCGGGGCAATACACCATGCACTAATCTCCCGGCTGACGGGTCACTTTGATATCAGTGCAAGGAGAGCGGTGATGGGTGAGGCATCAAATATCGAGCCGTTGAAATTCAATGTGTCGGATTTGAACGAGGACATGCTGCACACCATTCTGGAACTGGTCAGTGACGGCATTTGGGACTGGAATGCCAACACCGGGTTCGTCTACCGCAATCCCGGGTGGTACGTGATGCTCGGCTATGCTCCGCACTCCCTGGACAACACCGTGTTTACCTGGGAAAACGTGATGCACCCCGACGATTACCCGCGGGTGATGGCGTTGTTTGATGCGTACCTGAATCAACACGCGGCGGGCTATCAAGCCGAGTATCGCTGCCGCAAGCAGGACGGCAGTTATATCTGGATCGAAGATCGCGGCTACGTGCTGGCACGCAATGCCGACGGATCGGTCGCGCGGATGGTCGGTGCGCACCGCAGCATCGAAGACAAGAAACGCCTCTTCGAGGAGATGGAACGGCGCAATCAATCCCTTGAAGCCATCGTCGAAGAACGCACCCGGGAGTTGTCGCGGGTCAATCAGCAGCTGCAAATTCAACTGGAAGAAAATCGCAAACTGGCGGAAACCGATGCGCTGACATCGATCGCCAATCGCTATCGCCTGGAAAAAACCCTGCCTCAGGAATGCGAGCGTGCCCAGCGCTTTCGCCAGCCGCTGTCATTGATCGCCATGGACATTGATGACTTCAAGAACATCAACGATCACTACGGCCATGCCCTGGGAGACGCGGCATTGGTGCAGGTCGTCGAGACCGTGAAACGCTGCGTGCGCTACGGCGATCTACTGGCACGCTGGGGCGGTGACGAGTTCATCCTCATCCTGCCCAATACCTCGCTGGCCGACGCCCGATCCTTCGCCGAAAAAATCCGCCATGGCCTCTCAAGCATGCCGCCTGTGGGCGAGTTCCAGGTGACCATGAGTTTCGGGGTGGTCCAGCGCTTTGAAGAAGAGCAACAGACCGGCCTTCTGGCCAGGGCCGATCAGGCGCTGTATCGGTCGAAAGTGGCGGGCAAGAATGTGATTTCCGGGTGAGCGCCGTCCTGCATGTCCGCGATGTACTGCCCTCGGAAGCGGAATCCGTGCGGCTGTTTCTTGAGCAGAACGGATGGGCCCACCGCCTGGGATCAACTGAACATTTTGCGCAGTTGATCGCCAGCTCCCAACGTACCGCGCTTGCCGTGAAAGATACCCAGATCGTCGGGTTTGCCCGTGGCATCACCGACAGCCTATCCAACGGTTATCTGTCTATGGTTGTCGTGTCCGGACAGCATCGACGTGAAGGCGTTGGCCGGGCGCTGGTCGAGCATGTCATGGGCGAGAACACCGACATCACCTGGGTTCTGCGCGCAGGCCGTGACGGCGCTTCGGAGTTCTTCTCGCGCCTGGGTTTTGAACCGTCGAGCATCGCGATGGAGCGCCCGCGCAGTCGATAGCTAAAACGCCCTTCACATCCCCGCCTTCACCAGCACCGGTTTCTCCTGATACCGATCCGGGTACAGCTGCTTCAGCTGCGCGACTTTCGGCAGGTCGTTGATCACGATGTATGGATACGTCGGGTGCTCGGTCAGAAAGTCCTGATGTTCCTCTTCCGCCGGGTAGAAACCGTTGTAGGTTTCCAGCTTGGTGACAATGGGTTTGGTGAACGAATGGGCGGCGTCGAGCTGGGCAATGTAGGCCTGGGCGACGCGCTGCTGTTCCGTGTTCGCCGGGAAAATTGCCGACCGATACTGCGTGCCGCTGTCGGGGCCCTGGCGGTTCAACTCGGTGGGGTTGTGCGCCACTGAGAAATAGATTTGCAGCAAGGTGCCGTAGCTGACCTGCGACGGATCGAAAGTGACTTCGACCGATTCCGCATGACCGGTATCGCCGTCGCTGACACGCTCATACCGGGCGGTGCTGGCTTCACCGCCAGCGTAACCGGAGACGGCTTTTTTCACGCCTTTGACATGCTGGAACACCCCTTGGACGCCCCAGAAGCAACCGCCGGCGAAGACTGCGGTTTCGCTGTGGGCCTGGGTGGTTTCATCCAGGGCAGGCGGCGGGATAATGACGGCCTCTTCAGCAGCGCCGAAAGAAAACGCCGAGCATTGGCCAATGACGCCTGCAGCCGCCAAACCCAACAAGGTACGGCGCCAGGTAACCGGGATTTTCATGAGTCTGACTCCTGAACAAATGATAGGGCGATCAACCGAACGTAAACGCATACGCCGACACACCCGGATCGAGAAACTCGATGCTGAAAGTGCGGTCCGTCACGCCGCCGTTCTGGCGCACCAATTGATACAACCGTTGCTCGGTAACGCTGCCGCTGCCATCGGGGGCGACGTCGGTACCGTGGGCATCGCCGGGGGCTTTTCCGTCGATCAGCACTTTGAAGCGCACCGGTTTGCCGTCTGCGTCGGGGCCCAGTACCAGGTGCAAATCGCGCGCGTGGAAGCGGTAGACGATTCGGCTGGCCGGCGCGCTTGAAATCGCGCGCTCCGAACCGACGTTCCATTGACCGTCCAGGCCCCAATCGTTGAGTGCCAATTGCGTCGGCGTGCTGTACGCCGACACCTTGTCCGGCACCAGACCGGTTTGCGGCACGAAGTGCTCCGCACGCTGGTAGCCGACATAGGTTTCCGGCGACTGGACTTCATTCATGTCCGGGGCCAGTTGAACCCCGGTGGCATCGGCTGTGATCAGCCCATCGGCGACTTTTGAGGCGCCCGCTTCACGCAGCAACTGCTGGATGACGCGTTCCGATTCGGCGTACTCGCCTTCACCGAAGTGGTGATAACGAATGCGCCCCTGCGCGTCGGCAAAATAGTGAGCCGGCCAGTATTCGTTGTTGAAGGCACGCCAGATCTTGTAGTCATTGTCGATCGCCACCGGGTAGTTGATGCCCAGGTCTTTCATGGCTTTGGTGACATTGCCCACATCCCGCTCGAACGCGAATTCGGGCGCATGAACACCGATCACCACCAGCCCCTGATCGCGGTACTTCTCGGCCCAGGCTTTGACATACGGCAAGGTGCGCAGGCAGTTGATGCAGGAGTAAGTCCAGAAATCCACCAGCACGACCTTGCCCTTCAATGCCTGTGCGGTCAGTGGAGGCGAATTGAGCCATTGCACGGCGCCATCCAGCGGCGGGAGGTTGCCCTCAATCGGCAATGCGCCTGGCGCTTTTGCTGACATTTTCATCGCCCCGCCAGCGGCCATCATCGCCCCGCTGTTGTTCGGTGATTTGCCGGCCAAACGGCCCACCAACGCCTGCTCGAGGCCGCCGGTGGAAGCCGTCGAAACCCGCGCCAGGATGCCAGTGTCCAGCCCGAGGGCAATCGCCGCCACACCGGCCAACATCGCCGCGCCCAAACCTCGACGGACCCATTCACCCGCGCCGATCGAGCGCTTCATCGCCGCGAAGACTTTACCGCCCAGCAACAACGCCACGGCGAGGGAAGTGGCGGCACCCGCGGCGTAAGCCAGCAACAGCAACGTGGTGGCGATGCTTGCCCCTTGCAGCGCCGCCCCGGTCAGCAACAGGCCGAGAATCGGCCCGGCACACGGTGCCCAGAGCAGGCCCGTGGCGACGCCGATCAGGAACGAAGCGCCGGGACGCGGACGAGCATCGGCGCCCGCGGCTTCCGACAGTCGGCTGCCGGCCGCCACCAGTGGGCGCGTCAGGCGCTCGGCCAATCGAGGCAGCAGCAGCGTCAGCCCGAACAGTGCCACGAACAGCAACGCGAGCCAGCGACCGTACTGATTGACTTGCACCACCCAGCCGCCGCCCACCGCCGCCAATGAGGCGACGAGCGCGAAGGTCACCGCCATCCCCGCCAACAGTGGCAAGCCACTTTTCATAAACGGCTGCCCGGTGCGAGCGAAGACAAAGGGCAATACCGGCAGAATGCACGGGCTGACAATCGTCAGCACACCACCGAGATACGCGAGAACCAGAAGCCACATAGCATCGACCTGCAATAAATGAGTGAAAGGAAGTGCCCATGGGTCACGCCGCCCCGGGCTCGAAGGTCATCGCCAGACCGTTCATGCAGTAACGCAGGCCGGTCGGCTTGGGCCCATCGTCGAAGACGTGGCCCAGATGCCCCCCGCAACGCCGGCAGTGGACTGCTTCGCGCAGTACGCCGAAGGAACGGTCCTGACGGGTCGCCACCGCCTTGTCCAGTGGCGCCCAGAAGCTGGGCCAACCGGTGCGGCTGTCAAACTTCGTGTCGGATGAGAACAGCGGCAAATCACACCCGGCACAGGCGAAAATTCCCTCGCGATGCTCGTTGTTCAACGGGCTGCTGTAGGCCCGTTCGGTGCCTTCTTCGCGCAGGATTTCGTACTGCTCGGCACTGAGCATCGCGCGCCATTCGCTGTCACTGTGAGTCACCTCGAACACCTCCGACGCACTGGCCTCGCTGACCAGCGCCGAATGGGCGGCAAATTTTGGCAACACACCGATCACCAGGGCTGCAGCGCCCAGCCCGCCGCTCGCTACAAGAAATTGTCGCCGTGAAAACATGGCCATCTCCAAAATTCCAGGTGCCTGATAGGGAACACAGCCTAGGCTTGGGTTGATCGCCAAATCCTCACGGACAGTTAAACAATTCGTGATAACTCGCCCCGGGGAAAACCCGCACAATGTGCCCATTGCGCTACAAAGGATTGAGCTTTATGGAACAGACCAAACGTGTCCTGGTGGTCGAGGACGACCTGCACATCGCCGACCTTATCTGCCTGCATCTGCGCGATGAGCAGTTCGAGGTGGTGCACTGCGCCGACGGTGATGAGGGTATGCGACTGCTGCAGCAAGGAAGCTGGGACGCACTGATCCTCGACCTGATGTTGCCCGGCGTCGACGGCCTGGAAATCTGCCGTCGGGCGCGGGCCATGGCCCGCTACACACCGATCATCATCACCAGCGCCCGCTCCAGTGAAATGCACCGGATCCTGGGGCTGGAACTCGGGGCCGACGATTACCTGGCCAAGCCTTTTTCAATGCTTGAGCTGGTCGCCCGGGTCAAAGCCCTGCTGCGACGTGTCGACGCCATGGCCCGCAACCTGAAAATGGACGCCGGCAGCCTGATCACCAACGGCCTGTCCATCGACCCGATCACCCGCGACGTGTCCCTCGACGGTCGTCGCCTGGACCTGACCCCGCGAGAGTTCGACCTGCTGTATTTCTTCGTCCGCCAGCCTGGCAAGGTGTTCTCGAGGATGGACCTGCTCAACGCAGTCTGGGGCTACAGCCACGAAGGCTACGAACACACGGTCAACACCCACATCAATCGCCTGCGGGCCAAGATCGAAGCCGATCCGGCACAACCTGCGCGCATCCTCACGGTATGGGGTCGTGGCTATAAATTCGCGGCCAAGGAGGAGCAGCCATGAGGCTGACCCTGACACAGCGCCTGTCCCTGGTGTTCGCCATTCTGTTGCTGGTGTGCTGCGGCACCTCGGCCTGGATGCAAGTGCGCTCCAACAAAATGCACGAACTGGAGGTGGTTCAAGGGCTGTCGCGTGATCTCGCCCAGCACATCGCCCGCGACACTGTGCTGATGGACACCAATGGCCTGATGCCCAATGCCGTGCGCGAATTGTTCAGCAAACTCATGCTGGTCAATCCGAGTGTCGAGGTCTATCTACTTGATAACGAGGGGCTCATTGTCGGCAGCGCCGCCCCCGAAGGCCGGATGCGTCGGGATCGGGTCGATCTGGCACCGATCCAGCGCTTGCTCAAGGGCGAGGCGCTGCCGATTCTCGGCGACGACCCGCGCAGCGTCGACGGACGCAAGGTGTTCAGCGCAGCGCCGTTGCAGGTCAACGGCAAGCCGGAAGGTTACCTCTATGTGGTGTTGCTCAGTGAAGAACACGACCGCTTCGCCGAACGCGGTGCCACCAGCGCCGCGCTCAATACGGCGCTGCTGTCTATCGGTCTGGTGGCGTCGTTGTGCCTGATCGCCGGCCTTGCCGCATTTGCCCTGATCACCCGACCGTTGCGTCGATTGACCGATCGAGTCAGCCAGTTCGACATCGACGGAGTCCCCTCGACACCGCCCGCATCGGACCCGGTAGAAAAAGCATCGAGCCACGATGAAATAGCCGTACTCGACGCCGCTTTCCGCCAGATGCAAACCCGTCTCGGCGAACAATGGCGCTCGCTGACTCGCCAGGATCAGGAACGCCGTGAATTGGTGGCGAACATCTCCCACGACCTGCGCACACCGCTGGCCTCGCTGCACGGTTATCTGGAAACCCTGTCGCTCAAGGACGCCACGCTGTCCCCCGCCGACCGCCGTCGCTATCTGGGCATCGCCCTGGATCAAAGCCGCAAGGTTGGCGGCCTGGCGCAATCGCTGCTGGAACTGGTGCGGCTGGAACACGGTTTCGTGCAACCGGTGCTGGAGCGTTTCTCCCTGACCGATCTTGTGCAGGACATCTTCCAGAAGTTCGAACTCACCGCCGAAGCGCGCCAGATTGAACTCAAGGCCAACTTCGCGCCCAACTTCTCCGCCGCCTGCGCCGACCTGGGGCTGATCGAACGTGTGCTGACCAACCTGTTCGACAATGCCCTGCGCTATACCCCGCAAGGTGGAGAAATCGAACTGAGCCTGCGACCTCAAGGGCCCTTTATCGAAGTCACCGTCAGCGACACCGGCCCCGGCATCGCGCCCAAATTGCGCGAAGGTTTGTTTCTGCGTCCGTTCAACATTGGCGGTGCCCGGCGCGATGGCGGGCTGGGGCTGCGCATCGTGCATCGGATCCTGCAACTGCACGGTCGCGAGATTCAGTTGATCGACGTTCCGGGACGGGGGGCGACTTTCCGTTTCTCCTTGCCAGTGGATGAACAAACAGCCGAAAAATGGGCCGTTCGCTCGATGAACCTGAATTCGCTGGGGAAATAGCCCGGTTTCAGCGGTCACAGCTTTGAACCCGATACCCGATGCTGAGGCGAGAAAACGTTGATGACAGCCACGACGCCCTTGTATATCGGCTGCGCCGGATGGAGCCTGCCCCGTGAGCAATGGAGTGCTTTTCCCGACGAAGGCACTCACCTGCAACGGTACGCGGCACAGCTGATGTGCGCGGAAATCAACAGCTCGTTTTATCGACCACACCGCCCGGCAACCTATGCGCGATGGGCTGAAAGCGTGCCGGAGAATTTCAGGTTTTCAGTCAAAGTCCCCAAGCAGATCACCCACGAGGCTCGCTTGGTGAATGGTGAACAGTTGATCGATGACTTTATTGAGCAATGCATCCACCTGGGCCAGAAGCTTGGCTGCCTGCTGATCCAGCTTCCGCCCTCCTTGCCCTTCGACGTCAACACGGCCGAAACCTTTTTCGCCACCTTTCGTTCGCGCTACACAGGCTTCGCCGTGTTTGAACCCAGGCACGTCAGCTGGCAAACAGCCGAGGCGCAGGCGCTGCTGATGGAGCATCGAATAGGCCAAGTGGCAGCCGATCCTTCGCCACTGCCCAATGGCGATGTACCCGGTGCCTGGCCGGGCATCCGCTACTACCGATTGCACGGGTCGCCGCGAATCTACTATTCAAACTACGAGAAACCATGGCTTGAAGACCTGGCTCGAACGCTACACCCCCAAGCCGACGGCGTTCCCACCTGGTGCATCTTCGACAACACCGCCAGTGGTGCGGCGACCGCCAATGCGCTGGAGCTTCAGCGAATGACATCCCAGCGCCAAAAATGATGACCAACCGCCTGTTCATCCGTGACAACTCGGGTCAGGTCCAATAGATTAGGCGGCCTGAAAAGGCCCTGTGCTTTCTCGCCTAAACCCAAGTTAAAAGAAGTAGTGAAATTTCAATGTCCGATTCCAATACCGCTGAATCCGTAGTCACCTTGTCGTCCAAAGCGGAATACGAAAACTCCATCAATCTTTCACAGCATGTGCCACAGGCCAAGACCATCAGCGAGATGGTCCTGGACGCTTTTCAATCCACCCGGGAAAGCGACCAGATCCGCGAGCTGCGCGCCGCGATTCGCCAGGCGCACGACAGCTTCGACGACGATAAAGCCTATGAACTGATGGGCGAACTCAAACAACTGAAAGACGCTGAAGCGTCCGACATTGCCGCGCTGGAAGACCTGAGCAGCAAATTCCCGATCAGCCGTATTCTTTCCAGCTTCAAGGAAGACCCGGCGTTTCAGGAAATTGTCTATGGTCTGGCGTTGAAGGTGCTGAACCAGACTCACCAGGCCATCAGCAACCCAAGCACCGGCAAGAGCAAAGTGGCTCGCGCCAAGAAAGACCTCGAAGTGTTCACCATCAGCAAGGATGGCGTGAGCGTTACGCTGCCGCTGCGCACGCCACGTGCGAGCCTGAACGTTGATCGCAAAGCGCTGGAGTTCCTCGGTTTCACTTTCGTCGGCGAAGGTGAAGACGCGGCCATTGAAAACGAAACGTTCCTGGACAATACCGGGGCCGAACAAGCGGTCAACCGCAAGAACATCATCACTGCTATTCAACAACAAACCGCGTTCGACGGTTACAGCATCGCTGCGCAGTAACCGATCAACCTGAAAGCTTCCAGTCAGCAAGGAACCTGTGGCGAGGGAGCTTGCTCCCGCCGGGCTGCGTAGCGGCCCCAAAAAATGTGGCAACAATGCCGACTCTTGTGAGTGCTACCCACTCAAGCGGGAGCAAGCTCCCTCGCCACAAAAGCAGGTCTGCCCGAAAGAATTATCGCGCTGACGGATGCAGGGCCGCGATCATGTCCACTTCAATCGGCGCATTTTTCGGTAGCTGGTAAACACCGACGGTCGTTCGGGTGTGTTTACCGGCCTCACCCAATACATGCGTGAAGACGTCAGACGCTCCATTGGCAACCTCACTGAGGTCCACAAAATCGAACGTGGATTTCACGTAGACCGTGATGCGCAGCAATGCCTTGAGGTTATCCAGTGAGCCGATGGCCTCACGGATCAGGGCAAGCCCGCGTATCGCGCTGATACCCGCAGCCTCTTGGGCATCGACCAGGTTGAGTTCCAGTCCCACTCGGCCGGGGTACTGGATTTTGCCGTTCATTCGCGGCACCAGCCCGCTGACGTACAGTTCGTCATCGTGCCGGACCACCGGGGCGTAATGCCCGCCGGCAGAATTCTCGTCGTAGATATCAAAGCCAAGTTCTTTCGCCATCGCGAGGAAGCGTTCGTCGCGACTCATTTGATTACTCATTAACCGACCCCCTCTTAATCAATCATGCATACGCGCAGATGATGGTAGAGAGAGATGCGTGTCTTGATCAGGGCAACTTCGTATAAGATCCAACAAACTTTACTGCCAGGGAGACCAGTAAAATGCAGCGCGCCGTCATCGCCGCCATCGAGTTCCAGCCGGGAGTGCCGCTGGTGCAGCAGATCGTCGATCAGCTGTCTTTGGCCATTAACCAGGGTGGCCTGCCGAACGGGGCCAAGTTGCCACCGATTCGCGAGCTGTCCGAGTTGATGAACGTCGGTAAGTCCACGGTGGTCGATGCTCTCGACCGGTTGCGGGCCAAGGGGCTGGTGGTTTCACGCCAGGGTTCGGGGCATTACATTCACCGCCCGAGCATTCAATCCCAGCATGCAACTGGCCCGGACCTGCATCCCCAAGACACACTCAGCCGGGTCCGCCGCGCCTTGCTGCTGAACAACGGCGCGCTGCGCCCCGGCTGCGGATTTCTGCCCGCCTCGTGGCTGCCCGCCGACGAATTGCTCAAAGCCGTGCGCAGCACCCTTCGTGCGACCGCGCTGCGCATGGGCGAGTACGGAGAGGTCGGTGGTTACCTCCCGTTGCGCGAGGCGTTGCGCGTGAAGCTGTCGACCGTCGGCATCGAGGTGCCGGTGGAGCAGATCATCACCACCGCCAATACCGTGCAGGCCATCGACCTGCTGATGCGCCTGTTGATAAAACCCGGCGACACCGTGCTGCTCGACGATCCCTGCTACTTCAACATGCATACCAACCTGGCGCTGCACGGCGCCAAGGTCATCACCATCGCCCGCGATTGCGACGGGCTGGACCTGGAAGCGTTCGAGCAATTACTGATCGCCCATCGCCCAGTGCTGTATATGACCAACAGCACGCTGCACAACCCGACCGGACACTCGTTCTCCGCCGCCCAGGTTTATCGCTTGCTGGAGCTGAGTCACCGTTACGGCGTCCACATCCTCGAAGATGACTTGTATGGCGACATCCAGCAAAGACGCACCCCGCGCCTGGCCGCGAGCGGTCTGGACAATGTCAGTTACGTGTCCGGTTTCTCCAAGACCCTGACCGCCAACAGCCGGGTCAGCTACACCGCGCTATCGCCGCAACTGGCCGCACGCATAATCACCTTGAAAATGGCCTGCGGCGGCGTGACCTCGGAACTGGCGGAGCAGATCACCTGCACCATGCTCAGTAACGGCAGCTACGCCAAACACACCCGGCGCACGGTGGATCGCCTGTATGAATCGAGCAGTCGCGTGACGAGATGGCTGGTAGAGGCGGGATGTTCGGTGTCATCGATAGCGGGTGAAGGGCTGTTCATCTGGACTCGGTTGCCCGAAGGACTGCACGCCGAATCCCTGGCCGGCAAAGGCCTCGAACACGACCTGGTGCTGGCGCCCGGCACCCTGTTGAGCAAAGCCGCCGATGCCAGCAGCTTCCTGCGTTTCAATGTTGCGCATAGCGATAGCCTGCAGGTGCGTGAGCAGTTTTTCCGGCTGCTCGATCGCTGAGTTTTTCTGATGCCATTTTGCTGTTCCAATAAAAGCCCCGCTCTTCTCTCGAAGGCGGGGCTTTCAACCGGAGCTGCATCGGGTTCTTGTTTTGCAACTCAGGCTCAAGAAAATGTTGCGCGTTGCTCCGCCTCGTAATGTCGAGTCTGAAAAGGCATGAGGGTTTGAGCCTTTAGGCCAAGGCCTTCACTCAACCCCCAGGAGGCTGCCAGTTCATCACGGCGACGGCGAAGCGGCGCGGCTGGTTCTGGCTTCACGCCTTGCTTGAAAGTCGAGTAGGCAAAAAGCTCAAGGGCATTAAAGGTTTCCAACACTCGGCTATCAGACACGCATGAAAAACGTGTAAAGCGTTCGAGCAGGTAGCCTGCGCGACGAACCTCGACCTCATCAGAATGCCGACTCAAAAAAGCCGTGACTTCACTTGAGAGGTTCGAGCTTGAGTACCAAACAGCTTTGGCAGCGCTCACAAGCGCAACGTCATCTGCTTGATTCAAAGGACTTTTGACCAAAGTGTCCAAAGCGGATGAGAGGACGTGGCCGCTAAGGGGCTTCGTCATCTGTATTCTCCAGATAGTTTTGCAGAATATTTTCGAGAACAGAGGTTGGTGATTCTTTATTGCCAACATATACATCAATAGCCTGCAACGCCAGTCGGCGGAGCTCAGTGGTGAGTATGAAACCACTTCTGAGCAGCGCCATGATATCGCCAATGTCCTGATCCGTAGCTCTGCCCAATTTAGAAATGGCAATGTCGATAGGCGATGCAATGTGAACATGCAGAGGAGACTCATTCGGAAACTCGGCAAGTGGAAGGCTTCGCTCCCAGTAATCCTCGTGAACAGGCCCAAAGCTTGTGTTGTATTGAAGGTCGTAGTTCAGTTCCATCAATCGACCGGATCGTTCATCGACAAACTCTTCCGGAACCTCTGCGAGCATGGTTTGAAGGTGGAGACCTTTTGGGACATTAGCCTCGTAAATTTCGGCATCGACATCCGTGGAAACACGGTGATTTGTATAGAGGTGAACCGCACACCCACCGAACACAATAATTTTGACCGCCCCAGTGTCTGCAGACTCAAGCATCAACTCAGCTTCGACAGATTTGAACATTGAAATCAAAGCCTGCCCTAACGCCGTGCTCGTATTAACACGGGGATTGATTACGTCCGGCAAATCCATATTCGAACCTCTAGCGACAAAACGCCAGGCAGCTGCTGCAGCTGATTTGGCAAAGTCCGAGGTTAGAAAGACGACTTCCGACCGACAACCTGAAAGGTTTGTAGGAAGATTCTTCCACATGGGTAAGCAGGAGCACTGGGCCTCGCATTAGTTGCGCGCCTACGAGACTTGGTGTGCCAAACGACTGAATCGCACCCAACAAAAAGCCCCGCTCTTCTCTCGAAGACGGGGCTTTTCTTTACAGCAGCTGGCGCTTAAGGCGCGTAAGTCAGCAACAACTCACTCGGCACTTTGAAGTCCAGCGACATCATCACGCTCAACGCGGTGATGGTGAAGATCGAGAACACGAACAGCTTGCGTGCCCAGACCGTGTCATCCACTGCCTTGTAGCCGGTCCAGGCCATGTACAACCAGTACATGCCCATGGCCGCGGCGACGGCGAGGTAGCTCATGCCGGCGTAGCCGCTGAAGGTCAGCATCAAGGTCGCCACGAGGAACGCCAGGATGTAGAGCAGGATGTGCCGCTTGGCCACTTGAATCCCGCGCTTCACGGGCAACACCGGAATCGATGCGGCCCGGTAATCGTTGAAGCGGAAGATCGCGATGGCGTAGGAATGCGGCATCTGCCACAGGCTGAACATCACCAGCAACGTCAGTGCGGCCATGTCGAAGTTGTTGGTCACGGCTACGTAGCCAATCACCGGCGGCATCGCACCCGACAGACTGCCCACCAGCGTGCCGTGAACCGACTTGCGCTTGAGGTACAGGCTGTAGAAGCCGACGTAGATGACGAAACCGATCACCGCGAACAGCGCGGCCAACGGGTTCGCCACCTTGTACAACAATGCAACGCCGGCCACACCGAGGACGGTCGCGAAGATCAGCGCCAGTTTCAGGGAGATCAGGCCCTGGACCAGTACGCGGTTCTTGGTGCGCTCCATCTTCAGGTCGATGTCGCGGTCGATGCAGTTGTTGAACACGCAACCGGAAGCCACCACCAGGGAGGTGCCGATCATTGCCGCCAGGAAGATGGCCAGATCGACATGCCCTTTAGAGGCCAGGAAAAATCCGCCTGCCACTGAAAGCACGTTACCGAAAATGATCCCCGGTTTGGTGATTTGGATAAAGTGCTTAAAGGACATCCGGACTTACCTCACTTCGCCATCATGAACGTGTGGATGCTGAACATGATCCACAGCGACAGGCCCACCAGCAGGACAATCACGATCGCGGCGAAAACAAATGCAATCACGTTGTTACGCTGCGCGGCCGAACGGTCCAGGTGCAGGAAGTACACCAGGTGCACCAGCACCTGGATCACGGCGAATGCCAGGACGATCATCAGGGTGATCGACTTCGGCAGCGTCGGGTACATCACCAGCGCAAACGGGATGACGGTCAGGATCACCGACAGGATGAAGCCGATCGCGTAGGACTTGACGCTGCCGTGGCCGGCGTCGTGGCTGTCATGGGCGTGTGTGTTAGCCATTTACATAGTCCCCATCAGGTAAACAACGGTGAATACGCAGATCCACACGACGTCCAGGAAGTGCCAGAACAGGCTCAGGCAGCTCAGGCGGGTCTTGTTGGTCGACGTCAGGCCATGCTTGTTGACCTGATACATCATGATCGCCATCCAGATCAGACCGCTGGTCACGTGCAGACCGTGGGTACCGACCAGGGTGAAGAACCCGGACAGGAAGCCGCTGCGGCTAGGGCCGTAGCCTTCTGCGATCAACACGTGGAACTCGTTGATCTCCATGCCGATGAAGCCGGCACCGAACAGGAAGGTCATGGCCAACCAGCCCAGGACCTGCTTCTTGTTACCCCGGTAGAACGCCAGCATGGCGAAGCCGTAGGTGATCGAACTGAACAACAGCAGAGCGGTTTCGCCCAGCACGTAAGGCAGTTCGAAGATGTCGTGGCCCGACGGGCCACCGGCGACGTTGTTAACCAGTACCGCGTACACCGCGAAGATCGACGCAAACAGAATGCAGTCGGTCATCAGGTAGAGCCAGAAACCGTATACGGTCATCTCGCCCGAGTCGTGGTGATGGTCATCGTGCCCATGTCCATCGACATGGGTGTGTCCAGCATTGGTCACTAAGTTCGACATGGTTTAAGCCTGTTCCAACGAGGTTTCAACACGGGTGGCGGTGGCCGGGATTTTCCCTGCCGCGACCAGACGCTTGTGCTGCTCGGCTTCGATGCGTTCGATCACATCGACCGGCACCATGTAGCCTTGATCGTCACGTGCAGCGTGGATCACGAAGTAGATGACAGTGCCAGCCAGGCTCGCGATTGCCAGCCACCAGATGTGCCAGATCATCGCGAAACCGAACACGGTCAACAGCGCGCCCATCACCACGCCAGTGGCGGTGTTGTTCGGCATGTGGATCGGCTCGTACTTGGCCGGAGCGCGGTACGCAGTACCGTTTTCCTTGGCTTCGGTGAACGGGTCGATGCAGTCGGCTTTCGGCAGCACGGCAAAGTTGTAGAACGGTGGTGGCGACGAGGTCGACCATTCCAGCGTGTGGGCATTCCACGGATCACCGTGTTCGCACATGTTCTCTGGCTTGTTGCGGTCACGCACACTGACGTACAGCTGGATCAATTGGCAGGCGATGCCGACAGCGATCATCACCGCACCGAACATGGCGACATACAGGTACGGCACCCACTCAGGGTTGGTGGTGGCGTTCAGACGACGGGTCATGCCCATGAAGCCCAGTGCATAGAGCGGCATGAACGCGACGAAGAAGCCGCTGATCCAGAACCAGAACGCTGCCTTGCCCCAGCCTTCGTGCAGCTTGAAGCCGAACGCTTTCGGGAAGTAGAAGGCGAAACCGGCGATGTAGCCGAATACCGCGCCGCCGATGATCACGTTATGGAAGTGCGCAATCACGAACAGGCTGTTGTGCAGTACGAAGTCAGCACCCGGGATGGCCAGCAATACGCCGGTCATGCCGCCGATGGCGAAGGTCACCATGAAGCCCAGGGTCCACAGAACCTGGCTGGTGAAACGCAGACGGCCCTGGTAAATGGTGAACAGCCAGTTGAATAGCTTCACCCCCGTCGGGATCGAAATCAGCATCGTCGCCAGGCCGAAGAAGGCGTTGACGTTGGCACCCGAACCCATGGTGAAGAAGTGGTGCAGCCAAACCATGAAGCCCAGTACCGAGATCGCGCCGGAAGCGTAGATCATCGAGTGGTGGCCAAACAGTTTCTTGCCGGTGAAGGCCGAGATGACTTCCGAGAAAATGCCGAATGCCGGCAGGATCAGGATGTACACCTCAGGGTGACCCCACGCCCAGAACAGGTTGACGTACATCATTGGATTGCCACCAAGTTCATTGGTGAAAATGTGGAAATCCATGTAACGGTCAAGCGTCAGCAGTGCCAGGGTAGCGGTCAGGATCGGGAACGAAGCCACGATCAGGACGTTGGCCCAGGTGCAGGTCCAGGTGAAGATCGGCATGTCCATCAGTTTCATGCCAGGGGTACGCATTTTCAGCACGGTGGCCAGGAAGTTGACCCCCGTCAGCGTTGTCCCCAGACCCGATAGCTGTAGCGCCCAGATGTAGTAATCCATCCCCACGCCCGGACTGTATTGCAGGCCCGACAGCGGCGGATAGGCAACCCAACCGGTCTTGGCGAATTCGCCGACGCCCAGGGACAGGTTGATCAGCACCACGCCGGACACCAGCAGCCAGAAGCTCAGGGAGTTCAGGAACGGGAAGGCAACGTCACGCGCGCCGATCTGCAGCGGCACTGCAAGGTTCATCAGGCCGGTGAAGAATGGCATCGCCATGAAGATGATCATGATCACACCGTGGGCGGTGAAGATCTGGTCATAGTGTTCAGGCGGCAGGTAGCCAGGCGAACCCTCGGTGGCCATGGCCAGCTGGGTACGCATCATGATGGCGTCGGCAAAACCGCGCAGCAGCATGACCATGGCGACGATGATGTACATCACGCCGATTTTCTTGTGGTCGACCGACGTCAGCCACTCGGTCCACAAGTAGGTCCACTTCTTGAAGTAGGTGATTGCAGCGAACAGTGCCAGACCACCGAGCGCGATCATGGCGATGGTTATCATCACGATCGGTTCGTGGAACGGGACCGCTTCCCAACTTAATTTACCAAACATCGTTTACTCCTCTGCCCCGGCAGCTGAATGCGAGTTCATGTCCATTCCTTGCGTAGCGGCCACTTCTTTCTCTTTCTTCTCGTGCTTCACCTTAGGACCCGGTTTCATGCCTTCGTACTTGTCGACGATGGTCTGGAACAGGTTCGGCGTCACCGAGGAGTAGAGCTCGACTGGGTTGTTCTGGCTCTGCTTGGCAAGGGCTGCGTACTCAACTTGTTCAAGCTGCTTGGGTGACTTTTTGACTTCACTTACCCAGGCGTCGAAATCTTCCTGGGAAGTTGCGATCGCTTTGAATTTCATACCGGTGAAACCCGCGCCGCTGTAGTTGGCGGAGATACCGTCCATTTCAGCGTTACGGTCAGCGATCAAGTGCAGCTTGGTCTGCATGCCCGCCATCGCGTAGATCTGGCCGCCCAGGCCCGGGATGAAGAACGAGTTCATCACGGCGTCGGAGGTGATCTTGAAGTTGATTGGCGTGTGCGCCGGGAACACGATCTTGTTGACCGTGGCAATGCCTTGTTCCGGGTAGATGAACAGCCACTTCCAGTCCAGCGCGACCACTTCGATGGTCACAGGCTTGACGTCGGATTGAATCGGACGGTACGGGTCCAATTCGTGGGTCGAAATGTAGGTGATGTAACCCAGGGCAACGATGATCAGGACCGGGATGGTCCAGACGGCCACTTCGATTTTGGTCGAGTGAGACCATTTCGGGGTGTAAATGGCGTCCTTGTTAGAGGCACGGTACTTCCAGGCGAACAGGAAGGTCATGACGATAACCGGCACCACGACCAACAGCATCAGCAGCGTGGCGGTGATGATCAGGTTTCGCTGTTCCAGGCCGACCTGGCCCGTGGGATTGAGCAAGGTCATGTTGCAGCCTGACAGCAACAACGTGCCGAGCAGCGGCAATAAGCCTAGTAGTCTGGGGTACCTGTTTTTACTCATCTCACGACCTCTAAAGCAGCTTGCGCAATGCAGTTGGGTTTTGATCGCCAACACTTCACCCTGCCAAGGGTTGGCATTTTTCTTGGATTGAATAAGGGCTGCCCGTCGCGCGTCAGACGCTGTTCGACAAATCCTGGGCTAGCGGTAAGTTCTTATTCGAATTCGTGGTCAAAGGCCTTGTTACAGACCAATTCCATTTGGTGCGGATAGTTGGAAGGCTCCGACACCTGGGAGTCGCACGAAGCGTTCAAGCCCCTCGACGCCCTGTTTTCCTGCTCAAGGTGAGCAGTGCCGGAATTCAGTGCGGGCGATTGTAGATACGTAGCGACTCATAAACCATGTCTCATCCCGAAATAATTTTTATCCATTCCAGCAACAATCATTAACGGATTTTGCAAAAGTGCGGCATCTTATCGAAATTAATTCTCAACAAAAACACCAAAATTTGTAGGTCTACAGGGCGCAGTTCAGACAGCTATCGGGGCTGACGCAGACACTTCGACGGTGCCCTAGCCCCTACAAGACAAGGGCTCTGGCGATTTGCCAGCCGCTGTTAAAACTGTCTGCTTGCGTGCGATGGCCAATAAATCGGCAGACGCCTGAGCAGGCCAATTTTGTTGCCAGGCCATACACCGATTCTGCCCGTTGAAATGCCTTGCGACAGTCACGCTGTGACAACATGTCGCACACGTGTCGCACCCTTTCTTGTCGCACATCACGGACTTTTTATTTGTCCCTTGAAATGCAAAACGCCCCGGCCCTCTTGATGAGGACCGGGGCGTTTTTTCACGTTATCCGCACGAGTGGCGGATGACCTCAGCGCAGTGCTTTGCGGTTACGCGAAGTGAGCAGCGGCACCAGCACCACGATCAGCACGAACGCCACCAGCGCCCACTGCGCCAGCGACAAACCGAGGATCGGCGGGTATGGCGTGGAGCAGAAACCGTCGACCTGAAAGCCCAGCGGGAAAATCTTCGCCAGCGGCAGGCCATCGACAATCGGTTGCAGCACATCGATGCCACAGCTGACCGCCGGGTAGAACTGGGTGTAGACGTGATGCCCGGCCACCGCGACGCCGGCCAGTGCGAAAATCACCACCAGGGTTTCAAACACCGTGATGCTGCGGCGGGTGCGCATCGCCGCGCCAATGAAGGCAAACAGCGCAATCAGCAACAGCGCGTAACGTTGCAGGATGCACAGCGGGCACGGCGCCTCGCCCAGCACAACTTGCATGTACAGCGCGCCACCGATCAGCGCCAGGCAGATGATGCCCAGCAACACCAGGTAGCGCCGTTCACGTCCCAACCGCATTGTTTCCTCGCTCATCGCGTTTCCCTTTTATGCTCGTGGATCAGCTCGCCGGCGGCTGCGCTTGCAGCTGCTGCATCAGGCTGATGTTGTCTTCGATATGCCAATTGGCCGCGATGCGACCGCTTTTGATCTGATAGATATCGGTTGCCCGGAAGTCTACACGCTGGCCCTGACCTTTGAGAGCCTTGAACGGACCAGTGAAGTGACCGCGAAAGTGCAAATGCACTACCACCCGGTCGCCAGCAATGATCATTTGCTCGATCTCGCAGCTCAGGTCCGGCACCGCCGTGCGGAAAAACTTCGACGCCAGCAGCGGCCCGGTCGGCCCCTGGACCCGGCCTTCAGGCGGGGTCATGTCGATGAACTGCTCCGACAAGGCCGCCTTGGCCAACGCCTCCTCCCCGCTGTTCCAGAAACTACCGTAACGACGAGCTGCCAATTCCATCGCATCACGCTGCGCCTTGGGCAGGCTCTGATCGACGATCAAGGTCTGCGGCTGGAGCAAGGCGGATTCGGCGAACGCGAAAGGGCTGGCCAGTAACGCAGCCGATAGAACGAGACGGGAGAAGGTGAAGTGAGTCATGGGGCGATCCTGATCATGTAAACGAACGAGCGCCTATCATCAGCATCGGGGAATAAACGATAAACCGGTTAAGAACGGATTAACTTTTAAGGGATTTTTACGAATCGGGACCGCGGCGCGTCTATCGCGGGCAAGCCCCGCTCCTACAGGTTTTGTGTTGTTCGCGCGATTGCGCAACGGTACAAAACCTGTAGGAGCGGGGCTTGCCCGCGAAGCAGGCGACTCGGTCTCCCGAGTCGCCGCAAACAGTTACTCCAACGCCGAAGCCGGCCCAAAGAACTCGTAACGGCTCTGCTTCTCCGGCACACCCAACGCCTTGAGGTGACGCTTGATTGCCGCCATGAACCCTTTCGGCCCCAGGAAGTAAGCATCCAGATCGCGCTGCTCCGGTAGCCACTCGCCCAGTTGCTCGCGGCTCAACAGCCCGACCGTGTCGGCCGCCGGGCTCACGCCATCATCTTCGGCGTAGCAATAGAAGCGTTTGAGTTGCGGGTGACGCTCGGCCAAGCCATCGATCCAGTCGCGGAATGCATGAACGCTGCCGTTACGCGCGCAGTGGATAAAGTGCACCGGCCGCTCGGTGGCCAGCGCCGCTTCCAGCATCGCCAGCGTTGGGGTGATGCCGACACCACCGCTGATCAGCACCAGCGGTTTGTCACTGGCGGTCAGGGTGAACTCGCCCGATGGCGGAAACAGTTGAATGCTCGAACCAACGTGCAACTGATCGTGCAAGTGGTTGGAGGCGCGGCCACCGGTTTCACGCTTGACGCTGATGCGGTACTGGCCCTTGTTGGCCAACGCCGACAGCGAGTAGTTACGACGGATCTCTTCGCCATCGAGGATCAGTTTCATGCCAATGTACTGGCCCGGTTCCGCTGCCAGAATCGCGCCTTTGTCGGCAGGTTCGAAGTAGAACGAGGTGATTTCCGCGCTTTCCTCGACCTTGGCCGCCACGATGAATTCCCGCGCCCCGCGCCAGCCACCGGGGGCCTGTTCCTTTTGATCGTAAATGCTGGTTTCGGCGCCGATCAGGATGTCGGCCAACTGACCGTAGGCCGCGCCCCAGGCACTCATCACCTCAGGGGTGGCAATTTCTTCGCCCAGCACTTCGGAGATCGCACGCAGCAGGCAAGTGCCGACAATCGGGTAGTGCTCCGGCAGAATTTGCAGGGCCACGTGCTTGTTGATGATCTTGGCGACGAGGTCGCCCAACTGATCGAGCTGGTCGATGTGGCGCGCGTACATCAGAACACCGTTGGCCAGGGCGCGCGGCTGATCACCGCTGGCCTGGTGAGCCTGGTTGAACAGCGGGCGCACTTCCGGGTATTCCGAGAGCATCATGCGGTAGAAGTGAGTGATCAGCGCTTCGCCACCGCTTTCCAGCAACGGCACGGTGGATTTGACGATGGCACGGTCTTGAACGCTAAGCATAAAGTGACTCCTGGGCTACTTTTGGATTGCTAACTGATGACCCTATAGCTATCACTTTCCATGCCAACTATTTAACCCTTTAAAAACAATAACTTATAAACACAGTAGTCATATCGACACACGCTGGCTTATAGTCATCCCGACTACACGGAGTCACTATGACTGCAAAATCTTTGCTTACCGCCCTGCTACCGCTGGTCTCCGACCTGTCCCGCGAACTGCCCGAAGGCGAGCGTTATCGACGCCTGCTCGAAGCCATGCGCGCCCTGCTCCCCTGCGATGCCGCCGCCCTGCTGCGCCTGGATGGCGAGTGGCTGGTGCCGCTGGCCGTCGACGGGTTGAGCACCGACACCCTGGGCCGCCGTTTCAAAGTCAGCGAGCACCCACGTTTCGAAGCGTTGCTCAGCAGCCACGGCCCGACGCGGTTCGCCGCCGACAGCAACTTGCCGGATCCTTACGACGGTCTGGTCGACGGCCTCGACGAGCATCTGGAAGTTCACGACTGCATGGGCTGCCCGTTGTTCATCGACGAGCGTCCCTGGGGCTTGCTGACCCTCGACGCCCTCGACCCGGAAAAATTTGAACCCATCGAACTGGACGCCCTGCAAGCCTTCGCCAGCCTCGCGGCGGCCACCGTCAACGCCGCCGAACGCATCGAACGCCTGGCCAATCGCGCCGAAGACGAGCATCAGCGCGCCGAGGTCTACCGCCAGGCCAGCGGCCAGCAAAACCGCGAGATGATCGGCCAGAGCAAGACGCATAAACGCCTGGTGGAAGAGATCAGCCTGGTGGGCGGCAGCGACCTGACCGTGCTGATCACCGGGGAAACCGGAGTCGGCAAGGAATTGGTCGCGCAGGCGATTCACGCCGCTTCGCCAAGGGCGGACAAACCGATCATCAGCCTCAACTGCGCCGCCCTGCCGGACACCCTGGTGGAGAGCGAATTGTTCGGCCATGTGCGCGGCGCCTTCACCGGCGCCACCAGCGATCGGCGCGGCAAGTTCGAACTGGCCAATGGCGGCACGCTGTTTCTTGATGAAGTCGGCGAACTGTCCCTGACCGTGCAGGCTAAGTTGTTGCGGGTGCTGCAAAGCGGTCAATTGCAGCGCCTGGGGTCGGATAAGGAGCATCAGGTGGACGTGCGCTTGATCGCAGCGACTAACCGCGACCTGGCCGAAGAAGTGCGCAGCGGCCGCTACCGTGCCGACTTCTATCACCGCTTGAGCGTATACCCGCTGCTGGTACCGGCCCTGCGCGATCGCGGGCGCGATGTGTTGCTGCTCAGCGGTTATTTCCTGGAACAGAACCGCTCGCGGATGGGCCTTAACAGCCTGCGCCTGAGCAGCGACGCGCAGGTGGCATTGCTGGCATACGACTGGCCGGGGAATGTCCGGGAGCTGGAGCATTTGATTGGTCGCAGTGCCTTGAAAGCGCTGGGTAACTGCAAGGTACGGCCGAAGATTCTGAGTTTGAGTGCGGCGGATCTGGATTTGCCCAATGGCAGCATCGAAGTGGTCGCCGAGCAACCGGCGGCGGCCCCAATGGCATTGGTGTCGGGGGATTTGCGAGAGGCTACCGAAAATTATCAGCGCCAATTGATCAGCGCTTGCCTGGAACGGCACCACGACAACTGGGCAAGCGCGGCGCGCGAGTTGGGCCTGGATCGGGCGAACCTCGGGCGGATGGCCAAGCGCCTAGGGATGAAATAACCCCCCACTGTGGCGAGGGAGCTTGCTCCCGCTCGGCTGCGAGGCAGCCGCAAAACCTGAAAATGCGGATAGTCTGATAACACACATCACCTGATCGGGAGTGCTTCGCACTCCAGCGGGAGCAAGCTCCCTCGCCACAGGGTTCGCCGTTGGGCCGGGAATGGGTATTTAGCCTAAAGCCTGCCCCCAACAAGTCGATAACCCGGCATCAATAGTTTTTGGCGACTTTTTACTCGCCCATCACCTTTTTCCACAGAAGGTTTTTATGTCCACCACCAAAGCCCGCGCAGACTCACTTTCGCTTCTGCTGTTTACCTTGCGCAGCGGCAAGCTGATGGCAATCAACCTGCTGAAAGTCAGCGAAATCATCCCCTGCCCGCCGCTGACCAAGCTGCCGGAGTCGCACCCACACGTCAAAGGCATTGCCACCCTGCGCGGCGCCTCGTTGTCGGTGATCGACCTCAGCCGCGCCATCGGCGAGCGGCCACTGGAAGACCCGAATGGTGGCTGCCTGATCGTCACCGACGTCAGCCGCTCCAAACAGGGCCTGCACGTTCAGGCCGTGAGCAAGATCGTCCACTGCCTGACCACCGACATCCGCCCGCCGCCCTTCGGCTCCGGCGGCGTGCGCTCGTACATCACCGGCGTGACCTCGGTCGACGGCACCCTGGTGCAAGTGCTGGACATCGAAAAGGTCATCCACGGCATCGCCCCGGCGCAGATCGAAATGGCCCCGACCGAACTGAGCATGGAAGACGCCGAAGTGCTGGGTAACGCTCGGATCCTGGTGGTCGACGACAGCCAGGTCGCGCTGCAGCAATCGGTTCACACCTTGCGCAACCTCGGCCTGCAATGCCACACCGCCCGCAGCGCCAAGGAAGCCATCGACTGCCTGCTGGACCTGCAAGGCACGGCGCAGCAGATCAACCTGATCGTCTCGGACATCGAAATGTCGGAGATGGACGGCTACGCGTTCACCCGCACCCTGCGCGAGACGCCGGACTTCTCGCACCTTTATGTGTTGCTGCACACATCGCTGGACAGCGCGATGAACAGTGAGAAAGCGCGCCTGGCCGGGGCCAACGCGGTGCTGACCAAGTTTTCCTCACCAGAACTGACCCGGTGCCTGATCGAAGCGGCGAAGGCCGTCGCCGAACAAGGTCACTGAGTCATGACCGAACGCTTTTGCTTGCTGATGCGGCGCAACCTTGCCGAGACGGTGCCCGCAATCACGTGGCCGGTCGGCATTGAATTGATCGAGTACCGTCCCGAAGTCGCCCAAGCCGTCCATCACGTGATGGAACTGGGTCACCTGGAAGGCGGTGGTCGTGTGCCGGAATTGGCAATCTGGCAGCGCCGTTTTGAAACCGATCCTGAATACGACCCCACGCTCTGCTTCATCGCTCAAGATGCCGAAGGGATCGTCGGCGTGGCGCAGTGCTGGACCAGCGCCTACATCAAGAAGTTGATGGTGCACCCACGGGCACAGCGACGCGGGGTTGGCCGCGCATTACTGCTCCACGCGTTCCAGGTGTTTCAGGCCCGCCGGGAAGGTTATGTGGATTTGAAAGTACTGGAAGACAACCTTCGGGCGCAGCGGCTGTATGAAAGCGCCGGGATGTATGTAGTCCGCCGAGAATTGGTCCCAGTCTGAGACACCGCCATCGCGAGCAGGCTCGCTCCCACAATGTTTTTTGTCGTACACAAAATCGGTGTCTGGTGAAGATCTACTGTGGGAGCGAGCCTGCTCGCGATGGGGCCGACACATTCAACCCAATACCATCAGGCATACTCCCCCCCTCGGCCAACTCAATGCCCAAGGATGCCTGACCCATGAAAACCGCCACCCTGACCTTGCTCTGCCTTACCGCCCTCGCCCCCCAAGCCCACGCCTCCAGTCCCGACGCCTGGGCCGCCTACGACAAAGCCGTGCTCGCCAGCTGCACCAAAGCCAGCGGCCTGAAAAACGCCAAACCCGTCGGCACCGCCGCGCAGTTCGACGACCGGGTCGACTACACCGCGCTCCTGATGCAAGGCCAATACCCGCAAAAACACATGAAAGGCCAGCAAGGCACCGAACTGTGCCTCTACAACAAAAAGAGCAAAACCGCCTACGTGACCGAATGGGACTCCATCCGCCCCACCGCCAAAACCCAGTGACTGGCGCATAACTTGCTTCGACCCGAGCCTTCGCGGTGTCTTTCTGGCGCCGTTCCATGCCCTCGGAAGCGACCGGCCGCTCAATGAATACGACATTTTCCTGCGTAGGTTGCGGCAAATGCTGCAACGACCACCACGTGCCCCTGACCCTGGCCGAAGCCCGCATGTGGGCGGCCGACGGCGGTCAGGTGATCGTGTTGGTGGAAGGTTTCCTCGGCAACGGCCTGGGCCTTCCCGTGCAGCAACGCGAACACGCCGAACGTCGCTCAGCAGTGGTTCGAAGCGGCACGTCCGAGGCTTACGTGGCGATCACTTTTGCCGCCTACAACGTCGGTCCCTGCCGGAATCTTGACGAAGACAACCTCTGCCGAATCTACGAACGCCGCCCGCTGGTGTGCCGCATCTACCCGATGGAAATCAATCCGCACATTGCGCTGAACACCGCAGTGAAAGAATGCCCGCCCGAATCGTGGGAACAGGGACCGGACTTGATCATCGGGGGTAAGTTGGTGGATCAGGAACTCGCGGGATTGATCCAGCGTTCGCGCCAGGCGGATCGCGACGACATTCAGACCAAGGATGCGATTTGCGGGCTGCTGGGGATTCGGACGACAGCGTTGAAGGGGGATGGATTTACGGCTTATCTGCCGGATATGAAGGCGTTTGCCACCGTCATCGACCAGGTTGCCGCGCAGCCGCTGGCGGGCTCAGGCAGTGATTGGCAGTTTCATGTGTCAGGGGAAGACATCGCCGTGCAAGTGCAGGCGGCCGGGGCGATGGTGGCGACGGAAGTGCCGGTGAACTATGCGTTTATTTCGTTGCGGGTGGCTTGATTCCAGGGCTGTTCAACCTGTTATGGCCCCTTCGCGAGCAGGCTCGCTCCCACCATTGATCTGCGTCGTACACACAAAATCTGTGTCCTGTTGAGATCTACTGTGGGAGCGAGCCTGCTCGCGAAGGCGATTGATCAGGCACTGCAGCGTTTGAAACTCAGCGTTTACCCATCGACCGACGAGTCCCTGGAGGCGCAGCCCCTGGTGTCTTGGTATGGCCATTCTTCGCGCCATTCTTGTACCAAGGCTGGCTGGCATTCTTCGCAGCGGCCAAATCACCCGGTTTGAACGGGAACTTGAACGCCGGGATCGCGGCTTTGGTTTCGCTGTCTGCGCTGGAGTCGACGCTGTCTGGCAGGTCTGCCGGGGCGTCGCTCAAAGCGTCGGCAACCGGCGGTTGTGTCGGGGAAGTCATGAAAGCTCCGGGGTGATGCAAAAAGTCGGGCCCGGTCAGCGAGCCGCGAAAGAGCGGCAGTATACCTGTGTCCAGAGCCGCAAGCTTCACGCCGCAAGCGAGTCCGTCGGGTTTTGTGCCAATCGCGAGCAACCCCCGCACCTGTGGGAGCGAGGCTTGCCCGCGAAGAACGATCACGCGGTAAACCAGACCGAACGCTATCTACCGGGGAACCTCAACCCTATCCAACACCCGATTCACCGCCAACTCCGCCAGCATGATGACCTGCTGAATCGCCATCAGCGTATGCCGCTGCGGCCCCTCCAGGCTCGTCGCAAAATCACTGCTCATAACACTCGCCGACGCCAACGACTCACAGGCATGAGCCAACAGACTTTCAGAATCAACATCAGGATCGACCACAAACATCGTGCTCGGCCGGCGCGGTTTTTCGATGTAGCGCTCGGGGGGATCGAGGTAGTAATCGAGCGCGCGTTTCATGGCTTCGTGGTCTTTGATGAGCGATTCGGCCTGGGTGGTTTCGTCGCGGGGAGAGGTGGTGTTGATGGGTGGATCGGGGATTAACTTATCCATGCAAACTCCTACTGAAATGGGTGCCACCATTCGCCGGATCTCACGCGGCGAAGAGGTGGCAGCTATGTGCAGTGTGAGATCACCGGTAGTAGGCACCCGGCCAGACCGAAGTCTGCCCGCACACAGCCGCCATAACGCATTTACAGGCAGCGGATAAGCTGGCGCCAATTATGGTGGCATTGGCGCTAGATGCATACTAGTTGCCGGGGATCTCACGCCCGGTCGCTGAATTTGCAGCGACAGCCAAAGGTTAGAGAACACGCTTCCTACCCGGCAACCTGAAAAATGCGTGGGAAAACGCTGTGTTTTTTAAACATCTTTCAACACACAAAAATGGAACGCGGAGCGTCCCGGGCGGCATTCCCACGCGGAGCGTAGGGAACGATCAATCGGGGGCAGTAGAGAGAAAATGGTCGGCTGGCAGACCGCTATCGCGAGCAGGCTCACTCCTACAGTGGAACGATGCACGTCTGCAAGAAATTGGTCGGCTGGCAGGCGGCCTTCGCGGGCAAGCCTCGCTCCTACAGTGGAACGATGCACGTCTGCAAGTGATTGGTCGGCTGTCAGGCCGCCTTCGCGGGCAAGCCTCGCTCCTACAGTGGAACGATGCATGTCTGCAAGTGATTGGTCGGCTGTCAGGCCGCCTTCGCGGGCAAGCCTCGCTCCTACAGTGGAACGATGCACGTCTGCAAGAAATTGGTCGGCTGGCAGGTCGCCTTCGCTGGCAAGCCTCGCTCCTACAGTGGAACGATGCACGTCCGCAAGAAATTGGTCGGCTGGCAGGCCGCCTTCGCGGGCAAGCCTCGCTCCTACAGCGGAACGATGCACGTCTGCAAGAAATTGGTCGGCTGTCAGGCCGCCTTCGCGGGCAAGCCTCGCTCCTACAAGGGGTTCGGTGTACACGCTTCGCTTTTCACCAC